>CAVQZU010000060.1:0-84845 GCA_963718485.1 uncultured Acidobacteriota bacterium
TGGCAATGCCAAACTCGGTGTTAACGGTTCCGGTCGTGTCGTTAATGTGCGAACTGATGGTACTGATGGCCATGACCACGAACGCGTTGGGGTCAGGAGGCGTGGGCGGAGCGGTATAAAGTCCTGTTTGCGTGACGGTCCCATATCCGCTCAGAGGTGTCACCGAGGTCGCGGTCACACCGGGAATCGCGGTGCAGTTGGTAGGCTGAGTCGTGGGTGTTGCGGCGGGCTTGCAAACTCGCCAGTAAACCGTGGTCGCCGATGCGCCTGTTACCGTGGCCGCGAACTGCAGAATCCCGTTGGCGATGACCGTAGCGGTTGAGCCGGAAGTGATCCCCGGCGCGGTTACGATCACGCCCACCGCCGTCGAATTTCCTCCGCACGCCGCAGCCATGCCGGCAAGGAGCAGCGCCGCCCCCAGCTTCCCGATCCTGGTCATGCTTCTTCCGGCCATTTCTCCTCGTTTCTTCAGTCCAGCCGCACGATGTGGCAGCCTCGACAGTCTGCGCGGTAGCTATGCAATCAGAAAGTCCTGCTCACTGTAAAGCGGAACGTGCTCTTTGGCTCAAGCAGCGTTGGCGGAATCGTCTGAGACGATTGCAGTTGCTCAAGGAACGTCTGTAATGCCGGCACAATCTCGGTGTTGTACACGCCCAGTTGTTTTAAGGAATTCTCAACCGTCGGAGTGAAATAGTAGGCGCCGAGCGGTGGCGTGAGGGTGCGCGTTAACCGCAGGTAATTGTAAGCGTAATAGAACCGGAAAGGTGCGTTGACGATCGGCAGGAACACCACGAATTCCGCTCCCGCAGACGTGTGCGGCCTGAAGTTTGTGCCCCCGAGAATTGGCAAGCTGTTCGATATTTTCAAGTTCGGAAAATCCGGATTCGGAAACTGTTGCTGCAGGGAAGCCACCGCCGTCGGGTCGAGCGCAATTTGCGACTGCCGCAGGACTCCGTTCATGGCCGCATCGTTGAATAAATCGAAGGTGACTCGCGAAAACAGCGGTATACGGTATTCCAGGTTGAGCACGCCCTGCAAGTCTCCGCCGGGCCGCGTGGGAATGTATTCCAGTACGTTCACAGGCAGGGTCTGTTGCGTTGGCACACCCTGCTGGTTCAGCAACTTAGGATTCAGGAAGGAAATATTCGTGGTGGTCGAGAAGGGAATTACCACGAACGGGGAAATCGTATAAAAGTCGTAGCCGCGCACGTCCTGTTCGCCTCCCAGATAGAAGCGGCTGTAGGGCGGCACATCCTTCCCTCCGTAACCGGTGATCATAGCGGTCTGAAACTTCAGCGCGATGGTGTTTCGCCTGTGGTAGGTGGGACGGTAGTAGGTCATCGAAAAGGTGTTGCCAATCGTATTGACATTGCCCTGCAGCGGTCCGCCCTCGAAACTCAGGCCATAATAAAAACTTTTGCCGTGAGTTGGGTTTACAGGACTATCGACGGTGCTGTAGGTGACCGTGGGCGTAATCTTGCTTGAGCGGATCCCGTTCAGCGCCGAAGGTCCCGCCAGGCTGGTGAACTTGGTTTGCTCAAACAGCAAGGTTGCCGATTGGCTGAACGGGGTGATGTTCGTGGTGCTCCATCCGTAGGTAACCCCGAGCCGCGTGAAGGAAAGCTTGCGCAGCGGATAGCTCGCGAAAATCGTAAAACCCTTCGAATTGGTGTTGTAGTTTTCCTGCAGCGCGGGATTGATAGCGACCTGCTGGCCCAGCAGCAGCCCTTCCTGGCGAGCCGTATTGTAGTCGAAGCGGTTTGCGAAGATGGTGAATCCGGTCGAAAGAGGCCGGTCAAACAGGTAAGGCTCGGTGAAGCCGAACATGATGTTCCGTTGAATATCACCGAATTGCACCGAGAACGTGAGGGTCTCGCCCAGCCCGAGAAAATTGTTGGTCTGATAGGAAAGGCCCACGAAGCTTCCCGCGATCCCGCTGACCCCGCCCGAGAAGCTGATGGATTGTTTTCCTTTTTCCTTCACTTTGAGGTTGATATCGACGGTGGCGGCCTTGACGTTCCTTTTCAATTCCGCATTTTCCGGCTTGATGGTGTCGAAATACCCCAGTTGGTTCAGGCGAAGAATGCTCAGTTCCCAGAGCCGGTTGTTGTACACCTGGCCTTCATCCAGAAGCAATTCACGTCGAATTACCTTGTCGCGCGTCGTCGTGTTTCCCGAAAATTCGATGCGTCGGACGAAGAACTGCTTTTGCTGGTCGAATTCCATGGTCATGTTGACGATCTTCTTCGTATCATCGGTTTCGGTTTCCGGCGTGGCCACGAAATCGATGTAGCCGTACTCGCCGTAAAGCTTTCGGTAGTTGTCGAGCGCCTTGCGAATCTTCGTGGCCGAAAAAAGATCGCCTTCTTTGAGCGGAAATACGCGCGCCAGATAGTCCGGTTTGAATACCAGTCCCTGGTCCGGATCGGCGCTGCGAAACGAGAGTTTCCCCATGTGATACTGCGCGCCTTCATCGATCCGAATGGTAATGTCGGTGGCCTTGCCCTTTTTTCGTCCGATTCCCGGTACGGGCAAGGGCAGACCGCCCCGGTTCAGGTCCAGCGTTTTCAGGTCCGAGACGTTCACTTCCGCCTTGAAATAGCCGTTGTCTTGATACAGCCCGCGGATGCCAACTTCCATGTCCTCATCGAGCTTGGGACGATCAAATGTCTTGTTCAAAACCGGAATGGAGGTGATGTAGAGCGGAATCGAGTAGGGCCGGTCGTTCCGCATGGTGCGGATGATCCGGCGGCTCGAGAAAGCCTTGTTTCCGACAATGGTGATGGTGCCCACTTTCACCTTCGGGCCTTCGTCAATATTAAAGGTCAATTTCACGGCGTTGGTTGCCGCGATGCGTTCATAGGTGGGTTTGACGACAGCAAATTGGTGCCCATGCGCCGCCAGCAGACTCTTGATCACCACCTCGGCGCGGGTGATCTTGGTGGGATCGAACTGGCTTTCCACCGAAAGGCCGACCTTCTTGTCTTTGAACGCGTCCAGGATATCCGACTCGGAAACCGATTTATTGCCCTTGTACTCGATCCGCCGGATGATGGGCCGTTCGGTCACGTAGAAGACCACAATTCTTCCGTTCGGATTGTTGGGATCGTCCTCTACTTCCAGCCGAATGTCCTCGAAAAACTGCGTATTCCAGAGAGCCTGGAAATCTCGGCGAACGGCGTCTTCGGTATAGGGATCGCCCGGACGCGAAAAGATGCGGGCCAGCAGCGTGTCTCGCTGGATGCGCCGGTTTCCAATGATCTCAATTCTTGTGATGGTGTACTGATTTCCAGGAGTCGCTTGGTTTTGCTGAGACCAGAGGACCGGCAGCCCCACGAAAAATAGTGCCGACACAACTGCGAGGACTCTGAATGCGCACAGAGATATTTTACTGCTCGCGGCCATGGCTCTATTCAAGGCCGCAGTTCCCCGCCCAAGATTTTTAGCTCCCCCGCCGGATTGCTCCTACCCGGCTCGCGCGTGTAGGATTCTTAGTGGGCCACCGGGGTTGCTTCCACGAGGGGACGGAACTGCAAGCCGTCGCCGGAGAGGAAAACCTCCAGCGTCGCCGGCTTCTGCAATCCGCCCTGTATGAGAGCTTCCGACAGTGGGTCTTCGACGTACTTCTGCAACGCGCGCCGGAGCGGCCGCGCGCCGTAGTTTCGGTCGCTGCAGGTCTTTTCGAGGATCCACTGGCGCGCTTCAGGCGTGATCGCAATCTGCACCTGACGATGCACCAACGTCTCGTTGATCTGGCCCACGAGCAGATCAATGATCAGCAGCAGGTCATCGTCCGTGAGCGAATTGAACAAAATCACCTCATCAAGCCGGTTGAGGAATTCGGGATTGAACACCCGCTTCACCTCTCCCATCACCATTTCGTCCTGGCTCTTGGCAATCGCTAGCCCGTCGGTTGACTGGAAGCCCAGCCCCGATTGCTTTTGCAGCTGCCGTGCGCCGATGTTTGAAGTCAGGATGATAATGGTGTTCCGGAAGTCGACCGTATTGCCCAGTCCATCGGTCAGCTGACCGTCCTCGAAAACTTGAAGCAGGATATTATAGATATCCGGGTGCGCTTTCTCAATCTCATCGAGCAGGATTACCGAATAGGGAGTCCGGCGGACTCGTTCGGTGAGCTGCCCGCCTTCTTCGTAACCGACATATCCTGGAGGCGCTCCGATCAATTTCGATACGGAATGCTTCTCCATGTATTCGGACATATCGAAGCGAATGAGCGATTTCTCGCTGCCGAACAGGAACTCCGCCAGCCGCCGTGCCACTTCGGTTTTGCCCACGCCGGTCGGTCCAAGGAACAGGAAGCAGCCCACGGGACGTCCCGGCGCCTTCAGACCGGCACGGCTCCGGCGAATGGCCCTGGCGAGCGCGGTAATCGACTTCTCTTGGCTGATGATGCGGCGATGCAATTCTTCTTCGATGCGCAGCAGTTTCTGCTGTTCGTCTTCCTTGATCGAGGTAACCGCGATCCCTGTCCACCGCGCCACAACTTCCTCAATGTCCTCGCGGCTCACAATCCCGGTCGAGGAATCATCCAGCTTCAGCTTTTCGCGCAGCATCCGCAAATGCTCTTTCTCTTTGCGCTCTTCTTCGGAATAAAACCGCGCCTTTTCGAATTCGTGGTTGGCGATCGCGGTTTCCATCCGGTGGGTGATGAATTTTACACGCTTCTGCACTTCGGAGACCTCATCGGGCAGCATCGCCTGGCGCAGTTTCACACGCGCGCCTGCTTCGTCCAGTAGGTCAATCGCCTTGTCCGGCAGGAAGCGGTCCGGGATGTAGCGATTCGAGAGATACACCGCGTAACGAATGGCATCTTCGGTGTAACTCACGGCATGGAATTTCTCGTAACGGTCGCGAACGCCCTGGAGCACGCGAATCGCTTCGTCTTCGTTGGGAGCGCCCACTTTAATAGCCTGGAAGCGGCGCTCCAGCGAGCGATCCTTCTCGACCGACTTGCGATATTCGCCCGGAGTCGTCGCGCCAATGCACTGGATCTCGCCGCGGCTCAGCGCCGGCTTCAGAATATTGGCCGCATCCAGTGAGCCTTCCGCGGATCCCGCGCCCACCAGGGTATGCAGCTCGTCGATGAACACGATCGCGTTCTGGCTTTCCATCAGTTCCTTCATGATGGTTTTGAGCCGCTCCTCGAACTGCCCTCGATACTTGGTTCCGGCAACGATCAAGGATAGATCGAGCGAAAGGATTCTCTTGTCGGCAAGGAACGGCGGAACATCACCATCGGAAATCCTCTGGGCCAAGCCTTCCACGATGGCCGTCTTGCCCACGCCTGGTTCGCCGATCAGCACCGGATTGTTCTTCGTGCGGCGGCACAAGAATCTGAATCGCGCGCTCGAGTTCACGATCTCGTCCCACCAGCGGATCGAGCTGTCCTTCCATGGCCGCCTGCGTCAGATCGCGGCTGAATTCTGCCAGCAGGGAAGCTTCTTTTGGCCGGTTCACGGGCACCTTCTCTCCCGCGCTTCGAGAAAGTTCCTCTCGCACGGTGGATAGCCTTAATCCCCGTTCCAGCAGGATTTCGGCACCAAAGGACTTTTCTTCGCGCAACACCCCCAACAGCAGGTGTTCGGTTCCGACGTGTTTATGCCCAAGTCTCTCGGCCTCTTCGGCCGCGTAGTTGAGGATACGCTTGCATTCCTGGCTGAGGGGGACCTCGACCGACGTGGAGATGCGTTCGCGAACAGTAATGCGGGATTCGATCTCCTTGCGAATGGATTCAATCGAGCCATGGGTGCGCAGAAAGCGATTCGCGAGGGCCTTATCCTCGCGCAGCAGCCCTAACAGCAAGTGCTCGGTCTCGATGTACGGGCTTCCATACTGGCTGGCCTCGTATCTTGCAAAAAAGATGACGCGCCGAGCCTTTTCTGTGTAGCGTTCAAACACGGTTCACCCACGCTCTCCCGGGGTCATCGCCCCAGCGTCCGCTGTCCGCTCTGCAAACGGCGCAGTGCCCGCGAACGCTTCTTTGGCCGGCGTCAGCCTCCCGTTTTCCAGCTGCAAAACGCGATCGGTCCGCCACGCCAATCCCAAATTGTGTGTCGCGATAATCGAAGTTAAGTGATGGGTCTGGTGCAGGCGCTCGATCAGCTCGAAAACCGCCTGCGCACTTCGTTCGTCCAGATCCCCGGTTGGTTCATCTGCCAGAAGCAGGGAGGGTTGATTCACCAAAGCTCGCGCGATCGCTACGCGCTGCTGCTCGCCGCCGGAAAGTTCTCCTGCACGTTTGTGGGTGTGATCTGCCAGTCCGACTTCGCCCAGCCAGGCCTTGGCAGCATGGAGCGCTTCGCCGAGCGCTTGTCCGCGAACCAGCATGGGCATCGCAACGTTTTCAGCCGCAGTAAAATCCGGCAGCAGATGGTGCCGCTGCCAAACAAAACCCACGGAATGGTTGCGATATTCTGCCAGTTCCGCCTCTCCTAGCGAGCTCAGCGAATTTCCGGCGAAGTATACTTCACCGCTTGTTGGAGTGTCCAGCGCAGCCAGCAAATGTAAAAGCGTGCTCTTCCCGGTTCCCGAAGGACCTACCACGGCGATCATCTCGCCGATTTGGATCGACAAATCAATGCCGTCAACTGGGGCCACGCTTTGGCCGCCCGATCGAAAAACCTTGCGAAGGCTGCGGGTGCGCAGAATTTCACCAGAGCTAGGAGAGGACCCCGCCGGGAGTCCCTCTTGTTCGGCCAACTCAACGCCGACACTCATGGCTTTCTGCATGGCAATACTCCTCACACGTTAGATGCCGAACTCGCCTTTCCGTATCTCCTTTTGTTGCTTATAGCTAATCTCCCCCGATGGGCAGAGATTCTAATTGCTTTCACAATGCAGGCCGATGTTTTTCCCATGCTTTGGGTGGCCCTGTCTGGCAGACTATCCACCACCAATCGTATTCTAACACGCCTGCAGAAAAGAACCGAAAGACACGCACACTCTCAAAGCTTGGAAGCAGAGGGTGCGCTTTAAGTTAGCTTTGTCGGTAGCGGCGCGGTCGGGGGTCTTCTGCGCGGCCAGTTTTTGAGAGGAACGGTTGGAGCGCGCCCGGGCGCAGGCCATCATTCAAATCGAAGAATCTCCACTGGCAAAACCCGCGCGGCCGATCGGGCCGGAAGCATAGTGGCCCCCAGGCTGATGGCCAGCGCCGCCACTGCGATCCACAGCGAGTCGAAACCGTTGGCATGAAAAGGAACGTAGGGAATTGCGTAGACCTCCGGATTGAGCGGAATCAGTTCGAAGCGGTTGGCTACCCAGGCAAACGCGTACCCGATCGCGAGGCCTGTGGCCGTCCCGGTGATGCTGACAATCAATCCCTGCAGGATAAAGATCTTTCGGATTTGCGCACGGCGCGCTCCCATGGCCATCAGCACCGCGATATCCCGGGCGCGGTCGGCCACCGTCATGGTCAGCACCACCAGAATATTCAGCCCCGCGACGAAGGTAATCAGCCCTATAAACAGTGCGGTCACCAGCTTTTCCAGGCTCAGTGCCCGGAATAAGGCGCGATTCTCATCCATCCAGGTGCTCACCGTAAAACCCTGGCCGGAACGCTGCAGCACGTCTTCGGACACCTTGCTAACGTCGTCTAGCTTGGTCACCCTGATCTCGAGCAAGCTCACCACATCGCCGATCCCGGAAAGCGATTGCGCCGAACTCAGTTTGACGAATCCCCAATTGGCGTCGTAGTCGTAAAATCCGGAGTCGAAAATTCCCGTTACGCGGAAGCGCCGGGACCGCGGCAGCATCCCGAAAGGCGTCAAATCTCCCTGCGGGCTGGTTAGCGTGACATAATCGCCCGCGGCGATGTCAAACTCATTGGCCAGCAGGCGGCCTAGGAGCAAAGCGGGAATCCCGTCGGCATCCGCATCGAAGTGGTTCGTTCCTGAAACGATGTGCCGCAGAGCTTCGCTTGCGCGGACCTCCAGGCCGGGGTCGACTCCCTTCAGCACCACGCCGCGCGCGTGCTGGCCGGAGGAAAGCAATACCGTGAGGTATACGGCCGGCTCGATTGACTGCACGCCTGGGGTTGCGGCCAAGCGCTCGGTCAATCCCCGGTAGTCCTGAATCCCGTGCGAACCAATCGGTTTTAGGTTGATATGCGCGGTCACTCCCAGAAGCCGGTCGCGCATGGCTTGCCGGAAGCCGGTGTTCATTGACAGGGCCACGACCAGCGTCATCGCTCCGGCAGCCACGCCGATGATGGCGAATACGGTGACCAGCCGAAGTACGGCTGGCCGGTTCGGCGAGCGCAGGTAGCGCAGCGCTAGCAGCCATTCGAATGTCATTTGATTTTGCTGCTCGACGCGCCCGGCTCGGCGCTGGTCTCAGAAGAAGTCGAATTCTCGCCGGAGCTTTCGGGGGCTTGCGCTCGCAACAGCGGAAAGAGAATTACCTCCCGGATCGCGTGTGTGTCGGTGAGCAGCATGACCAGCCGGTCAATCCCGATTCCCTCGCCGGCAGTCGGAGGAAGCCCGTGGCTCAAAGCCCGGATATAGTCTGCGTCCACTTCCTTCGGCATGTCTTGGCCGCCCCGTTCGACCTGAGCTCGGAATCTTCGCTCCTGATCGGCAGGATCGTTCAATTCGGAGAATCCGTTGGCGATCTCCATTCCCGCGATAAAAAGTTCGAAACGCTCCGTCAGAGAAGGATCGTCTGCGCGGCATTTCGAAAGCGGCGATATTTCGGTCGGAAAATCGTAAATGAACGTGGGCTGAATCAGATGCTTCTCGGCAACCGCTTCGAACAGCTCACCGGTCAATTCGCCGTCCGACCGCTCCGCTGCTGTGGAAATCTCATCCTTCTGCTGAGATTGCGCATACCGGTTATACTGTTCGGCAATTAATAAGGGTCCCCCGCGCACCGCAAATCCCCCCGGATGTGGCGCAGGTCCGGCTTCCACCGGCCAGTATTTACAAATCGCATCGCGCATCGACAGCCGCTCGAAGCTGCTGAAATCGATTTCCGCTTCGCCGTAATGAATCACCATTGTGCCGCACACGTTTTCAAGCAAATTCTGAAACAGCTCTTCGGTCATATCCATCAAGGCGCTGTAATCGCTATAAGCCTGATAGAATTCAAGCATGGTGAACTCAGGCTGGTGGATCGCGTCGATTCCTTCGTTCCGGAAATTGCGATTGACTTCGTAGACGCGCTCAAGGCCGCCAACGACCAGCCTCTTCAAATACAGCTCCGGCGCAATCCGCAAGTAAAGATCCATATCAAACGTGTTATGGTGCGTTACAAAGGGCCGCGCCGTCGCTCCTCCCAAAATGGGATGCATCATCGGCGTTTCCACCTCGATGTAGCCGCGTGCGTCAAAAAAACGCCGCAGTTCCCGCACAATCTTGGCCCGCCGAACGAAAATCTCCCGAGCGCGTTCGTTCACGATCAGATCGAGATAGCGCCTCCGGAACCGCTGCTCCACGTCCGCCAGCCCGTGCCACTTTTCCGGCAAGGGCAGCAGCGCTTTGCTCAGCAGCTCTAGACCTGCCACCTGCACCGTCAATTCGTTGGTCTTCGTACGAAACAGGCGGCCGGCGACACCCACAAAATCTCCCAAATCTAACAATTGAAATAGCTTGAAGTTTTCCGCACCCACGATGTCGAGCTTGACATAGAACTGCAGACGTCTGCCGTCCCCGGTGAGGTGCCCAAACGCCGCCTTGCCATGGGGACGGAGGGCCACGATGCGGCCTGCCACTCGAACCTCAATCCGGTCCGACGACAATTGCTCGGCCGAGCGCTCGCCAAATTGCTCCACGACTTCTCGAGGGGTATGTGTTGCTTCAAACTTGTGGGGATATGCCGGGTGTCCTAGGGCCTCGATTTCGGTAATCTTCCTGAGGCGTTGCCGGAACTGGTCAAGAGGTTCGAAATCCAACAGAGCCGATCCTTTGGAGGGTTTATTCTCTCCGCTAAAGCTGGCGGGCAGTATAGCCAGAGATTTCTGAAACCGTCAAACGGGTCCTGACGTCAGAAGTTTGATATAATATTCCCTTGGGGGCGGTGGTGTTTCCTAGGCGCAACCGGCAACCTCTCTCGAACTATGTCCAGCGTAGCGTCTCCGACGACTGGATTCGTGCCTTGCCGCGCGAGAAAAATCAAATCTTCGATGGTGTCGTGCGCCGGTGGGAATCTGCTTTCGCCATGATGAGTGTGGCGCTCGATGACGGACTCTCGATGCGCGCTCGTGGCGAGCTGATTGGTGCACAGCAGCATGTTTCCGTTTCCGCGGCTCTGTTGACCCCTCTATCCGCGTCGTTGATCAGCTTTTGTGAATCTCTCGCCAACCGCGGGCGGTACATCCGTCAAATCCCTCGCGTAGAACCTCTCAATGCCGACTTCTTTCGCGGCCATGCCGCACAGACGGCCGCAACCTGGAATGGAATCCTTCACTATGTTGTCTTTGGCGACAGGCAGCGTTTTGTTCACAAGCTGAGGATTCTCTCCAGCACCGTCGCGCAACTCGAACGAGAATTCGACAAGACCGCGCGGGATATCTCCGCAGGTCCTCCCACGAGCGATTGCTGGGCAGTACTGGATCGCCTTCACTATGACTTCAATACCTGTCTGCGCGAGGCGGAAGTCGTTTTCAAATCTTTCCTGCGCGCGCTCCCGGCGGAGCAACTGGCCGCTTTCGCTGGCGAGATCGAAGCTCCCGCGCCGAAGCGTCAGCGAATGCGACTGCGACTGTCCCGGGCATCTGCCTAAGTTTGGATCGAGCGCCGCGGCATCTAGCACGGTGGCTTCTCGCCCCGCCAGATCGCTGCCGCCCGCATGGGCACCCCTTGCGGCCGCTACTCTCTGCGCAGGCTCACTCTTGGGTCACGAACAGTTTCAGCGACCATGCCATCCCCGTCGCCAGAAGCATAAATCCAGCCATGGCCAACAGCCCGCTTGAAAACGAACCGGTCCGATCCTTGAGCCACCCCATCACCGTCGGTCCCACAAACCCTCCCACGGTTCCCACCGAGTTGATGAAAGCCAGGCCTCCCGCCGCGGCCAGGCCGGTCAGAAAGCGCGTCGGAATGGTCCAAAAAATGGCTCTTGCCGCTGTAATTCCCAACAGTGCAAGCGATACCCAGGCAAGCGACACCCAGAAATTCTTGAACAAAATCGCCAATAGCAAGCCAACAGCGGAAGTCAGGCACGCCAGCGTCAGATTTCCTATTTTTCGGCCGCTTTTGTCGACTTCGGCTGCCCAGACGATCATCCCTGCCGAGGCCAGCACGTAGCAAGCGGCGGTAACAAAGCCCACCTGCAGATTCGCAAGGTGACCCGCCTGAATGATCTGCGGCAGCCAGATCACCGCCCCGTAGGCACCGACGGTGAAGCCAAACTGGACGCCCGCCAGGATCAGCACGCGGACGTCTTGGAGCGCTGCCCACAGCCCCCGCATCTCCTTTTCCCGCCGCTCGGCGCTAATTCTTTCCCGAACGAGTAGGCGTTCTTCCTCGGTCAGCCAGGAGGCTTGCTCTGGACGGTCCGTCAGCACCCAGAGCACCGCAATTCCGAGCACCACAGTCGGAAGACCTTCCAGGATAAACAGCCACCTCCACCCAGCCAGGCCGGCTACTCCATTCATGCCCAGCACCAGTCCCGAAATCGGCCCCCCGATCACCGAGGTGGCCGGAATCGCCACCAAGAACCACGCTAATATGCGTGCGCGGTATTCGGCAGGAAACCATGTCGCAAGATAATAGGTTACCCCCGGGAAGAAGCCCGCTTCGGCCACGCCCAAAAAAAACCGCAGCCAATACCAACTCTGCACTCCGGTCACGAAAATAGTCGCCGCGGAAATAAGCCCCCAGGTGATCATGATTCGGGCGATCCACACCCGCGCCCCCCATCGATAGAGCGCGATATTGCTTGGAATTTCAAACAAGCAGTAGCCTAGGAACAGAACGCCTGCGCCCGCCCCGAATTGCGTGGCGGTCAGCCCAATGTCCCGGTTCATGGTCAGCGCCGCGAACCCGACGTTATTGCGATCGAGATAATTCAAAAAATAGCTGATGGTTAGAATGGGCCCGAGTCTCCAGGCAACCTTGCTGAAGGCGCGCCGCTCGAGTTCGGATAGGGTTTGCATGTTCCCTGGCTGCTTGCTAGCTCGAGTGGAAACCGTAGAGCCGTTCCGGGTTGTCGATCAGTATCCGCTGCAAGAGCGTCCGATCGGGTATGGCCGCGACGAAGTCTTCGATCAAACGCCGGTAAGGGATTTTTCGATAGGGCGCCGCGTGGTTGGCGCCGGTTTGCTCTCGCTCGGGCGGGGTATGCGGCCAATCACTTCCCCACACGCATCGATCCGGAGCCGTCCTCATCAGAGCGGCAAGCCAGCTCGCCGGGGGAGCGCTGGCGAGAGAGTCAGCCATGGTTCGGTACGGTGCTGTCAGCTTCACCCACACATGCGGCAAGGCCACCAGGTCCAGCAGATTTCGCCCCTCGGGACTTTCAGGAGAGAATTCGCCCGGTAATCCATAGTGGTCAAGAACGATGGGCGCTGGCGAATCCGCGACGGTGCGCGCCTCATCAAGAAGCAGTGAGATGGGCGCAATGATTTCGATGTGCCAGCCCTGGGTGGGAAGCTTGTCAATCGTTGCTGTGAGCAGCTCCCCAACTTGATCGGCATCGATTAGCAGGCCTTTGCTGTAAAGATTTATGCGCAGCCCGCATACCCGGCGTCGCGCGTACTGGGCCAGCAGCTTCGGCGTTACCGAACGGGAATCGACTGCCACGACGCCCCGGCCATTCTTGCCCAGCGCATCGAGCGTCTCTAACAGGCAGGAATTGTCTGTGCCGTAGAAACTGGCTTGGACAATCACGAATCGCGATACGCCGGCTGGTTCCGCCAGGGCCCGCAGAGAATCAAGAGGCGCCCTTTGCGCCGTGTAAGATCGCCTAGCGCTCTGCGGAAAGCGGTCGGTCGGACCGACGACATGCACGTGGCAATCGCAGGCGCCGGCAGCAAGGGCACTGTCAACCGGCATGGCGGCCGAGTTCATGGCATACAGCCGCCGTAAATGCCTTGGTTCCGAGCGGCCCGCCTAGATCGCGAGTTCGTTTGTTGGGGTCCTTCAGTAGCGTGCTGATTGCTTGTTCGATGGCTTTGCCGGCCAACAGGAGCCGTTCGTTTCCATGTTTGCGTGAAAGCCAGTCGAGCAGCATGGCCGCCGAAAGGATCAAAGAAACCGGGTTGGCTTGGTCCTGCCCGGCAATATCGGGCGCCGACCCATGCTGGGCCTGCGCCATCGCATGGCCCTCCCCGACGTTGAGCGACCCCGCCAGCCCCAAGCTTCCAGAAAGCTCAGCCGCTTCATCTGAGAGGATATCTCCAAACATATTCGTGGTGACCACTACATCGAATCGCGCCGCGTCCCGCACGAGCAAGGCCGCCATGGAATCCACCAGTTGCTCTTCATAGGCGACCTGCGGATAGTTTTTCGCGACCCCTCGCACTTCGCGCAAGAACAAGCCGTCGGATACTTTCATCACATTCGCCTTGTGCACCGCGGTGACTTTCCGTCGCCGGCTGATGGCCAGCTCAAACGCGGACTTGGCAATCCTGCGCGAACCTTCGGCGCTGATTTTGCGCACCGCCAGCGCCAGATCGGGCGTGGGCATGAACTCCCCCACGCCCCGGTACATGTTGCGGTCCGCATAGAAGCCTTCGGTATTTTCGCGAACGATCACCATATCCATGGCCGTCCGCCCCCAGTGCGGCAGCCCTTCCCGCGTTTCGCTCGGACGAATGTTGGCATACAGATCAAGCGTGATCCGCAGTTCGCCCGAGACGTTGATCCCGCCTTCGGCTGGCGGCGGATAGCTGGCATGTGAAACGGGGCCGAGCACGATTCCGTCAGCGGACCGACACGCCTCCGCTACCGACGCTGGAAATGTCGTTCCCTCGCGTTTCAGACGAGCGAACCCAATCTCATGCGTTGCGAGGGAGATTCCCAGCAACATCTGTTGGTTTAGAAGTTGGAGGATCTCGCAGGTGGAGGCCGAGATTTCCCCCCCAATGCCGTCTCCTGGCAAGACAACCAGACAGATGCTCAATCAAGACCTCGGTGCGTCCAGACTTCCTGTGGCGCGGGACATATTGGAGTGTTCGAGTCACCGCTGTAAAGAGCAAAAATTGGCCTGCGCTTTGCGGATGCTGCGCTCGGGGTTCCCCGAAAACGGCTCGCACTGGACGGAAACCTCACTTTAGCCCCAAAATAGGCGAGCCTTGATACTAGCGTCCTTTATTAAACGGGGTGGTTTCGTCTCTCGTCGCCTGCGCCGGCCCAGTGCTAGGCTGATTCCGCAGGAAGAACCTGGAAGTGCAACTTCCAGGGCGGCCAACGCATCGCAGTTACGGATGCGTCCCCACGGGTAGCGTGGCCCGAACGAGACGAACCGAACCTGGCGAGATGCCGGAAGCCGAAGCGATCCGACTTGCTCAGCAAGGGGACGCTGCGGCATTTGAGCGCCTCTATCGCTTACACAGCCGTCGTGTCTATTCGCTGTGTCTGCGAATGGTGAGCAATACTGCGGAGGCGGAGGATTTAACGCAGGAAGCGTTCCTCCAGCTGTTCAGAAAGATCGCCACGTTTCGTGGCGAGTCCGCGTTCTCGACATGGCTTCACCGCTTGGCCGTGAACGTGGTGCTGATGAAGTTGCGGAAGAAGTCGGGAAATGAGACTTCTCTTGAGCAGGTGACTGAGCCCGACGAAGAGGCTGGTGGGCCTCGGCGGGACTTCGGTGGACCGGACTTGACCCTGGCGGGTTCGATCGATCGCGTGAACCTGCAGCGGGCGGTAGAGCAATTGCCGCCGGGTTACAAGACGGTGTTCGTCCTGCACGACGTACAGGGCTATGAGCACAACGAGATCGCCGAAATCATGGGTTGCTCCATTGGAAATTCGAAATCGCAGCTTCACAAGGCGCGGGTGAGGCTCCGGGAGTTGCTGCACGAGGCGCTTCGCGCAAAGGCTCGGGAAGAGCGGAAAGCCGCGGGGACCGCATCGGGGGCAAGCGGCGAGGATTAAAACATGAGTGCCATGGGTTGTAACGAGTTCCTCAGTCAGTTGGATTCCTGGATGGAGGGAGAGCGCCACTGGGCGGCTCAAGCTCATGCACGGGGTTGCGATGCTTGCCGCGCTGTGGCCGACGATTTGGACCTTATTCAGGTGGCCGCCCCCACCCTGTCGGTGGCTGATCCCGAACCTCCCGCCCGCGTCTGGGCCAGCTTGTGCGCCCAGCTGACTGCCGAAGGCCTGATTCACGACCAAGTTCCACTGAGCTCTGGCGGAAGACAGAGTTGGTTGGGTGGGTTCTTCGCGATCTTGCCGAGACCGGCGCTCGCCGGCGGTTACTTGGCGCTGCTGGTAGCTCTGGCCCTGGGACTCAGCGGGCCGCTTGCCGTGCGCACCTCCCAGCCAACGTCGTTTCCCTTGACCGCGCAACTCGAGAATGCCGAGCAGACAACCGTTTCCTCGCTGGGGGGTTCCAACTCGCTCGTGTCTACTTCCTTGCACCAGAATCTGGCGATCATTGACCATTACATCGATTTGTGCGAAAAAAGCGTTCGCGAAGAGCCTGACAATGACGTCGCGCGCGAATACTTGTATCGGGCCTATCAACAGAAAGCCGATCTGCTAGCGGTGATGACTGAGCATGGAGATCCGATCCAATGAACACCCAGCCTGACAAAGCGCATCACTCGGATAGATTCAGCTGCCGGCTTGCGGCGCCGCTCAACCGCGGGTTTCGCGCGGACGGCAAACGCAAGATTTGGCTGAAAGCAGTGGTGCTCGCGGTCCCGGGGTTATTGCTCTGCAGCGTGGCCCTGGCCGATCACATCGAGAAGCATTTCAAGGTGGACCCCCACCCGGTCATCACGCTTCACAATCCGAACGGCGCGGTCACTGTGAAGGCCTGGACCAAGTCCGAAGTGATGGTGATCGCCACCCGCGCCAACGATCAGGTGGAAGTCGACGCCACGCAAACCGGTAACCGCGTGGACATCATGACGCACCCCATTTCCGAGATCGCCGCTGCGCCCGATAGTTTGCGCGCCGACTTTGAGATCCGCGTTCCCGAAGACGCCGAACTTCAGATTCACGACGATTCGGGTGCCGTCAGCGTCAATAGCGTGCTGGGTGACATGAATGTGGAGACGGTCGGCGCCGGGGTGGACCTTGCGGACGCCGCCGGGTACCTCACCGTAAAAACCATCGACGGTCCGTTTCAATGTGTTCGCTGCGCGGGCCGGATTGAGGTATCTTCGATCAGCGGGAATTTCCGCCTGATGGATCTTCGCAGCTACCAGGTGCGGGCGCAAACCTCGAAGGGGAATATCCTGTTTAGCGGCGAATTCCTTCCCAACGGCATGTACGAGCTAAAAAACTATAGCGGCATAATCGAGGTGCGTTTTTCGCCCGGCGATTCCTTCGATCTGAGCGCTACTTCGCTTAAGGGCAAAGTCAATAACGAAGCGAAACTGGTGCCACCCACTCATTCGCAGCATTTCTACTCTCGCTTTAACAATAGTCTTTTTGGTTCCTTCAACGCCGGCCGCGCCAAGGTCGAGCTTTCCTCGTTCGATGGTACAATCAACATCCTGAAGCGCAATTAGTCCGCGGTAGTGGATTTCCTAGCGGCGTCCTTCAGGACGCCTCTTCTGTCTGCTGTTGTGGCGGAAATTGTGCTTTGCACCGAATGATCGCTGAAAGCCGATCGTGAAAGATGATCGCTGAAAGATGAGCAGCGAAATCCGTCCGCGCAGACTCATCTGCCTAACTGGATTCATGGGCAGCGGCAAGTCGACCGCGGCGGGCCTTGTGGCGCGCCAGTTGGGCTGGCCGCACGTCGATCTGGATAAGCGAATCACCGAGGCAACCGCGCTTTCGATCCCGGAAATTTTCTCCCGCCTGGGTGAGCCTGAATTTCGCCGCATCGAGCACGAGCAACTGCGGCGGGTAATTGGCGAATCGATCGTATCCCAGAAGCCGCGCATCATTTCGCTGGGCGGGGGCACGATTTCCCAGCCGCAGAATCTCGCGCTGCTGCGAGAAAATGGCGCCGTGCTCATCTGGCTGCAATGCCCCGTCGAAGAGCTTCTGGTCCGCTGCGCCACCGTTACCGACCGCCCGCTGTTCCGCGATGAATCGAGTTTCCGCCGCTTGTATCAGGAACGGCTGGCGGCTTACGAATCCGCTGATTATCGCGTCGACAGCGGCGCGGAACCGGCGCGGGTCGTGGAACAAATCCTGGCCCTGGGAATTTTTCCGCGAGTCATTGCATGATCCGAATCCGTCCATGTGCGGCTCGCTTGGCGGTTGCGCTCGCCGTGCTCGTTGCGGTGCTGGAGGTTGCCGCGATGACCGTGCCCCCTCGCGGGAGTTTCGCCGGCGCTGCGAATCACGATGCGTCGCTTCTGCTTCCCGCAAGGCCCGCTCCCGCTTCGCTGGTTCCTGACAAAGGGCGCTTCCGGATCATGTCCGGAGGGCTGCAGGTAGGTAAGGAAGAGTTCGAGATCGCCCCGAACGGGGCCGGTTGGATCGCCCGGGGGACCTCCGAAGTCAAAACGGCCGAAGGCGTCACACACGTTAGCGGCACGCTTGAACTTCACGCCGACGGGACGCCCGCGCATTACGAGTGGTCCACACAGGGACTCAAGAAGGCTGCGGCGTCGATCAGCTTCAATGGTCCCACGGCGAGTATCGATCTTCGCGTCGATGGCGCGCGGCCCTTTGCGCAGCAGTTTACCTTCAACTCGCCGCAAATCGCCGTGCTCGACAACAACCTCTATGACCAGTACGCGGTGCTGGCCCGTCTGTATGACTGGAACAAAAAGGGCGCGCAAACGTTCTCGGTTCTGGTCCCGCAGGAAATGACGCCTGGCAGCGTCAGCGTCGAATCTCTCGGCCAGAAGGAGGAAGGCGGAAAAAAGCTCGATGAACTGCAGGTAAAAACCGAAGACCTCGAACTGGACCTTTACCTCGAAAACCTGCGCCTGATCCGCATCGAAGCCCCCAACGCCAACGCCGAAATCGTCCGCGAGTAAGCGACAACTAAGGGCTACCTCTAGCGCCTCGGTCGGTCTTGAGCGCGGCATCTCCCACGGCACATTGCCGGGCCCCCGCCTTTAGCGCGATAACTACCGTTTGCAATCGCCTCTCTCTCTGCGGTACACGTAAGCTTTGGACCAATGACGACCAAAGACCAAACCTGGCTAACTCTGTCGGTGACCAGCCTGCACATCTCAACGCTCGCGCCATCGTCTTCGCTCGTTTTCCACCCAAGCGACTACCAACGCTCCAAGCTCGATCGACACGGGTTGTCGATCCAACCACTATCCAAGCAGCGGACGGCAATTCGCGGTGCTCTCGTTTGATCGACCCGCAAACCGAAACGCCCCCATCGCTCTTGAAGCTCGTCCCTTCGGAGCTCGAAAGGGATCGAAACGCTCGCCTGGGATGGCGTCTTAGGTTCCTGTATAGCGCCACGATTTTTCTGAGCGCCTTTCTCCTGTTCCAAGTCGAGCCCCTGATCACCAAGATGATCCTGCCCTGGTTTGGCGGAGTGGCTGCGGTATGGACAGTCTGCCTCGTCTTTTTCCAAGTCATGTTGCTTGCGGGCTACTGCTACGCGCACATACTATGCACAAAATTCGGGACGCAAACGCAAGGCCGGATTCACGCAGGCCTGCTGGCGCTAAGTGTGACCGCGCTTCCCATTTTGCCGGAAGACTCATGGAAGCCAGCGGGAGTAAATGCGCCGGGGTGGCATATTCTCGCGCTGCTCGCCATAACGGTCGGGCTCCCATATTTTGTTTTGTCCTCCACCAGTCCGCTGCTGCAATCCTGGTTTGTCCAAGCAGGAGGCGGATCATCGTCCTACCGCTTCTACTCGCTCTCGAACGCAGGTTCGCTGCTCGCGCTGCTCAGCTATCCCGTGCTTGTCGAACCATTCGTTCCTAGCACCCACCAGGCGCGAGGTTGGTCGATCGGATACGCTGTGCTGGCTGTGCTTTGCGCAGTCCTCGCGCTCGTGGTGATGCCGCGCAGCAGCCTCGCTGACACCGTGCATCCGCCGGCAGATGCTTCGCCCGAACCTAATCCTGATTGGGTAACCCAGACGCTCTGGGTGGCGCTGGCCGCCTGTGGATCGGGGCTGCTGCTCGCCGTGACCAACCACCTTTCCCAAAACATCGCCTCGGTGCCATTTTTGTGGGTGATTCCGCTCGGTCTTTATCTGCTCAGTTTCATCTTGTGCTTTGATTCGAAGGCCTGGTACCGGAGGGATTTTTTCTTGCGGCTGTGGGGAGTCGCGCTCGGAGGGATGGCTTACGGTCTCGATCCCTCCTTCGCAGTTCTGCCGATGAAGGTGCTGATTCCGGTTTACTGCCTGGGGCTATGGGTGGGCTGCATGTTCTGCCACGGCGAACTCGCACGGCTGAAGCCGAACCCGGAGCATCTCACATCGTTCTACTTGATGGTTTCGCTCGGAGGAGCGTTGGGGGCGGTGTTTGTCGGGCTGCTGGCGCCGGCCATCTTTTCGGGGTATTACGAATTGCCGTGTGCGCTGGGGCTATGCGCGGTGCTCGTGCTGGTAACGCAGTTTCGGGATCCCCTCCGCATTTTTCAAGGAAAGGCACGGCAGCCGGCGAGGCTGGTGCTCGTGGGGCTGGTCGTCACGCTAGTGGTAAGCCTTGCGGCGAGCGTGCGGGAATTGAAACGCGAGGCGAGCCTAGCGGTGCGCAATTTTTATGGCGTGCTGCGCGTGATCGACCACCCGGGTGCGGGCGGCGCCGGTGATATTGCCTCGACCGGCAACAGCGCTCCGGCGACAGCGGCTGCGGGTGGCGCGGAACCTGCGGCGCACCTGCCAATGTATCTGAGCCCGTATCAAACGTCGTATCGCAGGCTCATGAATGGGACCATTGATCACGGCCTGCAATTTTTGTCGCCGCAGCTTCGACGCAAGCCCACCTCCTACTACAGCGAAAAATCGGGTATCGGCGTGGCGCTTGCGGCGATTCGGGGACGGGGAGCGCTGGGCGTGGGAGTCGTGGGGCTGGGCACAGGCACGCTTGCGGCCTACGGCCGATCGGGAGACCAATATACTTTTTACGAGATCAATCCTCTCGATGTAAAAATTGCCAACCAGGAGTTCACGTTTTTGCGCGATTCGGAAGCGAAGATTCGCATCGTCGAAGGGGACGCGCGGCTTTCGCTCGAGCAGGAACCCGCGCAACAATACGATGCCCTCGCGGTGGATGCGTTTTCAAGCGATTCGATTCCGGTGCACCTGCTGACGCGCCAGGCATTTGAGCTCTACTTCCGACAATTGAAACCCGATGGGGTGCTGGCGCTGCACGTTTCGAATCAATATTTGGATCTGCTGCCGGTTGTGGAAGGCGCGGCAGCGCAACTCGGGAAGGAAGCGATTCTCGTGAACAATGGGGACGATCACCAGCGAGGAATTTATTCCGCTTCTTGGATTCTCATGGGAAGCCCCGAGGGATTTTACGGGAAAGATGCGATGGAAGAGGCGGGCGCGATTCTGTTGCCGACCGCGCGTGAACGGGCGTGGACAGATGATTACAGCAGCGTGTTCCGGATCATCAAGTGACATGCCCCTTGGCCCGGCAAGGCCGGCCGGGCAGGGGCACCGGAGCTGTGTTTGTGCCCGCCGCTTCGCTCCAACGTGGTATATGCTCGGGTGCCTAACATAGGCGTGGTGCAGAAGCTAAACGATGCAGCCCATTATTGATGGATTCGTGGACTACTTGCGGTATGAACGGAATGCCTCGCCGAGGACGCTCGGTGATTACCGCTTTGACGTCGAACAGTTCCGGGATTTTCTGACGCCGCCTGGCGTGGAGACCATGCCGGTGGGCCAGGTGGATCACCAGGTGATCCGCGAGTTCGTGAGCTGGCTTTATGACCGCAAGCTTGAGAAGTCGTCGGTGGCGAGGAAGCTCGCCGCGCTACGCACCTT
This sequence comes from uncultured Acidobacteriota bacterium, assembly GCA_963718485.1. Taxonomy (GTDB): domain Bacteria; phylum Acidobacteriota; class Terriglobia; order Acidiferrales; family UBA7541; genus Palsa-295. The sequence continues at coordinate 21,013 of CAVQZU010000060.1, forward strand.
CTTCAAATATTGCGTGCGCGAAGGGTTTACGAAACAGAATCCGGCGAAGCTTGTAAGCACTCCGAAACTGCCCAGGCGCGTGCCGCGCGTGCTGAGCGCGAGCGAAATCAACGCGCTCCTCGACAAAATCGCGAGCGGAGTTTCAGATCCGAAAAAAAAGAGCCGGAAACGAACCCCGCAAACCGACTTGGACGAGCGGTTAATTCTGAAGAGGGACCGTGCGATCCTCGAGTTGCTCTATGCGTCCGGCTTGCGGGTGAGCGAACTGGTTGGTCTCGACATCGGCAATGTGGACCGCGGGGGACAAATGCTGCGCGTGCTGGGCAAAGGCCGCAAGGAACGCGTGGTGCCTTACGGAGGGAAAGCCCAGGCGGCTCTGGAAGCCTATTGGCCTGTGCGCGCCGAGATCCTGGCACATCCGCGCACGAAGTTCGATCCGCAAGCCGTGTTCGTGAACTGGCGGGGCGGGCGATTGACGACCGCAACGGTGCGGGTGTTGGTGAAGAAATATGCGCGGCTGTGCAACGTCGATTGGAGTTTGCATCCGCATTCGCTGCGCCATGCGTTCGCCACGCATCTGCTTGCTGACGGCGCGGACTTGCGGGCGATTCAGGATCTGCTCGGGCACGTCTCACTGTCCACGACACAGCGATACACGCAGGCGACCATCACCCAGTTGATGTCGGTGTACGATAAGGCGCATCCACACGCGTAGGTGGCGAAGAAATCCATCCGGAAAGCGGCTGCCGCTTGATTCGTTCAAAATCGAAGATTCGCTGACAAGAGCCTACACGTTGAGTGTGAGAGATGTCTCGGGAACAAAGCCGTCCGAGCCGCGCGTACGCGCCGGCGGAATAGGCATTTTCGAGCGGTCGACCGGATTGTAAAGCGTGTCGCGCTCGACGGGGATGCAGCCGGCGGCGCGAATCAATCGCTCCAGTTCTGAGCGGGTCAGTCCTTCCGGGGTGGTGGCGCCGGCGTCGTGATAGATCTTTTCTTCGACCACGGTGCCATCAAGGTCATTTGCGCCGAAGCGCAAGGCGATTTGCGCGATGCGCGGCGTCAGCATGATCCAGTAGGCCTTGATGTGCTCGAAATTGTCGAGCATCAGGCGCGACACGGCGATGGTTTTCAGGTCGTCGAAGCCGGTCGGCTTGGGTAGGTGGGCGAGCGGCGTGTTGGCCGGGTGGAATTCGAGCGGGATGAAGGTGACGAAGCCACGAGTCTGGTCTTGCGCCTCGCGCAACAGGACCAGGTGATCGACGCGCTCTTCGAGCGTTTCGACGTGGCCGAATAGCATGGTGGCATTCGAGCGCAGGCCTACCTCGTGGGCCGTGCGCGCAATCTGAAGCCACATGCGGCCGCTGACTTTATGGTCGCAAATGATGCGGCGCACACGGGGATGGAAAATTTCAGCGCCGCCGCCGGGCAGCGACCCCACCCCTGCTTCTTTCATTTTGATAAGGGTGTCGCGAATCGAAAGCTTGGAGATCCGTGCGTAGTAGTGCACTTCGACCATGGTGAAGGCTTTTAAGTGTACGTGCGGGAAGCGCTGGCTCAAGCCGCGGACCAAGTCCAGGTAGTAATCGAAGGGCAGGTCGGGATGCAGGCCGCCCACGATGTGAAATTCGGTGGCGCCTTCCGCCACGCCCTGCGCGGCGCGCTGGTAGATTTCTTCGAGCGCGAAAGTGTACGCGCCGGGTGAATCGGGGGAACGGCCGAAAGCGCAGAGCTTGCAGTGCGCGACACAAACGTTGGTCGGGTTGATGTGCCGATTGACATTGAAATAGACGGTTTTGCCGTGGCGCCTCTCGCGGACATAATTTGCGAGCCAGCCGATAGCGAGAAGATCGCTCGATTGGAAGAGCGCCAGGCCATCCCCGGCGGAGAGGCGGTCGCCTGCGAGAACTTTTTGGGCGATCGGCTCAAGACGGGTGTCGGTAGTCTGAAATCCAGTCGGTATCATGTGTGCAAACTGGCCGCCGCCAGAATCGCCATAGAAAACGTAGGCGCCGTGCTAAGGGCGCATCACGAATGCGGCAGCGCCCCAGAAGACCAAGAACAATAAACTAATATAGCCATTTACGGTGAAAAACGCAGCATTCATTTTGCTCAGGTCGTTGGGCTTCACCAGAGAATGTTCGTAGGCGAGAAGTGTCGCGACGACGCCGATGCCTACCCAGGCAGGCCAAGCAAGATGGAAGGTCGCGGCCAGCCATGCCAGCAGAAAAACCATCACAAAGTGCATCATGCGGGCCACTTGCAGCGCCCGGGGGATGCCAAATCTTTTGGGGATGGAAAATAGGCCGGCCGAGTTGTCGAATTCGACGTCCTGGCAGGCGTAGAGCACGTCGAAGCCGCCTACCCAGAGGGTGACGGCGGCGCAGAGGATCAACATGCGCGAGTCCAGCGAGCCCCGGATTGCGATCCATGCGGCCGCGGGCGAGATGCCCAGAGAGAAGCCCAGAACGAAGTGGGACCAGCTGGTGAAGCGCTTGGTGTAGGAATAAAGAAATAGAATTCCAAGAGCGACGGGACAGAGCTTGAGAGCCAACGGGTTCAACCGCCACGCGGCTACCACGAGAACCGCTGAAGAAAGGATCGTGAAAGTCCAAGCAAAGCCGATGGAGAGTTCGCCAGTGGGGAGCGCGCGGGTTGCGGTGCGGGGATTGCGGCGGTCGTATTCGACGTCGGCGATGCGGTTCATGGTCATGGCGGCGGAGCGCGCCCCGATCATCGCGATGACGATCCAGACAAGCTCATGCCACGCGAGCGAACGGCCCTGGGCGTGCGCGGCGAGCAGGGCTCCCACCAGCGCAAAGGGCAGCGCGAATACGGAATGCTCGAACTTGATCATTTCGAGCACGGTGCGAATTTGGTTTTTGCTCGTCGTCATGAGAGGAGAATGGCTTCCTGGTCCTAGCTGTGTTTGCCGGGTGCTCCCCCTTGCCAGCGATACTGTTTTTCCTGCGGCAATCCGAGCTGCGCAAGCACACGACAGGCGAATTGCTCCACAATGTCGTCGATGGTTTTGGGGGCGTAATAAAAAGCGGGCATCGCGGGCATGATGGTGGCGCCGGCATCGTGGAGGCGCAGCATGTTTTCAAGATGCACGCGATTGAGCGGCGTTTCGCGAAGACAAAGAACCAGCGGGCGGCGCTCTTTCAGGCAAACATCCGCCGCGCGCGTAAGAAGGTCGTCGGCCACTCCTGCGGCGATTGATCCCATGGCGCCGGCAGAGCAGGGAATTACGATCATGCCGTCGACGACGGCGCTGCCCGAAGCGATGCTGGCGCCAATATCTTTGTTCGGGAGGTGTTTGATTTTTTGGGGCGAGCCGCCCACGATGAGAGAAACCAATTTTTTGCCGTCCGAAGCGACAACGTCCAGTTCCATGGCCAGCAGACGCAGGGCCGCGTCGCTAGCCACGAAAAAGACTCGCGCCACTCGCGAATCTGCCTCGAGGATGCGCAGTACCGCGCGCGCATAGACGGCGCCACTCGCTCCAGTGATTCCGACGGTGATTATGTGACCTTCGGTCTTTGTCATTCGGCAGGCCGAAATGAAGAGTCTAGGCGGTCGGTTTCGGCAAAGTCAAGGCGATGGAGCGGCCGTGGGAGACCTTTTGGCGCTTGGGCGAAACGAATCGGAACGAGTGAAAAATGGTTCCGGGACTTGGACTCGAACCAAGATTTTAGGCTCCAAAGGCCCACGTGCTACCAATTGCACCATCCCGGAATGGAGGAGAAAGTGTAGCAGACAACGCGCGAATTTGTTTCCCGTGGACACGCTGCGGCGTTCTGCAGTTTGCCGGTGGTGCGTCAATTTGTTAGGCTTCTTGTCACGTCTGCTGGCGCACCAGCGCGGAGAGGTGTCCGAGCGGTTTAAGGAGCACGCTTGGAAAGCGTGTGTTGGGGAAACTCAACCGTGGGTTCGAATCCCACCCTCTCCGCCATATATTAAACGATAAGAAGACGGGCGAATACATTGTTTATGATTGTTCAGCGGAAAGTCCTAAAAGCCGCAGAAGTGTCTGCTACGACCGTGAAGCGCTTGAGTCAAGGAAAGAATATAAACCAGCAGATGGCGCTATTGATATGGCAGCCGCCATGGACATTGAGCTTTTAACGGAAGAACAATATCGAGAGTTGCAGAGACTTGGAAATTTCGATACGAAAACGTCGAACTGGGTGAAAACACCTTCTGATATCAGAAACCTCGGCGTCCGCCCTCTTTTGTGATCGCCGCTACAACACTGTTTTCGTGTACCGCAACAGTGCGGAATCTTACTATGCCGCTAGGGTGTTCCGTGGCTCGCTAAGGGTCTAAATGCCGCAAGCATCCTCGATACCTGCTGGTTTTCATAGCGCCATGCCGTACCTGATCTTCGATGGCACGGCGGCGGAAGCGATTGCATTTTATTGCGAAGCTTTTGGGGCCACCGAGCTGCCGGGCAGGCTTACGGATCCTGCTGGAAGAGTTCTAGACGCCGGGATCATGATCGGGGACTCGGTTATCCGTGTTGGGGATGAGGCGCCCTGGCGTATTGCGAAGAGCCCCGGACCCTTGGCGGCGCATCGTCGTTCGTTCACCTTTACGTCGCCGATGCGGACGCGGTGATCGGGCGGGCCGTGGCCCTCGGCGCGAGTATCCTATTGCCCGTCAAAGATCAATTTTACGGAGACCGCTCCGGAAGTATCGCCGATCCATTCGGGCAGGCCTGGACTATCGCCACCCATAAAGAAGATCTATCTCCGGAAGAGATCCAGCAGCGGTTTGCTGCTTCTCTTCGCGGTTCATAAGTGTGCGTAAGGCAGCGAAATTGCACATCACTCGGGCATCGCACGATCTGTCCTGGTGTTGATTCCCATTAAAAGCCTTGAGCCGTGGGTTGCTCTTGCTCCGGACGTCGTTCCTCCTAGTCCAAAGAAAACGAAGCAGGGTTATTGCAAGAACGACCCATCATCTCGCGCCGCTGCCGGCTCAACTCGTCGCGCAGCCGCGTGAATTCCTTCTCCTTTTTCAGTGACCCCCCGTCGCGCGGCCAGCCACTCAGCCGGCGGCACGATTACTTCGAACGCCTGGCTTCGGATTTCTCCTTGATCCGCGCAAGAATTTGGGCCCATCCCTTCGGCATGCCCTGCCGGTGATCGTCCTGGATCACTCCGAGTGCCATATGATGGAACTTGATCAACGTTCCGCCAGGTTCTTCGCTCAGCCGGTACTGCACGTTCGACATGACCGGATAGGACATCATCAGGGGACCGTGGATCTCAAGCAGCGTTGGCCGCTTGATCGCCTGCACGTGTCCCCACAGGTGCCCGTTATTGTCGCCGAGATCGCGATACCATCTCCCGCCCGGCCACGGCTCGATTTTCATCTGCATTGGGTGGTCCTCAGCGCCGGTCATGAGCGGTCCGAGCTGTTCCAGCAGAGTTTCGAAGGTCACCTCCAGCGGCGCCTTTACGTGAATTTCTTCCGTAATATTCAAAGTCAGATCTTCAACCTTTGCTGCTGTTGCTGCGATCATGATTCCTCCTTGAATTTGGATTCGTCTCGCCGCGGCTCACCTTCGCCTCGGCGCGTTCCTTCACCTGATTCAACTGATGCCGCCAGAAGCGCACGAATTGCCCCGTCCATTCGTGCAGAGGACGAATCGCCTCGGCGTTGGTTCGATACAACATTCTCCGGCCATCGCGGCGGACATCGACGAGGCCAACGTCCAGGAGCACCCGCAGGTGTTTCGACACCGACGGCTGCCCCAGGCTCATGGCTGCCACGATATCTCCGACAGGGCGTTCCTGGAGAGCGAGATAGTTCAGTATTTCGCGGCGACGGGGTTCGGCGACCGCGTTGAAGGCATCCGATGTCGTAGCGGCTCGTGGCACGCCTCCACATTACATTCCTATATGGGAATATGTCAATGCCGGTGTGAATGGTTTACGGACCCCACCCAACGCCTGGACACAAAACGAAATAAGATGTATATACATACTATTATGAGCGCACCGCCTCGTAACGATGATCGAGGGAACGGCCTTTTTCCGCTTACTTGTGCTTGTCAGAACCTTCGTCGTCTCACGCGACTGGTCACTCGGATTTACGACCAGGAACTCCGCAAGGCCGACATCGAAATCACCCAGTTTGGTCTGCTGACTGCGCTCGGCATTGTCGGCGAGGCGAACCAGAAGAGGTTGAGTGCCGGCTTTGCCATGGACAGCACAACGCTTACTCGCACTTTGGCCCTGTTGCGCAAGCAGGGTTGGATCCACGTCAGGCCCGGGAAGGACAAGCGCGAACGCGTCTTTCGGCTGACCGAAGCAGGGAAGCGCCAACTCGCAGCCGCCGAGACACACTGGGAGGCGGCGGAACGTCGCTTGCGGAAGACGCTAGGACCTTCGGGCTGGAACCGAATGAAGGCCACAGTGGCCCAGGTCACGAACGCGGCGGCAGAGGCGTAATTTTTTGTATCCCAAGTAGATGTATATACATCTATTAAATTGGAAGGATAAGGTCTCGGAAAGGATCTCCCCATGCAAAAGCTCATCTTGCTGTGCGCGGTGCTGGTCGTAGGCGCGGGACTTCTCGCTTACTTCGCAATAAACAGGACGGTCAGAGGCAGCGTTGACCAGACGCAATCCGACTCCTCCCGCCCGGAGCTCGATTACCTGAAAGCCGTCAACAGCGCCGCGCCCCCAAGGGATCCCCAATTGCTCTTTCTTCTCATGGGGGCATACGCCAATGCCAACCAGGCGTTGGAAGGCGCAGAATTCTTCTCCGCGCGTCTGAACGAGTTCGGGCCTCGCCTGAGCGATCCGCAAAAAGCTCTTTATCTAAGCGCCATCGGTTTGCTGCGGGCCCAGCATGCCTCCTCGGTCTCCTTGTTCCGCCGCATCGGCTACGTGAAAGACACGATCGCACAACTCGACGAGGCCAAGCGGCTCTCCGGCGGCCAAATCTTCGTCGTAAACTGGATTTCAGGCGTCGTGCGCGCGCAATTGCCGAGTTTCTTCCATCAGAAGCAGGCCGCCGAGGATGATTTGACATGGTGCGCTGCGAACATCGCCAAAGCGCCCGACATCGGCTGGCTGCGGGAAGTGGATTTTCGTTTGGGAACCCTCGCTCTCGCCGATGGCAACCAAGCGAAAGCACAGGACTATCTCCGCCAGAGCGGCTTTAAGAGTTTCGACAAGCCGGTTGTCCTTACCACGCCATTTTCAGAAGACGCGTTGTCTGGACACGCTTTTGTTTCACCTCGCATTGCGGAGATTATTCCCGGCCGGGTCTATGCGCTCTCGGGTTTCGAGTTCACGGAATACTATTTCGTAGTTTCCAACGATCGGCGGGAGCTGATCGGTATAGACGCTGGGACCCGTGCTGACTCCGCCAAAACCGCCTACGAAGCGCTGCGCGCCTACGGACCTAATCTCCCTGCACTTACCACCATCTTCATCACGCATTCCCATTGGGACCATATCGGCGGACAGGCTTACTTTCGCGGTTTGAATCCGAGGCCGCGTTTCTACGCCAGAAGCAACTATCAGCAAGAGATTGCCGGCGAACTCGATGCGCCAGGATCTATTGCGAAACATTTCTTCGGTGAGCACTTCAACGTCGACGATGTTCGCAATTTCAAGCCGGATGCTACGATCGACCGTCCCACAGAACTCAGAATCGGGGGAACGCGCATCGAGTTGATCCCGGTCCATGGCGGTGAAACGCACGACGCCATGTTCATCCATCTCCCCGATTTGGGCGTGCTCTTTGTCGGCGATTTCATCATGCCTTACCTGGGCGCGCCGTTCGCTGTGGAGGGTGACCTCCAGGGCCTGCTCGACGCGATCGACCTTGTCGTGCAGAAGAATCCACGACACATGCTGCACGGTCATGAGCCGCTCACGCGGAACTTCTCTTCTCCCGACATGCTGGCCCAGCTAAAGATAGATCTCGTGTGGCTGCGCGATCAGGTGCTGACCTCAATTCGCCGTGGCGACCCGCGCGCGCAAATCCATGGTGCAAATCTGATTCCGCCCGGACTCCTCACCGGCAGACCTGACGTGCTCTTGCCTTACCTGATCCTCCGAGAACACGTGATTGACCGGCTCTATCACCAAAATGTCGGTTATTGGCAGGCCGACCTCGAAGGCCTTGACCATCTCGGCGATTCCGACCGAGCGGAACTTTTCGTTGCCTACCTCGGCCTCTCAGAAACACGGCTCGTCGCTGCGGCAGAAAAAATGGCCGCCGACGGCAAATATGAACTCGCCGCCTCGCTGCTCAAATCGGCCGAAGCGCGGTTTGGTCCCACCGAGTCCATCACCAAAGTCAAGCGCCTCGTTTACCTCAAACTGATGGAAAAATATCAGAACACCGACCCGTTCAAATACATTCTTTATTCGTCCGAAATTGGCGCTCAGACGCCAGCCATGGCCACAAGCAAGTGATCAGCGGTCACAACAAGCGGACCACCTGGTTCGCGAGCACTCCAACCATTCTTTTGTTGTTGCCCAGGGAACACGGAAGTCATTTGCAAGTTAACGCCTTGTATTCGAGGACATGTGAGAATGACGATTTCAATTCCACCTCTCGCCCTGTTGCTGTTCCCCTCAGCCGTGGTGGCATAGGAGGCTTCACAAATAATTGTGGACGCCATCGCTACAGCCGAAAGCTGTTGGGCTTCTGCGAGCATGAATCGAAGCCCAGCGCAATCACCGTCTTGCTGACAGACGCTTCAAATGCGAACGGCCCCAGTTACACATCATTTGCACCACTGGGCCGAGCGTCCTTCCGTACGAAGAAAGTGAATAGTAAACGCAGGGCGGAATCGTTTTCTTATCGTCTCTTTTGACGATGCCATCGCCAACCAGTTCTTGAAGATGCCGGATCAGCATGCGCTCGGTGATCCCGGGAATCGAACGCTTGAGTTCGCTGGTGCGTTTCGGCCCATCCTGAAGACGCCACAGAATGGTGCCTTTCCAACGGCCATCCAGGACCCGCATCATCGCATCGACCGGACACTCGCCTACTTCCTTTTTTGAAACTGGCATTTTTCCCTCCCACACTGACAAATATGACAGTACCTTGACACTTGTCAGTGTACATCACACACTTGGAGTCATGGAGGATTTTATGAGCAACAAGCATCTGCCGCGACTCTTCGCGCAAGCGTTGAACGAGAAACGGGTCGACCTCTTCGATGAGTTCATTCACCCCGAGTACAACAACCACAACCCACAGGTTCAGCCGGGGCCAGCGGGCGTCAAAGCATTCTTTCGCCACTACCTCGATGCATTTCCCGATACGAAAGTTGCGATGGAGGACGTGATCGAAGAGGGCAATCGGATTAGCGCCCGCTTTACCTATAACGGAACCTTTAGCAAGCCATTCATGGGCTATCGGCCCAACAATGCAACGGTGCAACTGCGAAGCATCGACATCTGGCGCGTCAAAGATGGGAAGTTCGTAGAACACTGGGACGAACTCAACCTACTGGAAGTATTCCAGCAGATCGGTGCGGCGACACTCAGAAAGCCGGAGGAACAATGAACCATCTGATATGGCCGATTTCTCTCGTCGGCATCCTAAGCACGGCAGTCGTTCTTGGCACCGACATGTTCTTTTTGACTGTGGGCCGTCCCGCTCTCAGATTGGCTTCGCAATCTGCCGGAACAGAGGTTATGGGATTTGTCCATGTCTTCGGCGACGCACGAATGCCAATCTGGGGCGTCTTGGCTATCTTGTCGAACCTTTTTCTGGGCCTGTTCAGCCGGGGTGGACATCGCGGGCTGTATTTGTTGTCGCTCTCTGTGCTGATCTTGTTCGTCGTCATATACGATCGTTTGTCAAAGCCAATCAATCGACTCCAAACCGAAGCGGCAAAAACGGGAGGAAGGCTCGAGAATGCTCGAGAACTGCAGGCGTCATGGGATCGATCGGTGATGATCCGCATTCCGCTGCTCGTTGCGTCCCTACTCGCCCAGTGCCTAGCATTGCTAGGCACTTCGGCGTAAGCGCACGAACGCTGCATTGGTGAGCCGCCCTGCGAGCCCTCGGATCAAAGATTGGTAGTGATATGAAAAGTCTTTATACGAAAGCATTGCTCAGTCTTGTCGCACTCGCGGTAAGTATCGGACTGTTGCTTTTTGTGCCGGCGGGGACTACTCAGTATTGGCAGGCATGGGTGTATCTCGGGATTTTTACGGGCGCATCGCTTCTTACTACTCTTTATCTCATGAAGAAAGATCCTGCCCTTCTCAAGCGTCGTATGAGTGGTGGACCGACTGCAGAAAAGGAGCCCGCCCAAAAGGTCATCATGCTGTTTGCCTCCGTCGGATTCATCGGACTGCTTATCGTGCCAGCGCTTGATCACCGTTTCGGGTGGTCGATGGTGCCACTCCCTGTGGTAACAGCCGGGGACGCCCTAGTTACAATCGGGTTTTATCTTATTTTTCTTGTGTACAGGGAGAACACATTCACGTCCGCGACCATCGAGATCGCAGAGGATCAGAAAGTCATCTCTACCGGGCCATACGCCGTAGTATGACACCCAATGTATGCAAGCGCACTCCTATACCTTGTTGGCACACCGCTTGCGCTCGGCTCGTACTGGGGGCTCCTCGCGCTGCTGTTTATGATGTTATTTCTGATATGGCGGCTCTTTGATGAGGAGGAGTTTCTTGCAAAGAATCTGCCCGGGTACACGCAATACCAGAAACAGGTCCAGCATCGGCTTGTGCCCTATGTTTGGTAGTGTCGGCAAATAAGGACACCTGCTTTGGAAGCAGGAGCTTTGCGAACTGCGTCGACGTCTACCCATAGACCTTCGGTCAACGGCCGAAGCGATGAAGTTGCAAAATCCGCCAGAAACCCGCCTGCTTGCAAAGCCGGACAATCGCCTACAACAGCTCCCGTGTTTTCTTTAACTACTAACGTTTACAACAAATCGGGGAATCTGCTTTTCGTCGTGGCTTCATTTGACGCTTCTCACGGCTTCCTCTCGTCCCCTACCAGAAATTCAAAGTAGTCATCCAAACGGACCGCCGCGGCTTCTTGCAGCATTGCCCGGACCTGTTCGCGCCTCTCTCTGGGCTCCTTGGAAAGACGTGTGCCATCGTGCAATGTCAAATCGATGTCTTTGGTCGTGCGCGCGGAATGGGTCCGCAACTCCATCGCATAACCTCCCTTCAGCACCCACGGGTAAGTCGCCTTCGGTCCCTTGGAAAACATGCGCGCGAGGAAACGGTCGAACGTCACCTGTCGGCGCAGGCGTTGCAGATCTGTGCCGGTTTCGCGCGCGCGCATCTGCAAACGGGCTTCCAGCGCAACGCGAAAGGCTCCAGCCGTCTTATAGGATTTGGCATCGTCCGTCATGCCGGCTGCCCGGCGAGTTCGCGGAGCGAGCGCTTCAGATCATCGGGCGACGCATGATCGATTTCTCGCTTTCCGATAAGGCCTCGCCGAAGGGCTTCATTCACCGCCAGTTTCAGTTGACTCTCGTCGACCTGCTTGCTCCGCAGCAGATCAATAATCGTTCGCAGCGGACGCGTTACGCCCACACCGTACATCTCTTGAACGTCGCTCTTGTCTACATTTGCCCTGTGAAGAATGAGGACTTCTGGAATCATGCTATTGCGACGGAAGTCCTTCGGCACGGTCATGTGCAGCTTCGAGGGCATGACGTCAGACAGTTCATGAAGGCTGAGTGCCGTCTCATGACTGTAGGTGCCCTCGGGAATTTCCCGCCGGTTTCGTGACCAAAGAAACCAGAGCATTAGGTCAGGTCGCTCCGGGGTGGGAAAATCGGCAAGCCTATAGATTCCGCGGTGCTCCCGAATCCAGTTCCGGACATTTACGTGGTAAGAGTGCGTCTTCTCCGCGAAGCCCGCGCGGATGGCTTGTTTCGTCGTAAAGAAGCCCTGTTGCGATTGGGCTATCTCATAGAGCCGTCGAGCAGCCTCTTTGTAGAAACCTGGCATTGCACAATCCCCCAACTTTATTAGGGTGTTATGCACTACAATTGACTTGAGGGCAAGGGTCCCCGCAGAATTCATCCCTCTCCGGAGCTTTCCGTTTTTCAGTTCAAACTTGTGGATTTCAAACCTATGGTTGCACTGCGGGCATTGCAACCGTTTAGGCGTTTCCGCCCAGGATTTGACTCTGCGCCTGGTATCACAACGGCTGGACAGCTCGGTTGCGGGCAGGGGGCATATCGGCAAAAAATCTCGGTGTTCGGCACACGCAAAGACTTATGCGACCACTCCTTGCCTTCCGATCGACACTCTTCGTCGGTAGCAATAATCCAAACGCGAAGACGATCGCGTTACCCAGCTCCGATCGCCATTCGGATTGCACTTAGCGACTCCAGGATTGCGGCCAGAACGTGACTTCGACCGACGACGTCCAGTTCGTTTGCGCAGTTGGCACGAAAACAGGTGCAAGCCATTTTTCATATTGCAGGTAACCCGACACGCTCAAACTCCGACAAAACCACCAGTTAAGTTTTATTGAGGCATCGTTCAAGGTTTCTCCGTCGGGAATGAAGTCTTTCGCGACCTTCGCATGCCGGTAACCAATTTGGAGCGAGCTTCGAGGATTGAACCAATATGTGCTCCACCCTTGAAACCCCATACCTTCTCTGCCGATCCAGTCGCCGATCAGGTTATTTTTGTTGGTGTATAAGTCGTGGTAGAAGGTGTCGAAGTAAATGAAGCGACCTCCGTTGCTTCGGGAAGTAGGAATATCCGTGTATACGGCTTCGAGCCGAAGATCTAATTTGGGGATTCGCGGTAGCCTAGCCAGATAAATTCCGGGGCGAATTCCGGCACGACGCGGAGCAGCTAGGGGTGAGGGATCGTCGTCCGCGATCGAGTCGGTGTACAACGTGAGCCAGTTGCGTACAAAGGGGACTCGATAAGTCAAGTCAAAGCCCCCGGTTTGCTTTCCTGGGTCGTTGGCAGCCGTTTCATTCCTCGGACTGGCAAAGGTGAAGTAACTTCGCCAAATATGGCCGAGCGTGAACGCGCGGCCAACCCCTCCGAATTCAGCTGTACGGCTGAATCCCAATTCCAGATTTTCGGTGGGTTTGAAACTGATTTTCTCTCCGTGGATGAACGGCCGTGGTGGAAATTGATTATCCGACAACTTGCCGAAGAAAGCGTCCACTTTAAATGGCCCCAGCAATCGAGACAGTAACGGAATTCTGAAGTCCGTTATTCGGCTCGCTCGAAACATATAGATCGGCTCAGCGTTATCGCTGAATAGGAACGCACCTCCCTCGTCCGGACCCCACCAGAGGCTCTGTTTCCCGAACGCGAAATCCCATCCACCTGCGTTCACTGCGGCGTAGGTGTCCAGAAGTGTGAATCGATTGACCGTCGCAAAAGGAACGGCTGGCTGGAGCGGATTGGCATCTGTGGTAGCAATCACTTCCCGCACGGAGAGTGGATAGGCGGGTGCTGAAGGCGCGTGTTGATATTCTCCACGAACGTAGAGTGCGAACCGGCCTGCGATCGCGTAACCCGAGAAGCCGTCGTAGGTGTTGAACCCCTCCTGATAGGGACGTCCGTAGTTATTAATGATCGTTTGTCCAAAATGGTAGCCGTCATTCAGCGGCTTCCCAGTGATTCCGGTTACGTTCGTGTAAATGGATTCCATTTGAATGGAACGCTCGCGTCCTTTGCCATTGAGCGCATCGATTTCCGGTCGAAATTCCTCTTCCAACGAGGCGTAGATCTGGTCCGCCTGCGCGGGAACCGATCCTCCGGCGTCCATTTGTTCCTCAGTCTCTTGCAACATGCGGGCGCACTCGATACGGGTCCACGGACGCATATCGAGGAATTGCGAATGGATGAAACCCAGAGCCGCAAGCCGCTCGATTGCCGGATAGATCCAGCTGTCAAGTTCCACATACGGAGATCCTCGGACCATCGATGGTTGATCCGCATAGATAGGCTGTGAATCTGTGTCATCCGATTTTGAAGAGTTGGCATCTTGCGTCTGCGTGGATGCAGCAGTTTCAACTGCTGTGTGGGCTCCTTGTCTTGGCGATTCTTGTCCGGCTGCGGTATTGCCCGGCAAAATGAAAGCGAGCGCCATCGTTACCATCAGATTCCTGCTGATATGCTGTGAGCCGAGAATCGCAAAATTAGGTGTCAAATTCTTCCTCCGGCTTGGGAAGCTGGTCGCTCGCCCGTGCAAACCACACATACAGGGTCGGCAAAATGAAGATGCTCCTTGCTAAATTCACCATCAGGCCCCCACAATCACGATCGCAAAGGGCCGCTGCGAATCCGAGCCAACGGCGTGCGACACCGCGGCGGGCAATAAACCCAGTGTCGCCACCAGCATCGTCATCATGATTGGCCGGAGGCGTAGAACGGCGCCTTCCATCGCGGAACCCTCGATCGAACGGCCTCCGGCACGAAGCTGGTTGATGTATTCGAGCATGATCACGCCTGTTTGAACCGACACACCAAAAAGCCGACGCCTGAGAAAACGCTGAAGTGCGTGCCCGTGATCAACAGAGCCAGCAGTCCGCCCACACTGGCCATCGTTAGCGTGGCGAGGATCAGCGCAGCCCATTTGAGCGAACGAAACATGGTGTAGAGAATCAGGAAAATCACCAGGACCGTAGCGGAACAATGATGAGTAGGCGCGCTTGAGCGCGCCTGTGACTTTCGTATTCACCTCCCCGGGCGATGTGGTAGCCACGTGGCAGTTGAATTCGCGCGTTTACCTTCTGCATCGCTTCCTCGACGGCGAGCAGGTCCTTGGCGCGGTCGAGTTGCGCATGCGCCAGGGCCTCGTCGGCAACAGCGTTTCGATAGTCGGAATACCCCGCAGAAACATCGTCGCTTCGAACCGTCAGCAGCAATTGACCTTTCTGTACCCGGTCGCCGAGACGTGCATGAATGGCCACCACGCGTCCCGAGGCCAGCGTAATCACCGGAACGTTGCGGGCAACATCCGGAGTCACAACCCCCGTAACAACCAGCACCGACCTGGCCTTGTGCGCGACTGCCGTGCTCAGCGGAAACTGCGCCGGATGATCCACCTGGATCACGTTCGTGTCCTGCTCGCGCTCGACCGGCGCCGGTGGTGGCGCTTCTGATGCCCGATCTCCTTGGGCATTCCCACAGCCGAAACCGAGCATGGCAGCGAAAACGAGAGCGAGTGCTCCGCGTTCCTTGCATCTCATTGCACGACCTCACGCTTATCGGAGAAACCGATTGAAATTGGGCGTCAAACCTTCCTGCAATGGGCGTTGCCGTCAGGGAAGTCGAGCTGAGCTGATAGGTTTGCTGGTTCGGCAGACCTGGGGCGAACAAACACTACAGCCCGGGTTCACTGCCAGCGATCTGAATACCTAGCGGGAAAAGGGCTTTGGATGGTGGTGCGCGTCCTGTGCGCGGTGTCAGTAAAGCGCTAACCAGAAGATCAGTACTCGAGAATAAAATCCGGGTCGTCGGCGACCTGTCTCCTAGGAGGCCGTTTGCTCCTGCGGAAAGCCTGGCTCGCGACTGGGGCGGAAGGCCAAGGGCATCTACCGATTGGTCCGACGCCGAGCGCCATCCTGTCTTGGATTCTGTAAATGCCCCGGGGAGGGAAGCTGGTTCAACGTGTGAAAAACTACCATGGCCATCATTCAAAAGTATGGCGACAGGCTGTCTGAACCATGCGGTGGCAAGCACCAGGTCAACAGCGTGGTCTCCGTTGACGTCCCGGGCTTCGATGAGCAGACCGCCCGCCGGGGCGACAAGGCGAATCGATTGCCGCCCAGATGCTGAGAGTTGCAGTTGAATCCAGTAAGCCGTAGTGACGGAACCATGCAGTTCAGACTGGATACTGGCCACATCGGGACGAATGTCGCCGTCAAAGTCGGCAATCGCAAACTGTGACGCCGGTCCCAATGCAGCAGGCGGCGGATTCTGAACATTTGCCGCTCCGGCCGTGCTGCTGCCAACCAAAACAAGGGCGAACATTACCAGTACGAGCAGGAAAAGAAGATAGCATCTGGGCGCGAGCCTGTTCTTTAGAACTGGGAAAGAACCGAGCTTTGGAGGGCAGTGTTCCACGACTGTATCCACAACTCTTTGCAAGCTTACGATATCATCTGCCGTTTCTTTCGAAAACTGGTAATTCCACGAAAGCATGGCCCACGCGAACTTCGAATTGTCGACCGATCCTGGGCACGTCGTGGCCGTCTCCACGAGTGGCTATGCCGAGGAATAAAACTCTGGACCGATAGACAGGGCCCTTCACCCCAAAATTATAGCCTTGACAGCCATAACATGCGCATGGCATAGCGTTGCGATCAAGAAAGCCCTGAATCTACCTTCCGGTGAATTAACGGAGTTGCTCTGATGAAAAAAGAGGCCTCGAGAGTCATGACGCCCTTCTCGTCCAGGATGAAGAAAACCTTGCGATTCCTAAGCGCGACAATTGGGATGTTCTTGGCGTGTCTTCCGATGTTCTCACAAGGCAACGCGGGCCGCATTTTGGGAACCGTGACGGACCAAAGCAGAGGGGTGATGGCGGGCGCTCAAGTGACCATCATCGACACCCAAAGAGGCGTGTCGCGAATGCTGACCGCCGACGGGGCCGGAGAGATATAACGCGCCCAACCTCCTTCCAAGCACCTACGCGGTCCGTGCTGAAGTCAAGGGGTTCAAAACCGTCGAGCGCTCGGGGATCATTTTGGAAGTCAGTCAGGAACTGCGTGTTGATCTCTCGCTGCAACCCGGGCAGGAAACCGAAACAGTCACCGTTACCGAGACGCTACCGTTGGTTGACTCCACTAACGCCGAACTGGGCGGAACGCTGCAAAGCGAGATCATTGATAACTTGCCAATGAATGGTCGGAACTTCCAAAACCTACTCCAACTGCGGCCTGGCGTAATGATCTACCCGGGGGGCACCTCCTATTCGGAAAGCACCAACGGAATGCGAGCCCACAACAACATCTACTTGGTTAACGGTATCTACTCCAGCACTCCCTGGGATGGCCAAAGCGTCATGAATTCGTCCTTGCACGCAGGCGATGCCGGTACGATCTTGCCGGTGGACGCCATCGATGAACTCAAGACGGAAGAAAACCCGCGTGCGGAATACGGCTGGAAACCCGGTGCAATCATTGATGTCGGAGTCAAGTCAGGAACAAACACAATTCATGGGTCCGGCTATGCGTATGGCCGCGACACCGCCTTTGACGCGCGCAATTATTTTGACGCTGCGCCGGCCCCCAAGGCGGCCGTTGGACTGGAACAGTTTGGTGGTACATTTGGCGGACCTGTCAAGAAGGACAAACTGTTTTACTTTGCCAACTACGAAGGACAACTCTACTCGATCGGAAATCCCATCCTACACAACTTCCCGGTGACCAACTCGATTGGAGATCCAACAATCAGCCTCATTGACGCTTGCTTGACCGCTGCCAAGTCGGTTTCCGCACCTCTGACGGCCCTCAGTGCGGAATTGGCGGGCCTCAGCTTCAACAAGGCTACCCTCGGGACACCCGCTCCCACAGGGAACTGCACGCCTGTCGCCGGACAGCCCTCTGGCGGATTCTTAGGTCTTTTCCCGATAAATCCAGGACCAGGAACGGGCGTATACACCGCTATCCCCAGCACCAATGCGATTCATGGCGGGCTTGGGAAACTGGATTACCACCTGAGCGATCATCATTCATTGCAGGGTATGTATTTCTTCAGCCAGGGGAATGGCCTCGCGGTCGGCGATCCTACAACCATTGTCAGGAAGGAGTGGGAGAACCTGCAACACGCGCGAGCACAAGCCGCGCTGGGAAGCTGGACTTGGACACCCAATTCCACCTGGGTAAATGAAGCCCGCTTCGGTTACTCCCACTACTTCCAGGACTTCGAAAGCGAAGATCATTTACTTAATCCGGCAAGCTATCCGTTCAACGGTGCCACCTATGTCATGCCTACCGGCATCACGAATTCGTTTTATTTTGGGATGCCAGTGATTACGATTGGCGGGCTCTCGAACCGGAACGGCATAGGGCAAAGCATTGGACCTCACATCACAGGGCCTGAGGGTGTCTTATCGATCCTAGACAACGTCTCCGTATTGCACGGCAAGCACGCCTTCAAGTTTGGGGGTGAAATCCAGTCCAACCGGGCTACCGAGGACATCACCGCGAACGGCAAAGGTCCCGTATCGTTCTCAGGTGCCGGGGGAAAAGGGCTCGTAAACTTCTTCACTGGTAATCTTAGAAGCGCGAGCCTTTTCACGGGTGATCCCGTGCGGCATATCAGTAATATGGGTTACGCCGCTTTTTTCCAAGACGACTGGCGCGTTACACCGCGCCTAACCGTAAATATTGGAATCCGCTATGAGCTTGCGTCAGTCATTAAGGACCAGCACAATCAGTTGGGGAACTTTGATCCCAATAATGGGTTGGTCCAAGTGGGCCACGGAATCTCAGCTCCCTATCAAGGCGATCACAATGACTTCGCGCCACGCCTGGGTCTGGCTTGGGACATTGATGGTAAGGGAAAGACTGTCGTCCGCGCCGCCGGCGGAATAATCTACGAATCCGCGCTCACCTTCGATGTGACCAATGCTATCGGCAACCTGCTCGGCCTGCGCACCATTCCGACGGGTCTTCCCCTGTTCAATAACGGAAGCACTACCCCGCTTCCTGCGCCTGGCAACATTACCCTTGCCTCAACCACCTATACTCCCGGGTCAGGTCTGGCTCCGATCAGCGCTAATTGGCAAGCCTTTGACCCCACCAAACCGATCAGCAGCACCAACGCGGCCCTCTACGCCGCGGCTTCTTCTCCAGCCTGCGGCGATGGTTTCACGTTGCCTACAACTGGGGCTTACGTGGCGCCTCCTGCCCCTTGCAGCATCGTCGGGATCGACCCAGGTTTCGCACCCCGTACGTGGAAAACTGGAGCTTGGGCATCGAGCGGGCCATCACCACCAATATGAGCCTCGAACTTAGTTATGTCGGCAACCATGCCGTGAAGTTGGTAGGGATGGTCGATGTCAATCAGGCACTGCCCATCGGCGGCTTCAGCCCCGGTTGGGGAAACCCGGCCGACCCGACAAGTGCGGCCGCCGCCTGCATCGCGAGCGCCGTCGACTCCTCGCCGTACGACAATTGCGCTCCGAATACGTCCGCCGAACAGGCGGCCAGGCCATTCACTGCGCCCTGCAATAGTCCCAGTCTTTTTGCGAGCCTTGGGGCGGGCGCACCGGGGGGATCAGGCGGGCCGTTCAATCCCAAGAACTCATGCTTCTCGTATTTGCAGGACGTAAGCATCATCAATAACTCTTCCCTGTCCAGTTATAACGGCCTGCAAGTAACACTGACTGGACGAAATTATCACGGGCTCTCATTCGTCGGCGGTTACACTTACTCCCATGCGCTAGCCGATGCCTCCGACGAAGGCAGGGGATCCGACCTTTCGGTTCCCATTAACAATTATGCGAGCACTCGCTCGCAACTCTACATGGCAACGAACTACGACCTCCGACATCGCGGTACGCTTTCAGTAACCTATGCTATTCCGGGGCGGAAAGGGTTCGGGCAAATGCTGGAAGGATGGTCGATTAATTCGATCGTGCTATTGCAGACCGGCTCGCCTTGGGGGCAGTCCGATCTCACCGACGACTTCAGCGGAACCGGCGAAATTAACAATGCTGCGGGCAGCATGGGTGAACAATGGAATTTCTACGGGAAGCCGTCCGACTTCACCCCCGTACATGGATTTACTAATACAAACTGCACACCAGGGGGAGGCTGCGCTGGCGGCCTACCGTTCTCGGGCAATGACTCGACCGGCACAATCTTGGCGGCTTGTACCGCGGCGGACACTAGTCATTTCAAGGGTGCACAGCAAGCTCTTGCACTAGCTTCCCTTGCCAATATCGGCTGCTACGCCGTCGGCAACTCTGTCCTAGTTCCTCCACCTTTCGGAAGCTACGGTACCTCGAGCCGTAACCTTTGGCGCGATGCGGGCTTCAAGCAGGTGGATATGTCGATCGGCAAAGCTATGAAGTTTAATGACAGACTCAGCGCACAGTTCCGAGCCGAATTCTTTAATGTTTTTAACCATCCTATATTCTGCAATCCGAACGGAGCCGCAGGGGGTGCCAATTCGACGCCGGCGGAATCCTTCCGGCCAGCCGTTTGGTACGGCAGGTTCCACACCCGACGTCTGCAGCTCGAACCCGGAAATCGGGTCTGGAGGCCCCCGTTCGATCCAATTGGGTTTGAAGTTTGTCTTCTAAGTGTGCCACGAGCAAAACGTGACGCTGCGGTGTGGTCGCTGCTGTCGGTGCTTTGGCGTCACACCGCCCTGAGGGGCTCTCATGGGAGGCCGCGAGCCGTGTGCTGGGCCTTGCGGAGCGCTGATCCATACGCGGGCCGCGTCTCTCAACCTGTTGGACATCGCCATCCGAGTACGTATACGCCGATTCCAAATTTATATATTTCGGGCAGCTATACGCGACGCGCCCGGTTGCTCAACGGGACGTTCTTAACTCGAATGATCTCTGTGAGCGCAGTTGACGCTGGAGCGACAGCCGAAATCTGGACGACGGTTCCTCAACCGAGCCCTTATTGGCACAACATCGGAGACTGTCGGAAGAGCGGCATCGGAAATGTTCAGCGAGAGGGTAACGGATAACGAAGAAGCTGTCGAATCCCGGACTCGAGCTGTGAAGGAGAAGGTTCCGGCCGCGAACGGGATCCCCGAGATGGTTCCGGCAGAAGACCTTAGAGTCAGGCCGGGCGCAATCTGTCCCGCCATAGCGTCCCAATAGTAGGGAGGCACACCGCCGGTTGCTACAAGCGTTGCGTCGTAGTTGCTTTCCAGCGTTCCTGCAGGGAGAGCGTCGGTCATGATTTGTAAAGGGGCGGGACTCACAGGCTTCGACGGCGCAGACTTCGGACTGAGGGTGGCCAACGAGAATGCGTTCGCCGCTGTCGCGGTTTGATCGTAGGGAGACTGCACTAAATGAGTGAACCTTATACTGTAGCCGCTCTGAACGGTCCCCACGGGTGGGGCCGTTGCTATCCGTAGAGAATTAGCGCTTG
This sequence comes from uncultured Acidobacteriota bacterium, assembly GCA_963718485.1. Lineage (GTDB taxonomy): Bacteria > Acidobacteriota > Terriglobia > Acidiferrales > UBA7541 > Palsa-295. Next base: position 42,083 of record CAVQZU010000060.1, read on the forward strand.
ACGTGGTGGAGGGCCTGCCAGATGTTGCAAGCCCGTTGCAGCCGATAAGACAGACGGCGGCAAAAAATAAGGCGATTCCGGAAAATGAACTCGCAAAGAACAAAAGCCAACAGCTGGGAGCGTGGTCTTCCGGTGGACAATGCAGCGGGTTGCTCGAATTTGACCATAGTCCCGCGGGCCAGCATTGGGAGGGTAGTCGCTCGGTTTTGTTCGCTGCCATGGTTTCTCCGCAAAGAACCTTAGGATTAGGAAGTCATCGTCGAGAACACCGATCAAAGAGTCTTTGTATCGCGCGAGGTGCTTCCAGGACAATGGAGCAGGCGTACTAAGACTCTGACTGTCCTAAATGACAGGGCGAAAGTCGAGTAACTCGAAGTAGTGATGATGACCAGTGCCTATCGCACCGGACATCCGCCTCCGCCAAACGCCCTATCCCACAACCCGGGATTCACCAAACGCAGGTTCGAAGAGTTGCTGACCTAGCCCGAGAAACTTGATCACCATGCTAAGCGAATAGAATGTCGAGAAGTGTCGACCCATAGAGGCAAGAAATGGACGAAGGGAAGCACAGCGTTCTTTATCTTCACATCCCCACACGGTGAGTGTGTGCGGCACGGCCCATGGAATAAAACGACCATGAATCAAGTCTAGCTAAGTGTAAGGCGCAAGGATTTTGTGGAGGTGGAAAATGATTACCGCCATATTGGCCTGGTTGAACCGACAAAGGGCACGTCGAATTGCCGCTGCGCATCAATCATGTTCGTGTCAACAGAGATAGATGTCGATACCAATCCGCTCGTGGATCGGATCACCGACAGCCTACCCCAGAGGCCCGGACTCCCCCGGGCTTCCCTCCTACTAAATGGGAAATCTGTTTGTACAACAAATGTTTTTCAAAATGGCATGACTAGCTGGAAAGAAAAAGGGGCGTCGGAAACTATTTTGAGGTCGCGTATTCGTCGCAGAGCGTGAATGACTCCGCGAGCGCAGGCTGGTAGCTGATCAATTGGCCGGCCAGGAGTGGCAGGTCTGGCAAACCGTGGGGGCGTTGTGTGCCTGATGGCACGCAATGCATGTGGCCATTGAGGTGACACCAGTTGTTTGCGCCATTGCCTCCAGCTTCGAGACGTCCCCGTGGCACATTGCGCATTGCATACCGGCTTGGATGTGCTTGCGATGGCTCCAGTTTACGCCGGGAGTGAGCAGGTACACGCGGACCCAAGGTATGGGCTGGCCGGATTTAGCGAACTCGGAGAGTTTCTGAATGGCGGGGTTATCTTTGGCTACGGCTACGTGACACTGCATGCATTTGGCGGTAGTTGGAAAGGTCATCATAGTTCCAGGGTCGGGATTGGTGTGGCAGCCTCCGCAGGAGAGTCCGAGCGCGATGTGAGTCATGTGGCTATAGGGCAAAGGCTGCACCGGGGCCGGGTGAGGGGCTACGTTATCGGGAACTTGTTGCTTTGAGTCCTGTGCGCTCGCAGCGGACGCCACCAACGCTAACAGAGAAACTGCCGCCAGGGCACGAGCTCCGATTTTGATCCTCTCTTTGGTTTGCGCAGTGCTGAAATATTCCGCCACGGTGTTCATTGGTCCTCGGGTTTCGAATTACGCTTTTTTGCTGATGACTTCTTCGATACTGCTTCCGTTGTCCTTCAAAATGACAGAAGCGGCGTTTCTACCGGGCATGCCGGTGACCGAACCGCCAGGAGCGGTGCAGGAGCCGGTCTGATATAGGCCCGCAATCGGCATGCGGTACTGGGCCCATCCGGGTACGGGGCGCATGGAGCCGGATTGTGCGAAGTCGTTCGCCCCCCCGTGTGCGCTACCCCGCCACATGGAAGGATTCATGCGCTCGATATCGAGGGGACTTTCGATGAATTTCGCAAGGAACTTGTCGGGCGTGAGATTGGGGGCAAAACGTCGGAGGTGATTGAGCAGCGAGTCGGCGACTTGATCCTTAACTTTGTCCCAGTGTGTGGGCCCTTCCTTGAGATCGTAGGGCAAATTGCTCTCAATCTTTACGGTGTGGTAGCCGGCCGGTGCGCGGCTCGGATCGACCACGCTCGGAGAGACAATCTGAAGGCCAGGAGGATTTTCGAGATTGATTTCTCCGCTGGCGTTTTCATAGTCGAGCAGTAGGTAGCGATCGAGTTTTGGCGCAATGGCCGCTTCACAGGTGGAAATACTGCCGCCGGTCTCAAGAGGATACTTCGGAGGCTCGGTAGTCGCGTAGTGCAGACTGATCATCGCATGTTCGGGCTGGAACAATTCGACGCCTTCCAGGAAATCATCTCCCCAGAGTTCGCGAGGCGCCATGTCGACCAGATGCTTGATGTGAATGGTCGAGATGACCGCTTTTTCGGCGCGGTAGGTGGTGTTGTCCAGACAGCGCACGCCGACGCATTTCTTGTTTTCGAGGAGAAGTTCGGCAACCGGCTTATTCGTGAGCAGCACACCGTTGTGGGCCTCGATGAAGCGGCCTAGCGCCACCGCCAGCGTTCCCGAACCACCTCTGGGGACTTGACGACCGTTCACTTGTTGCACGACTAGCGAGTAGGCCTGCGATCCGGTGTTTTGGTTTCCTCCGGGAACCGAACCAAAATGGCCGCACACGAGATTGGCGCGGCGCATATAATCGCTTTCAAAAAGCTGGCAGACCAGATCGTACCCGGACATGGCAAAACGGCGCTGCCAGACTCCAGCCTTGGGAATTTTTTGCGCACCTGCTCCGGCGTCGCGTGCCGTAGCCGCTGCCATCGTGTAAGCCTTATATTCGGCTACCATGCGGCGAAAGGTGGCCGCGTCTTTCTTGGAAAAACGGGAGATGGTTTCGCAGGTGCGATCGATATCGTGCCAGACGGTGATGTAGGCACCATCGAGGAACGGAATGTGCATCACGGGATCGGACTCGATGTATTCGCCGTAGCCGTAATCGCGCAGATTAAGTTCATTATTTCGAACTAGCGGGTTGCCCGAAATGCCGGAGTGGACGCTCGAGCAGAGGTCTTCTTTGAAACCCGGGAGGCAGACTTCGGCTGTTTTGGTGCCACCGCCGATTGTGGGACGACCTTCTAGAACAAGAATTTTGTATCCGGCCTTTGCGAGGTAGGCTCCGCAGACTAAGCTGTTATGTCCGGCGCCGGCGACGACGAAATCGAAATGATCGCCCGCGGCGGGTTGCTGCGGCACTCGTAGGGGAGTGAAGACGAGCGGCGCAAGTCCAGCGGCACCTTTCATAAAACCGCGTCTGGTAATTTCGCTCATGAGATGCGCCTCCTTCTGCCCAATTGCACTGCTTGCGGGCTTCCCGGCCATCAGAGTAATATTTGCTATGCTGGACTTTCAATGAGCGCGACGCCACAATTCTTGTCCAATCGTCCAGAACGGGTGGTCTAGTGGACCCCTTGTCCGATGTGTTCATGGCCATGCGCGTGAAGACATCCAACTGTGTCCGACTGGAGTTTAGCGGCCCGTGGGCGTTTTGTTTTGATGGGTATGAACATGCGCACTTCGGGGTTGTTGTGCGCGGCCGTTGCTGGATCTCCTTGGGCGACAGTTTGAAACTCTTGCCACTGAGCGAGGGCGATTGTTGGCTGCTGCCACGCGGCGACACTCACACCCTGCGCGGCCAGCCCGGGACGCAGGTGCGACCTTATAGCGAGGTCGTCGTCCGAAAGAAACGAGGAGTTGTGCGCTACGGAGAAGCTGGCGCTCCCGCGCACATCATTATCGGCAATTTCACGTTTGACGGGCAGAGCAGCAAGTGGCTCACCAATGTGCTGCCGCAGCTTATCCAGTTCCGAATGGACCAAGGGCAGCCCTCTGCCATGCAGGCGATCTTGCAGATTCTCTCTTTGGAATCACAAAATGAGAGCATGGGCACAGCCATAATGTTGGGGCGGCTGGCGGACATTTTGTTCGTCCAGGCCATTCGCGCGCATGCGGCCCAGGATGACAGTCCCCAAGGGGGATGGCTCCGAGCAATCCGGGACCCGCAAATGAGTTTCGTGCTGCGCGTGATGCACGAAGCGATCGACAAGCATTGGACGGTTGCTTCGCTGGCATCTAGGTCCGGGATGTCGCGGTCCGGATTTGCGGCGCGGTTCAAACAGGCGGTTGGGGAGTCGCCCCTCGAATATTTAACGCGATGGCGCATGTACAAGGGGACTCAATTGTTGCGCGAAGGCGACATGAACATCGCTGAAGTTGCGGGTCTGGTAGGCTACCAATCAGATGCCGCATTCAATAAAGCGTTCAAAAGGATTATCGGCGTCGCACCTGGCACATATAGGAAATCGTTTTCATAAGACTTTATCTGGCTATCGGGACGAATCGAGCGAAGCCAACAGTCGAGTTCTTTTCCCACATCTCCGGCGAAGGCGCGGCGCACGATTTCAGAATCTCATCGACGCGCCAAGGTATCCACGATCTGCATGAAGCCACCCTGCGACGAAGCGGTAGTCCACTCAGAGAATGTTGACGCCCCCTGCACGGCGCAAGCGGGGCGTTGGATCCTGGTGGCGACAATTCTCGGTTCCAGCATGGCCTTTATCGACAGCACGGTGGTCAATGTGGCCCTACCCGCACTACAAACGAGCCTCGAAGCAAACGTCGTCGGGGTGCAGTGGGTAGTCGAGTCCTATGGACTGTTCTTAGGAGCGCTGATTCTGGTGGGCGGCTCTCTCGGCGACTTCTGGGGACGCCGAAGGATGTTCTTGGTTGGTGTGGGGATCTTTGCGGTCGCGTCGATCGCCTGTGGTCTTGCCTCAAACATTCAGCAGTTGGTCATTGCGCGAAGTATTCAAGGTGTGGGGGCTGCCTTTCTCGTGCCTGGCAGTCTGTCGATCATCGGCGCATTTTTTGACGAGACGGCTCGTGGTCAAGCGATCGGCACTTGGTCTGGCTTCACTGCGATCACGGCAGCGGCCGGTCCGGTTCTCGGCGGTTGGCTGATTGAGCATGCCTCCTGGCGCTGGGCGTTCTTTATCAATATTCCGCTTGCGATAACTGTATTCGCCATTTCGCTATGGCGAATTCCCGAAAGTCGTAACCGCACGGCCTGGGGTGTAGATTGGGTCGGAACCCTACTCGTGACGGCTGGATTAGGTGGGCTGGTCTATGGGTTCATCGAGTCTGTAGATCTCGGCTGGGGCCATCCTCTGGTTTTCGGGAGCCTGATCGCGGGTGTTGGCTGTTTAGTTGTCTTCTTGTTCTTTGAGGCCAGGGTAAGCTCCCCCATGGTTCCGCTCGCTCTGTTTGAGTCTCGCAGCTTCAGTGGTGCAAGCCTGCTGACCCTGTTTCTCTACGCTGCCCTAGGAATCTTCCTCTTCCTGTTTCCGCTGAACCTCATCCAGGTGCAAGGATACTCGACGACTGCAACGGGCGCTGCGGCGCTACCGCTAGTTCTGCTAATGTTCTTTCTTTCCCGATGGTCTGGCGGCCTCGTCACGCGCTATGGCTCAAGAGCCCCACTGATCATCGGCCCACTCATTGCAGCAGCAGGGTTCGTTCTCTTTGCGGTTCCAAACGTAGGAGCTGGTTACTGGGAAGGGTTCTTCCCTGCGTTCGTGGTTCTAGGTTTAGGAATGGCGATCAGCGTAGCTCCGCTCACGACGGTGGTTATGAGTTTGGTAGACCAGGATCGTGTTGGGACTGCCTCCGGCATCAATAACGCAGTCGCCCGCGTGGCTGGCGTGCTAGCGGTTGCAATTCTTGGGATTGTAATGGTGCAAGTCTTCAGTTCTAGCTTGAATCATAGTCTCGCGGGCCAACGGCTTCCGCCCGGCGCACTCCAGTACATTCGCTCGAATGAGATCAAACTGGCCGGCCTTGAATTACCCTCGGGCCTAAATCTGCCGGCTGAGACCAAGGCGGTGATCCGGGCGTCAATTTCCCGCGCGTTTGTCTTGGGATTCCGAACCATAATGTTGATCTGTGCGAGCCTGTCTCTGGCGGGTGCCCTTGTGGCATGGCTGATGGTTCCTGCGAGAACCGAGTAGATCGCGCGCCATGGTTCGCGACCTGGCCGCTCCGGCAACTGCCAGCAGGATGGATTTTGCCCTCACGCCCGTGCTCTTTCCGATCCGCGGCGAGTGAATCGAATCACCCCAGGGGACTCGGCCCAAGCCTGACTGGAACGCCCCGGAAGCCAGCTTGCCAGATCTTGCTCCCCGCCTCACAGTTTGCGGTCAGCGGCGTAGCCGCCGATGCGTTTGCGACGAATAACACTTGCCTTGTGAATCCTTCGCTTACTCGCGGCTCTTGCTTCTGAAGGAAGTCAGGCGAGCCTCGTCCTTATTTCTCCACTGCAACTGACATCGGCTGCGACGGGTCTTCCAGTTTTGCGGCCGACATCTGCTGCCGGTTTTCAATCCATTTTGGCGCGGCGTCCCGCTCTTCGTCTGGACGGTTCATGGTGAATGCCGCCACGATACGCTTTTCCCGCAGCCACCAAACGCTAAAGCTCTTGCTCGGAAGATCGCCGCGGTGAATGGTCTGTTGCGCACCGGACGAATCGCCCCAATATTCATAGGAGAGATCGAACACGTCAGAAAAGAAGTAGGGCAAGTGCTTGAATGGCCTTCGCTCACCCATGAGAGCCCGCGCACAATATTGCCCTTGTGAAACTGCATTGTCCCAATGTTCGACGCGGCGGCGCTTCTCGAAGAGCACGTCCTGATAATTCGCAACGTCACCGGCGGCGTAGACATCGGCCTGGTTGGTCTCGAGGTATTCGCTCACCATTACGCCATCCCCGACCTCGATTCCGCTGTTCACGAGCATATCCGTCGAAGGGGCCACGCCGATACCCACAACAACCATCTCGCAGGCGATTGCTTGGCCATCTGCCAGCACCACGGAATTCACCGACCCGTCGCCGCGCAATTCCGTCACGGTGGCACTCCTAACAAGATGCACTCCACGAGCGGCATAATAGGATTCAAAGAAAGTCGACATCTGGGGCGAAAAGAACCGCTTCCCGATGCGGTCTTGGTTCAAAACCATCGTGACATCGATGCTTTTCTGCGCGAGCACGGAGGCGACTTCCATCGCGATAAAGCCGCCTCCGATCACGACGACACGTTTCATCCTCTCCGCAGACCGGCGAATGGCTTTTGAGTCATCCAGAGAGCGAAGGTAGTGGATGTTTCGGAGGTGGGCGCCAGGAATGTCCAGTGTTCGAGGATGGGCGCCGGTCGCCACAATGAGCTTATCGAATCCGAACTCACCGCCCGACTTCAAAATGAGCCGTTTACGCTTCACATTGATACCGGAAATTTCGCAGCCGAGCTGCACCTCGATTCCGTTCTGGCGGTAAAAATCTGCGGGACTGATGCGGATGCCGTCCTCACTGTCCGTGCCGGCCAGAAAACCCTTCGACAAAGGAGGACGCTCGTAAGGGATGGAGGTGTCCGCCGAGAAGATGACCAGTTCCCCCGGCTTCAGCCCCAAGTCAACCAATTCCTTGGCTGTGTAACCTGCAACCATTCCTCCGCCGAGGATTGAGAACCTGGATTCCTCCATCTATTCTCTCTCCCTCAAATTGCTCTTCATACCCGCACCGATGGTGCGGGCCAGTGTCGGCGATCAAAGGTCTGCTAACGCCCATTCTCTTTCAGAATGTGCCTTCTTGCAATTCTGCAAATGCCGGTCGGAGCGTCTGCGCATTGACCATGAGTCGGTACCAGCGGTCAGTTCGTTCAGAAGCTCGAAGCACGCCCTGCGGACTCCGGCGGCGTTGCCGGAGTCGTGCAGCCGGGGCGACGAGAATGTCCGGAAGATCGAAGAATCGCGCTGCGAAACGTTCTCCCGCATGTCTCAGGTCGCACAAGCTCGGCCACCGAATGCCGTCCAGAATGCAAAACGAAGCGATCGCAAGGCCAGCCGAGAGGAGCCATGTCGCCACGAACCAAAGAAAATTGCAGTTACCCACTGGACGTGCTAATTTGGGCGCCTCATTCAAAATGGGACGCGCACTTCGCCATGCGCAAGCACAGGGATGGCGGCGAAGTGGGCAGAGGCAGGGCGGGGGTGCGAAGAAGAAGTGCGTGGCCTTTTGCATAATCCCCGGGGCTCTGTTCAATATTGGCGGGGATCTGATGCTCTGACTTTCTCATGGTTGTTTAACGCCCTCGGCGGTTCATCCGCAAAGCTAGATTTTGCAAATTGAGATTAGCGCTTCGGAATCTGCTGCATGATCGAACTCGGTTGGTGGTCACCTCGCTGGGCGTTGCATTCGCCGTGTTCTTGATGATATTTCAGGCCAGCCTGCTCATCGGCTTTCTGAGGGCCGCGGCCAAGATTATTGATGCGACCGATTCTGATCTCTGGGTAACGCCGCGAGGAGTGGTGTGCTTCGATTTTGCCGCGACCCTCGACAGCCGTTTTCGGGAAATCGCCCAGGGTGTATCGGGAGTGGACTCGGTAGGTTCGATCTCCGTGACTTTTGTGGGCTACCGGATGCCCGAAGGACAGCACCGCATCGTTGTTCTGATCGGGGCTGATCCGAACGTCGGCTTGCGGTTCCCGTTGCCATATCTGCCGCGCGCTCGGGGTGCGATCGAACCGCAAGCAATTCTCATCGACGAAACGAATACTCAAGAATTGGAAATTCATCAGGTTCCCAGCGATGTGGAGATAAACGGAATGAGGGCCCATGTCGCCGGAACGGTGAGCGGCTTTTCTTCCTTTCTCGGGTCCCCTTATGCGTTTGCTTCTTATGAAGACGCTGCGCGCTATTCAGGGCTCGGGAGGCAAACAGCCGCATACCTGACGGTTCGGGTTGTCAAGGGCTACGACGTGAACTTGGTGAAGGACAGGCTAGCGAGGGAGCTACCCGAGCTCGACGTCTGGACTCACTCTCAATTTGAGCGCCGCTCGCAATTGTACTGGGTGGGGCAAACGGGAGCGGGCGCCGCGATTCTCACAGCGGCTGTGCTAGCGTTCCTCATCGGACTGGTCTTGGTATCGCAAACGATTTACGCCACCACCATGGAGCGCTTGGAAGAATTCGCAACTCTCAAGGCCTTGGGAGCTTCGAAACGTTTTGTGGTGAAAATCGTCATAACCCAGGCCTTGGCTTTTGGCGCCGCGGGAGCTGTGGTCGGCGCCTTGTGCGCCGTACCGGTGGTGCAGCTGGCACGGAAGGCGGTGGCTTGGATATATACACCCTGGTGGCTGGTGCCGGTCGTTCTACTGCCTACATTTTTAATGTGCGTGCTGGCATCTATTGCGTCTATTCGGACGGCGTTGTCGGTCGAGCCGGCGAGGGTGTTTCGTGTCTGATTGCCTGCTAGCGGTGAATCAAATCAACGTAACACTTGGACGGGGGCAGGCGTCTGTCCACGCGCTATCGAATGTTTCTCTGGCGTTTCCGGTCGGGGCAGTGACTTTGATCATGGGTCCTTCCGGTAGCGGGAAGACTACCCTGCTGTCGGTTCTGGGATGCTTGCTCAAGCCTCAGGATGGCGCGGTCCTGGTGAACGGAGAAGACGTGACTGCGTCGACCGAGGATGAGCTTACGCGCATCCGGCGGGAACAAATTGGATTCGTATTCCAATCATTCCGGCTATTCAATTCGCTTACGGCTCTAGAAAATGTAATGCTGGCAATGGAACTCTCAGGAGAGAAGGGGCCAGAGGTTCGCGCAAAGGCCGAATCGTGGCTGAAAGATGTTGGAATCTCCTCCAAGAAACACCTCAAGCCCACCGAGATGAGCGGCGGCGAGAAGCAGAGGGTGGCCATTGCCCGGGCGCTTATGCGCGGCCCGAAGATTATTCTTGCCGACGAGCCAACCGCTTCGCTGGACTCCCAAGCGGGCGAGCTCATCACTGGAATTCTGCACGACATTGCGGAAGTACAGCAGCGTACCGTGGTAATTGTGTCTCACGACGAGCGGCTTCGGGTATTCGCAAAGAACGTAGTTGAGCTGCGCGACGGAAGGGTTGCAGAGCGGCCGAGCTGATGCATCGAGTGTCGAAAATAGTCATCGCGGCTCTGCTGATAGCGATTGCTTTGCTCATCTGGTCGAAGAGAGCGCGGACTCCCGCCCGGGTGGAGTCGCAGGAGCTTCCCCAATCGACACCTCTGCTCGCGGCTCTCGGGCGGATCGAAGGGCGCGAGGAAACCATCTCTTTAGGCGCCGCGGCCGATGGCGTCGTCAAGGAGGTTCTGGTCGCAGAAGGAGAGAGGGTCCGCAAGGGAACTCTTCTTGCGACCATCGACTGTGAAGATGTTCGCGAGGCGATCGACATGGCCAAAGCGCAGGCCGACAGTGCGCGGCAGTCGCGAGTTCGCCTTCTGCGCGGTCATCGGGACGAGGAACGGAAGGCAGCCCTTCAGGACACCGACGCTGCCAAGGCGGTGCTGGCGCAGGCGCAGGAGCATTTTGGACGGTTCGATGCTCTATATCAGAAGGGCGAAATCTCTCGCGATGCCTTCGAGCAGAGCAAACGCGATTTTGAAGTTGCGCAGGCGAACTATGAAAGGGCGGTGGACGAGCAGAATCTGGTTAGCGCCGAAGCGCTGCCCGAGGAAATATCGCGGGCCGACGCGGAAGTCGCGGCGGCTGAACGGAATGTAACCGTCACCGCGGACAAGCTCGAGAAGTGCGAGGTGCGCGCGCCAATATCGGGAACCATCCTTAAGGTGATGACCAAGTCCGGGGAATCCTACAGCACTCTTCTTCCCCATCCTCTTTTCACGCTTGCAGATGATTCCGTTCGCCGCGTGCGAGCCGAAGTGGATGAACGCGATATCGGCAAAGTCAAACTGGGCCAGGTGAGTGTGATCACCGCCGATGCATTTCCGGGGCAAAGATTTGACGGCCAGGTTGTTCAAATATCGCCCGCGATGGAGGCGAAGTCGGTTCTGAGCGAGGATCCTTCGCAAAAGATGGATCGCGACGTGCTCGACGTGATTATCGAGCTTAAGCGCATCAAGGAAGAGTTGCCGCTGGGGTTGCGAGTGACGGCGCAGATGACCAGTGCGACCATGACGCTGCCGCAATCGTCGCGCGGCGTTTCCGAAAACCTCCTGCATGTGCCGGCTCCCGCGCCAAAACCAATTCCCTCCTCCGCCTTCGCAGGGCCGCCGAAGTTTGCTGGGCTTGTGCTGCAGGTGGGAGCCATGATGCACAGAGAAAATGCGGACGCCCTGGTCGCCACGCTGAGGAAGCAGAGCTTCCCGGCATTCGTTCTCGAACGCGACGGCGATTCCTTCTATCGGGTGGATGTGGGGCCTTATCCTGATGGGTCCAACGCTCGCATCGCCAAAACCGAGCTCGAGAGCGGCGGCTTTGGGACCGCCATCGAGCGGCGCCTGCCGGTTTCGGCGCGCTAGGCCGCGCTTGCCATCCTTTTTAGCTCCTCCTTGCCGGCTGGCCTGCATCCTCTCAAAACGGTCCCTTTTGTGGGGGCCTGTACGAAAGGACAGTTGACGTTTTCGCTGACGCCGCAGCACTTTGGTATAGATGGCCGGGCGCGCCTCCCTACAATAGGTTCGACCTGGGCGGAGGCAACTCACGGAGTGACACTGATGGCTGAGGCAAGTTTTTCTGTAAGGCGCGCCAATCCCCGTTTCCTGTTTTCCGCCGACGCCGATGCGACCCTGCCCGACGGAACGTCGCTGGCCGCGCAAGTCTTCGAATTGAGCTCGCGCGGTTGTTATATCGACGCGGTCAAAGCCCTTCCCATCGGTACGACGCTGCGTCTTCGCATCTGCCACGGAGTGACCGAGTGCGAACTAAGCGCCAAAGTGATTTACATGCAGCCGGGCTTCGGGATGGGAGTTTTTGGCATGGGCGTGGCTTTTGAAGACCTAGCCGAAGATCAGAGCTTGGCAATTGAAGCCTGGCTGCGCGACCTGGCCCAAGAGCAGACCCAGGAAAGCCCATCCGAGAACTAACATCCTTAGGCAGCTGCATCGCCATCCCATCCGGCTCGACTCCCGGTTAGGCCGAACTGGTCCCGCTCATCATGTTCCGGTCGCATAAGCAGCCGCCGAATTGGCCATGAAAATCGGGGCCAGCCAGGATTTCAAATCCCTACACCATGGGGCAGAAAGCTCGCACCTCAACTCGGACAAAAGCTGCCTCATCAAAAAAAATGCCTTCGCTCGCTTAAACGGCGCGGAGTGATCCATGTATCGAATCGACTAATAATCGCCGCGGTTACCCCGTACTGAAACAGTACGGATGATCCATTCTGAATCACCGGTCACATATTTATAACTCACTGGCCAGACTCATATTTCTGGAGGGGTGTGCTGGGGGCAAAGGGATGAGCCTGGCGGCGCCGAGATACCCTCCTCGGCTGGCCGGGAACCGTTGAAACAAACAATTGCTGAGATTTCGAAAAATTGCCCCGGAGGTCATATGCCCTTTGACGTGATGGATCAGGAGACGGTGAAGAAGCTACCACGCCTCTCTGAACTGCATGCAGCTTATGGCGTGCAGGTGAATGCCATAGACGTCGACGAGCTCTTTGATCTCTATGAGAAGACCGGATTTCTCTACCCCGAGAAAGCAGTGCGCCTGCTTCCGCACCTGGAGCGCGTGAAGGAAAATTGGGGCCGGATGTTGCGTGCCGGTGAGTCATTGCTCTACGTACTAACCGCCGGAGATCGGCAGAAAGGGCGAGCAGCGCTGACGGTTTGGCGCACCACCCACCAGGGCTGGACCTATCAGCACCTGGTTTCAGAAAACAATCCCTACGCCTCGCGGGCAGTCATGCTGGCGGCTGAAGCGGCGAGTATTCTGAAGGGATCTGACGAATCCGCACAGAATTGGTTCCGGCCGGAGAACCGCTTTCCCGCTCGCGTGTTCGGCTCGATGATCCAAGCCATCGGCGGATCTCTTTCTTCCGCTCAGACTCATGCATATTGCGCCCTGCCGCGCCAGCCCTCTCTGCCTGCGGATGGGGGAATCCGCGTTATCCCTTACGATCTGTCCTATCGAGCGGATCTTTGCTCTATTGCCGCAACCACCAGGGGCACTGTGTACGTTGCCGCCGAGGAATTGGCGGGCGATGTTTCCTTCAAGGCGCTGGACCTTCTTTACCGTCAAGTGGGGCTGCGGCGTTCGCGCCATGTTTGGCTGGCCTACCGCAAGGGCAAGAGCGAGCCGATCGGGGCGGCTATCGCTTACCGCGGGGCTCTTGGACTGAACTTCAGCTTTCTTGAAAATCGCTGCGATCTGCTGCTTTCGCCCTCTCTGTCAGAAACCGAGATCCAGAGCGCGGCTGCTGCGCTGCTCGGTGCCGCCGTCGCGGCTTATGAGAACTTCGAGTTGGAGCATATCCCGCTGGTCGTCGGCGACCATGCCGTTCCGGCACTCGCAAGGCTCGGGGTGCAGTTCATTCGTCACTACTGCCAGTGCATTTGGCTCAAGGGCGGGTATGCGCGTTCCTATCGCCACGTCGACAGTTTCTATTCCAAGGTCCTAGATCGAGTCGGAAAACGGGGGGCTCCATCACCTTTCGTGGTCGAGAATTCACAATGACAAAACACGATCCGCATCACACTGCGGCTTTGCCCGCGTGCCGCAAGGGCTTCTGGGGACGTCTGGCCGGAAGCACGTCACGAGGTGCCGGGAAGAGTCTGGTCGGCATGGAGCCACGGGTTCGCCTGGGCCTGGCTGCCGGCGGCGCTCTATGCGCGAAGCGCATCCTGGTGGCCGCATTCGCGGCCATCTTTATCACCACCAGCGCGGGGGCGCAGAGCGGTCAGGATGCTCCCGACGTCACGGCGATGAGTGTGGAAGACCTGATGAACCTGCAGGTCACCTCCGTCTCGAAGAGAACGCAAAAGGTTGCGGACGCCGCCGCTGCCGTCTTCGTGATTACGCAGGATGATATCGAGCGCTCCGGCGCCCGCAGCATCCCGGAGCTTTTGCGCATGGTGCCGGGCCTGCAAGTGGCGCGCATCGATGAGAACAAATGGGCGATTGGCTCGCGGGGCTTCAACGGCCGATTTGACGACAAGCTGCTGGTGCTCATTGACGGACGAAGCGTCTACACGCCGTTGTTCTCCGGCGTTTATTGGGATGTCGAAGACGTGCCGCTGGAAGACATCGACCGGATTGAGGTCATCCGCGGACCCGGGGCCACCATGTGGGGAGCCAACGCGGTCGACGGCGTAATCAACATCATCACCAAGCCGGCAAAAGCCACGCAGTCGGGGTTCGTGAAAGTCGAAGGCGGTGATGAACAGCTCACCTCTGACAGCGTGCGCTACGGCGGCCAGGTAGGCGACAAGGGTTATTACCGAGCCTATGCGAAGTATTTCGACTGGGGATCTGCAACGAACCTGGCCGGCCAGAATGCAGAGGACGGCTGGCATCAACTGCGCGGTGGGTTTCGGTCCGATTGGACGCTGTCCCATGCGGATTCGCTGACCGTCCAAGGAGACGTCTACAACAGCCGGGACGGTGAGACTTTGACCCTTCCCACCCTGACCGCTCCCTATTCGAGCACCTTCACCAACGTCGGAGAATACAGCGGCGGCAACCTACTGGGCCGCTGGAACCATTCTTTCAGCAATTCCTCGTTCTCGCTGCAGGGATACTTCGACCGCACCAACTACTCCGACAATTCGCTGTTTGTCGACCACGAATCGGTATACGACATCGACTTCCAGCACGACTTCCATATCGGCCGCGCTCAGGAAATCGTCTGGGGCGCTGGATACCGCTCGATTCAGGATCGAAACGTCTCCAGTTTCACCGTAGTCGTTACGCCGAGCCAGGCCCGGTACAATCAATTCAGCGCCTTCATCCAGGATGAAATCAGCCTCCTGGATCAACGCTTGCGCGTTACGGTCGGCAGCAAGCTCGAGCACAACGCTTTTACGGGCTTTGAAGTAGAACCCAACGTCCGAGTGCTCGGCAATGTCAGCAAAAATCAATCGGTATGGGCTGCCGTATCCCGTGCCGTTCGAACGCCCGCGTTGACCGAAGAAGGTTTGCGATTGAACGCTGCGGTCATTCCCGCAGGAGCGCCTCCCTTCAACAGTCCCTTGCCGGTAATTGAAGCGGTTTACGGCAGCAAACAATTCCGGTCCGAGGACCTGCTGGCCTACGAAGTTGGCTATCGCTTTCAGGCCACCACATCGTTCTCGGCGGATATCGCAGCTTTTTACAACGACTACACGAATCTCAGAACCGCCGAGCCCGGCACGCCGTTTGTGGAAGGAAGTCCGGCGCCCTCCGATTTGGTCTTTCCCTTCGTAGCTTCCAACAAGATGAGCGGAGGGACCTACGGAATCGAGCCATTCTTCGATTGGAAGGCGCTTCCTATGTGGAAGCTGTTCGGCTCTTACAGTTTCCTGCAAATGAAAATCCACAAGAATGCCGACAGCCTGGACCCAACCGCTGACATCCCGAACGGGGAGAATCCGGAACATCAAGTCTATTTCCGGTCTTCGCTGGACCTGCCCAAGCACATCGAGCAGGAACTGGCTGTCCGACACGTAAGCCAGTTGCCCGGCCTGAATATTCCCGGCTATACGTCGCTTGACGGCGGCGTTCATTGGAAACCCATGCTCCATCTGGAGTTTTCGTTTGACGGGGAAAATTGGACCAACAACCGTCACATCGAATTCATTCCGGATTTTATCAACACCACGCCCACCATCGTCGGCCGCAGCTATCACGGGGGAGTTACGTGGACCTTTGGAAAGCGGTAAGGGCTGCTTAACCATCTGCAGAGAGTCTGGAATTCCAAGTGAGCAACCATAACGGGATCATGAGGACGCTTCGGATCATCGCCGTTGGCCTGATGTGCGCCGTCATGACTGTTCCGGGTCGAGCGCAAAGCAACGGCTCCTCTGACTCTTCGGAATACCTGATCAAGGCCGGGTTTACTTACAACTTCGCCAAGCTGATGCAATGGCCGGCGAGTGCCTTCCCGCAGCCGGACTCGCCGATCGTCATCGGAATCCTGGGCGCTGATCCGTTCGGAGGGACGCTCGATGAAGTGCTGGCAGGAAAGAAAGTGAATGGGCGAGGTTTCCTGGTACGGCATTTGAAATGGGGCGGCAATGAATTGAAGGATTGCAACATCCTGTTCGTGAGCACCTCGGAGATGGGGCACGTCGACGAAATCTTCCGTCTGCTCAAGGGGCTGCCCATCCTGACGATCGGAGAAATGCCCAATTTTGCGCGGCGCGGCGGAATCATCAATTTTATCCTGGAGGATGACAAAGTTCGTTTCGAGGTGAATGTCGAAGCCGCCAAGCAGGCGGACATCAACATCAGCTCGCGATTGCTGACCCTGGCCAAAATCGTCTCGCCGGGCGATGGGAGCAAATCGCCATGAATCTGAAGAACCTCTCCATCAAACGAAAAATGATGCTGATCGCGATGCTCACGAGCAGCGCCGCTCTGGTGCTGTTCTCGGTCAGCTTCCTGGTTTACGATCTGATCTCTTTTCGGCATTTCCTGAGCGGCGACCTGGCCACGCAGGCGGAAATCATCGGATATAACAGCGCGGCCGCGATGGCCTTCAAGGACAATGCCGCCGCCACCGTCACCCTCACTGCTCTGAAAGCCAAGGAGGACATCACCGCGGCGGTACTCTACACCCCTGATGGGAAAGCCTTCGCGCGGTATGTGCGCGCTAACGTCGCGGCGCCGTCTCTGCCCGTCGACCGTCCGCCGAACGACGGCATCCGTTTCAACGGGAGTTATCTGGAAGTCTTCCACGGGGTCTCCTTGAATGGAGAGCCCTTGGGAACGCTGTTCCTGCAGTCGGACATGAGCCAGTGGAATTCCCGCGCCAAACGCTACGCGACCTTCCTGCTGATGTTCATGATCGTGTCGGATTTTCTGGCTCTGCTGATCGCCTCCAACCTGCAGAACTTGATATCGCAGCCGATCTTGCGCCTGGAAGACACCATGCGCATGGTTTCGGTCAAGAGGAACTACGAAGTCCGGGCGCTCAAATTCTACGATGACGAAATCGGCAGGCTCATCGACGGATTCAACACCATGCTGGCCGAAATCCAGGAACGGGATACCGCACTGCAAGGAGCCAACGTCGAGCTGCAGACCCGAACCCAGGAACTCGAAGGCGAAATCACACACCGCAAGAAGACTCAGGAGGAGGTACTCGCCGCAAAGCGCGCGGCCGAGGACGCCAGCCGTGCCAAGAGCGCCTTCCTGGCCAACATGAGCCACGAGCTACGCACACCGCTCAATGCCATCATCGGTTACAGCGAAATGATCGAGGAGGAGATACAGGACACCGGACAGTTCCAAAACGTCCAAGATGTCAAAAAAATTCAGTCTGCCGGCAAACACTTGCTGGCTCTGATCAATGACGTTCTGGACCTTTCGAAGATCGAGGCAGGAAAGATGGGGCTGCACCTTGAGAACTTCGACCTGGAGGGCAGATGATTCAGAAATGGTCCCTACCTTCCAGCCGGCAGTTGCGAAGAATTCCGATACCCTCGAGCTTGATCTCGCCGAAGGTCTCGGGCTGATGCGGGCTGATGTGACCAAGGTGCGGCAGATCCTGTTCAACCTTCTTAGCAATGCCTGCAAGTTCACAAACGACGGGAAGATTACAATGCGCGTCGATCAAGCCGAATCCGAGGGCCGTCCTTGGATCCGTTTTCAAGTGACCGACAGCGGGATCGGGATCAGCCCGGAACAGCGCAAGAATCTGTTCCAGGAATTTGCTCAGGCCGACGTCTCCATCGCGCGCAAGTATGGCGGCACTGGGCTGGGACTCGCCATCAGCCACCGTTTCGTGCAGTTGATGGGGGGAACATCACCGTTGAAAGCGAACCCGGTCAGGGATCGGTGTTCACCGTGTACCTTCCCGCCATCGTCACCGCCGAAGCCGCCGAAGCTGTCAAACCGAAAGCCAATAAGCCTGCGCCGCCGCCACCAGAGCCGCAACCGCAGGCGGAAACAATTCTGGTGATTGACGATGATCCGGCGGTGCGTGACTTGATGTCCCGCTTTCTGCTCAAGTCGGGTTTCCAGGTGGTGTCGGCCGCTGACGGCGAGGAAGGGTTCAAGCTCGCCAAGCAACTTCGTCCGCGAATCATTACGCTGGACGTGGTGATGCCCAAGATGGACGGCTGGGGAGTGCTGAAACGCCTGAAAGCGGATCCTGAACTGGCCGACATTCCGGTCATCATGGTCACGATCGTAGACAACAAAGTCACGGGCTTGGATCTGGGGGCCTCCAGCTACCTGGTGAAACCAGTCGACCGAGATATCCTCACGGAGCTGATTCAAAAACATCGAGGGCCCCGTCCCTCCAGCTCCGAAGCTATTCCGGTGGGCCTCTCAAGCTCGCCGGAAGAGGCCGGAGCCGGTCGTGAGCTCGGATCCGCTATCCAGGAGAAACGAACGTGCCCACCATTTTGCTGGTCGAAGACAACGAGATGAACCGGGACATGCTGACGCGCCGACTCGAGCGGAAGGGCTATCGTGTCATCGTCGCGCACGATGGTTCGCAGGGCCATGATTTGGCACATTCAGAATCCCCGGATCTCATCCTGATGGACATTAGTCTTCCGATAATGAATGGCTGGGAAGTAACCCGACTGCTTAAAGCGGACCAGAAAACACGTCCCATACCGATTATCGCTCTGACAGCCCATGCGCTGGCGACCGACCGGGCCAAGGCGTTTGAAGCAGGTTGCGATGACTACGATACAAAGCCTGTGGACTTTAGCAGACTGCAGGGAAAAATCGATAGTTTGCTCCTGGAGAAAAAAACGTCATGAAAGCCCGCCCGAACCGCGTTCTGATCGTCGACGACAATGAAATGAACCGCGACATGCTGGCACGTCGCCTAGAACGCAAAGGCTATCAGGTGTATGTGGCGGCGAGCGCCCATGAATTGATGGAGCAGATCCAACAAAATTCGATCGAGCTGGTGCTGCTCGATATCGAGATGCCCGAGATCAGCGGACTGGAAGGCCTCAGCAAGATTCGCCAGTTGTACTCGGCCATCGAGTTGCCGGTCATCATGGTGACAGCGAGGAGTCAGAGCGAAGACGTCGTGAAGGCTTTGAGCATGGGAGCCAATGATTATTTGACCAAGCCGGTCGATTTTGCCGTGGCTCTGGCGCGAATTGGCACTCAGCTGTCACACAAGCGTGCTCAGGAAGGACTCAGAGAGAGCGAAGAACGCTATGCGTTGGCTGCCCGCGGCGCCAACGACGGACTTCGGGACTGGAACCTGGCGGCCGGCTCCATCTATTTCTCGGCGCGCTGGAAGGCGATGCTGGGCTGCCAGGAAGATGAAATCATCGACAAACCGGAAGAATGGTTCGAGCGCATCCATGAGTCAGACCGCGACCGCGTGAAGGATGAAATCGCCGCTCATCAGAAGGGCCTCACTCCCCACTTCGAGAGCGAGCACCGCGTGCGCCACAAGGACGGGACCTTCCGGTGGATGCTTAGCCGAGGGGTGGCCATTCGGAACGATTTTGGAAAACCGATCCGCATGGCGGGTTCGCAGACGGACATAACCGAAGGAAAGGTGTCGGATCCGCTGACCAACTTGCCCAACCGGCTCCTGTTCCTGGATCGACTGGGTCGCATGATGAGGCACTCGAAGCGGCATCCGGAGCGCATGTTTGCGGTTCTCTTCCTCGACCTGGACGCGTTCAAGATGATCAATGATTCCATGGGGCATTTGGTTGGGGATCAACTTCTACTGGGTGTGTCCAAACGTCTCGAGAATTGCCTTCGGGGAAGCGATACGGTGGCGCGTCTTGGGCAGCAGACTTTCACGCTGGCACGCATGGGCGGCGACGAATTTACGGTCTTGCTCGACGACATTAAGGAACCTGGTGACGCGAACCGGGCTGCGGAACGGATCATGAAAGAACTGTCTGGGCCTTCGTGGTCGTGGAAAGGAAGTTTTCACCTCCGCCAGCATCGGGATTGCCCTCGGAAATTCCTCCTATCAACAGCCGGAAGAAATCATGCGGGACGCCGATACGGCCATGTATCGCGCCAAGTCCTTGGGGAAGTCTCGGTACGAGGTCTTCGATGCCGACATGCGCGCAAGTGTGATGGCGCGCTTGGAGCTGGAGACAGATTTGCGCCGCGCTTTGGAGCGAGGGGAACTGCGGAATTACTACCAACCGATCGTTTCCCTGGAGAATGGAGAGATCACCGGCTTTGAATCCTTGTTGCGCTGGCAGCACCCCACGCGGGGATTGCTCGGCCCCGACAAGTTCATTGCGGTCGCCGAAGACACGGGCTTGATCCGTGAGCTCGGCTGGTGGAGCTTGCGCGAAGCTTGCCGCCGTCTCAAGGAGTGGCAGACGAATCTGGCTTCCAACCGAAGCTTGGTTATCAGCGTAAACCTTTCGATCAAGCAATTCATGCAGCCAAATCTTGTCGAAAATATAGGAAATCTGTTGAAGGAACTGGGCCTGAATCCAAACGCCCTGAAATTAGAGATTACCGAGAGCACCGTCATGGAAGATCCTTCGACGGCGGTGGCCATGCTGCAGGAGATGAAAAACCTGGGTATCCGCCTGGCGATCGATGATTTTGGCACCGGCTATTCTTCGCTCAGCTATTTGCACCGTTTTCCACTCGATACACTTAAGATCGACCGCTCCTTCATCAGTGGGGCCTCGGACGGCATCAATGGGATGGAAATTGCTCGCACCGTCATGCCCTTGGCCAAGAACCTCCGTTTGGACGTCGTCGCCGAGGGCGTGGAAACAGCGGAGCAGGTTCAAGAGCTCAGAAAGTTGGAGTGCAAATACGCTCAGGGATTTTACTTCTCCAAGCCGCTATCGCCCGAAGAAGCAGAGGCTTTGATATCCGAGCACGCGGTGTGGTGATATGACCAAGACCCAAGCCTACATCATGGAACATCCGCGGGAGGCGCAGCGCCTCCTCGATAAGGTGGATGCCCCTGCTTGGATTGCGAAGTTCATCGAACCCCACCTGTCGCGGGTCCGGAGCTTTCTCTCCGTGGGATGCGGGCCGGCCGTCTTACTGCGAGAATTGGCGGAAAGGCATCCCGGAATTGAAATCGTCGGAGTCGATCTCAGCGCGTCGCGGGTTCGCGCCGCCGAGGAACGCCTGCGCGGGCTGCCGAATGCCCATGCCTGCGTGGGCAACGCCCAGTCGCTTCCATTCGAGTCTGACTCGTTCGACCTGGTATTCTCGCGCTTTCTTCTGGAATACCTCCCGGATAAGCCGCGCGCCGTGCAAGAAATGGCGCGCATCTGCACCCCGGAAGGAAAACTGCTGCTGCAGGACCTCGACGGCCAGCTCGGTGGCATTCCCCGGAGGATGCGGAGTTACAGGCCGACACCGAGCGAATTCTTGGCTACCTTGCAGGCACCGGTTTCGACCCGTTTGTGGGTCGAAATTGTTCAGCCTGTGCTTGAATGCCGCGCTCACCGACGTCAACGTACAGGTGGATCCATATCATCTCTATGCCGGCCGCATTAATAGAAAGCATTTCTCGGAGTGGCAGTCCAAACTGAAAATTGCCCGACCAGTGAGCGCCGCATTGGGCAGCGAGGAAGCGGCACAGGAATATTCAGAGCGTTTCCTCGGATATTTGCGAAACCCGGATACTCTGACCTACTCCTGCCTGTTTACGGTCAACGCCACCAAGCCGCGCCGGAAATAAGATCCTACCCTGCGGCTGGCCAGGCACCCGGGCGGTCTACCGCCACGGAGAGAACGTCGTGCGGACCCTCATCTGCCGATCACCAAGCGTACTCAGCTGTGTGCGGAAAAAAGAGCAGCACGTCAGGACGAAAGGCCCCCAACCCTTCTCGCGCCGGGCGTCAGCCTGGGTTGCGACTTTGGCGCAAGCGCCAAGGGGCTAGTTCCGCTGTGTGGCGGGGCCTGCCGCGGCCAACTGTTCGAGATTCCGGTGGATTTGTGCAAGGTGGCCGCGCAGATGCGCGACCAACAGATGATCGAGAATAAACGACATTGGCTTGGTGCCAAAGCGGGGATTGCGGCTCGGCGATTCGATGGCGAGGTCTTCGTCTCGCAAACCACCGAGAATTGCGACGGCTCTCGCCGTGCTCTTTTGAATGCCCTCCACCACATCCTTTGCAGTGCGTTGTGAGGAGGCGGCAACGGCCGCCAGGCGCGCTTCGTTCTGGTGACCGCGTCCCCATTCAACTCCGGGGCTCGCGGCTACACGCTGAATCTCATTCGCCCAATAGGGGACCGCTTCTTCCACGTGGCAGAGGATCTCCAGAATCGACCAAACCTCCGGCGCAGGCCTCCGCTGCATGGTTTGGTCAGGGAGTGGACTGACGGTCTCGATGAGGCTCTTCACCGAATCTTGGATCGACTCAATCGATGTTTTCAGGCGACCCACGTGCAGATCCTCCTAGACGAACGCCAGTACTTTCGAGGGATCGAACGATTCCTTCACGATCTGCTGTCCGCCATTGTCGCTAAGCGCTTCCTCCCGATATTTCCCTAGCGCCTTCATTACCGGCGTGTCCTGAATGGAAAAAAGAATCGCGCGTTCCCTCTTCGAGCTATTGATGTGTTCATGATAGGCCCAGCTCGGGATCACAAAAATATCGCCCTGTTCCCAATCGAAGCGCACGCCGTTGATCACCGTGGCGCCCTTCCCTTCGAAAACGTGGTAGACCGAACTATTCACTTGGCGGTGCGCTTTGGTGTGGGTGCCAGGGCGCAGCATCTGGATCCATGCGGTGATCGTGTCCATTACGGGACGCCCGGTATGCGGATTCGAGTATTCAAGCGCGACGTCGTCAAAAGGGCTGGCATCCACCTTCTCCAAATTGTTGAGGGCGCGCTCGGTAGCCGCCCACTTATAGGTCGAGATGGGAGAGTACTGTTGTACCGGCTGCTCCCAGGCCGGACGAAGCTGTCCGCCGCCATATTTGAGAACTGATCCGTCGATCACCGCAGTCGCCGCCTGCCTGTCGTGCTCGGAGGCTTCGAAAAATGTCGCGTCGAGATAATTGTTCAGCGGGATATCGAGCCCGTCCATCCACACCGCGGGTCCGTCCGCTTCACTGCCGTGGTCGTGCCAGGCCATGGGCGGATTGATCGCGAAGTCGCCGCGCTCGAGGAAAATTTTGTCGCCCTGCACGGTGCTGTAAGCGCCCTTGCCATCGATCATGAATCGCACGGCTTGTGCGCTGTGGCGATGCGCGGGCTCCACTTCGTGCCCGTTCAACCATTGCACCGCAGCCCACAAAGTGGGAGTGGCGTAGGGCTGGCCTCCCAGTCCGGGATTGCTCAAGTCCCAGAGCGCGCCGGTCCCCACCGCGCTCGATCGTGACCAATTCTCCGGCGCGGCTGGCGAGACGGTGGAGTTGCGACCACTTCCAAAGCCAGGGCACGGCCTTTGGCTGAGGCGTTCGCGGCAGAATCTTGGCTTCCTCGGTCCACAAAGGTTTGATGTGGGCACTTTCCATCTCCCGATACATTTTATCGAACTCGGCGTCGAGCGACATGGGCACCTCTTGGCCATCGAGTGGGATTGTTCTGCCTGGGTCGATTACAGTATTGTGCAGCGGCTTTTGGCAGCGCAAGAACTTTCGTCGCAGGTATTCGCGTCTGAAGAAGTGTTGTTACCAGTACTGCCGTTGGACTCTGCAAGATATGTGCCGGTTTCCCGTTTCGTCACCCGGTCTCAAGCGTTTGCAGCGGGAACATCCTTTCCGACCAGATCGCGTGATTCACATCCGGTTGGTTTTTCCGCTCCGGTCCGAGCAAGGCTGCGAACGGCTGTAGAATTCTGCAAGCAAGATGCGAGGTGCAGGAGCGTGCCAGAACTACCGGATATAGCTGCTTACATTAAGGCGCTCGAACCGCGCATTGTTGGGCAGCCGATCGAGCGAGTGCGGCTGGCAAGTGCCTTTCTGCTTCGAACTGCACAGCCGCCAGTCACGAGCGTGGAAGGCCGTACCGTGCGCGAACTGCGGCGAATCGGAAAGCGAATCGCCATTGGTGTAGAGGGCGATCTCTGGTTGGTGCTGCACCTGATGATCGCCGGCCGGCTGCACTGGCGGCCAGCCCAGGCAAAACTAACGGGCCGCCAGAGTCTGGCAGCCTTCGATTTTCCCCAAGGTGCTCTCGTGCTTACCGAGGCCGGCAGCAAGCGCCGTGCGTCGTTGCACGTTCTTGCCGGCGAGGAGGGTTTGTCCGCGGTTGACCCCGGGGGAATCGATGTCCTGGGGAGTGATGTCAGCTCATTTCGCGCTGCGCTGATGACTGAAAACCGCACGCTCAAAAGGGCTCTCACCGATCAACGTCTGGTTAGTGGAATTGGCAACGCCTATTCGGATGAGATCCTGCACGCAGCGCGTCTTTCTCCGATCGCGCTCACGCACAAACTGGAGCACGGCGAATGGGAACGGCTGTTTGCTGCCGCCTGTAAAACACTCAAGTTCTGGGTCGGCCGGCTGTGCGCCGAGGCGGAAGCTGGATTTCCCGAAAAGGTAACCGCGTTTCGCAAGGAGATGGCGGTTCATGGCCGCTATGGCCGACCTTGCCCGAGATGCGGAGAAAAAATTCAGCGAATTCGCTACGCGGACAATGAGACGAACTACTGCGCTCGATGTCAAACTGACGGAAAAGTCCTTGCGGATCGTAGTTTGTCCCGGCTGCTGCGATCGGATTGGCCACGCACCCTCGAAGACCTCGAAGCTCTCAAGCGGCGTTAGACGTGACCGGGTTACCTGGAATCGCGGGGAGCCAAAAGGCAGGACCAAACCATGTCGGTTCGTCTGCGGTGTACCATCAACAATTCAAGGTGCGCACTCCGGCCTGGGAGCTTTCCTTTCTCTGGAATCGCAGTCGCGGCGCCTATGAGGACGCGACAGATTGGCACAACCGCCATCCACAATAGAATGGCCGCTCGCTGCCGAGCCCTGCGTTACGTTTTTATCTTCGAGTACCAGTTTAGAATCTCTTCGCCGTTCCAATGGACGACGCCGTCAAATTTTGCGATGTGATCGTATATCGCTTCGTGGTACTTGATCCGGAACGGTTGGCCGCTGATGTACGGATGGATGGCGATGGCCATGATTTTCGTTCGCTTCGCGCTTTCTGCATAAAGGCGTTCGAATGCGTCGATGCACTTTTTGGTCCAGTAAGCGGCTTCGTGCTGTTGCACGACCATCATGGTGATGTCGTTTAACTCGATGGTGTACGGCAGCGTAATGAGTGGGCCGCTCTTGGTTGTGATTCTTGTGGGCTCATCGTCATAGACCCAGTCTCCGATGTATTTAATTCCCGCGGCAGCCAGATAGTCGGGAGTATCGTAGGTTTCAGTGAGTCCGGGCCCGAGCCAGCCCACCGGTCGCTTGCCGGTGAACCCTCCGATCGTCGAAAGGGTGCGCTCGATCATCGCGGGTTGGTCCTTTTCGTTGTGGATGGGGCCTTGCTCGAAGCTGTGTCCCATGAACTCCCAGTGGGCATCTTTGCAAGCTTGCGCCAGGCGCGGGTAATCGAGGCAGACGCGCGCGTTAATGGCCAGGGTCGGACGAATTTTCAGCCGCTCGTATAGTTCGAAAAATCGCCAGAAGCCCACGCGCGCTCCGTATTCGTGCCAGGACCAGTGGGGCACGTCGGGCAAGCTGACATCTCCGGTAGGGGCGGGAAGGGCTTGGCGCGGCATTCGCCGGGAAATGTCCCATACTTCCACATTCACAATCGTCCACACCACCATCCGCGCGCCTTCGGGCAAGGGCAGGTTCGGACGGTCAATAATTGCAGAATAGGTCACGCGCTCGCGTGGTTCGGTCATGCCAAGCACCTCTATCCATGGGATTCAATTCATTCGGCTTGACGTTCGATTGTGCAGCGTCCAGGCTGGCAAGAGACCGGCATGTCGAAAATTACACAAGTCTGACTGCGACTTTCTGAAAGTGCTCTAGCTTTCATACCACAGCTGATTCCCAGAGTGCCAATCAAAGGCGTCTGGGCACTTCTAAAAGAGGAATCCGCGTGGCGAAAAAAGTGCAAACGCCCCTGCCCGCAACTCGATTTTTGAGTTGGCATCCTTCGTTTCGTGATTGTAGCGCTCCGGGGGGGCTAGCGGCGCGCCTCATCTTGCCAGGACGAATTGGCGAAGTACCGGAAATGGGTCCTGGGCCGGTGAGGGAATCAACCCAACTCGATGGCACCTGCGGGTGGCACGGCGTGCGATTCCAATTTGCCCTGCGCTGGTGGGGAAGGATGCCTGCAATCCTCGATTGCAGAGAAAATGTTTGGGCGATGTGTGGCTCCCCGAAAGCCAGCATGCTCGCTTTATAGCAATAGTCTTCGCCAAGGGAGCTGGCGGAAAATGCGCCCCGCGCACCAGCCGATCAGCACGAGAACATGACCGTCGTGAGCTGCATGATCCAAAGTGCTTTCTCGCTAGATTCGGTGAGGCCTTTAATGTTCCCGCCAGAAGTACAGAGTCGCCCCGGCCGAGATTTGCGCCGCGGAATTGGATCCGAGCGCCATATGAATGTGGCCGTAGGCGAGCAATTCATTCAGTAATCCAGCCCAATACTGTCCCGCCGAAACACTGCTGATCGGACCGTTGAGAAGGTGATCGAACCTCAGAGCGGAAACGGAGAATTCCGCGAGTGTTCCGCCCGTGGCCTCTTTCACGACGCGATAGACACCGTCGCCTGCGAACATACTGCAGCTCTCGACCTACAACTGAGAGACGGCGTAGGACAGGAGCATGGTGGCGAGAATGAACCAGGGAGCCGTCTTGCCAATGAACTGCTCAGATTCTCCGCCGGCGTAATCAGCCGATGAGGCGAGATCGTTTGAAACGATCGCAGCTGCCGGCCCGTAGGAAAGGAAGGCGAGCATGGCCGTTGTGGGAACCCGACCGACCGGAGGGGCCTGGGGTGAACGATGTCCTGGGCTTAGATTCCCTCCGCGTTCAGCATGAGGAAGGTCCGCGCTGCAGCTCTTCGCGGCAGTTAGGTGAGAACGGGTGTCACAGGCGTCTTCGGCTCATTACCAAGGACCGAGCAGCGCCGAACTACCAGTGACACCCAACCTGAAAATTACAGAGCTGCCACTCCGCGTTCCTGGTTGCGGATCCGGATTGCTTCATCCACCTTGGAAATGAAAATCTTCCCGTCGCCGATCTTGCCGGTCGCGGCGTTTTTGATGATGGCATCCACGACCGTATCCAGCAGCTTGTCGTCCATCACGATTTCGATTTTTATTTTTGGCAGCAGGTCGACGCTATATTCGTGTCCGTGATAGGTTTCGGTGTGTCCCTTTTGACGTCCGTGGCCCCGCACTTCTGAGACGGTCATGCCGTCAATTCCGGTGTCGATGAGAGCCTTCTTCACCGCCTCAAATCGTCCGGGCTGCACAATCGCTTCAAGCTTGGTCATCATGATCTCCTCGTTTTGCCTATCAGTTCTGGTCTGCCTTCATGGTAGGGCTCTTTGGCATGAACCGGATGTCGTCCGGGAAATCTCCGGCCCAGTTTCCTGGCGTGGCCGAGGCGCCAGGAAACCGGAACGATTCTACCGGAGCTTGGTTAGGTCGTACGTGGGAGCGCTTTGGAAAGGCTGGGCGCCTGAACAGCGGGCATCGCGCTTTGAGCCATCCCAGCTGGCGCGGCGAACGGTGAGATCACATACTCGGGATAAGCCGAAATGCCGTGCTCGTGGAGGTCCATACCGTAGAGTTCGGCTTCTGCCGGCAAGCGAAGAGTTCCGGTTGCGTTGACCGCATACATCACGGCTAGGGCAACCGCGAAGGTGGCGATCGTGATCGTCGCGCTGCCGATGATCTGCGCCACAAGCAGTTGCGTGCCGCCACCGTAGAAAAGCCCTTTCAGCGGAGCGGAGTTGTCGGGAGCAATCGGTCCTGACGCTCCGTACTTTCCAACGGCGAAAAGCCCGAGCGACAAGGTTCCCCAGATTCCGCAAAAACCGTGAACGGGGACCGCACCGATGGGATCGTCTATTCGTAGCCATTCCAGGAGGTCGATTCCCAGAATTACGAGCACGCCCGCGATGCCGCCGAGAAGGACGGCGCCTGTCGGGCTAACCCAATAGCACGGGCAAGTAATGGCGACCAGCCCCGCAAGAAAGCCGTTGGTAGTGAAACCCGCGTCCCACTTTTTGGTCATCATGTAACCCCAAAGTATGGACGTAAGGCCTCCGGCGCAGGCGGCCAGGGTGGTGTTTGTTGCCACACGCCCGATGCCTTCAAAATCCATTGCCGAAAGAGTGCTGCCCGGATTGAATCCGTACCAGCCGAACCAGAGAATAAGACCGCCGCTGACGGCGATCGTCAGGTCGTGCGGCAGCATCGGGGCGCCGCCATCGCGCTTGAACTTGCGGCCCAGGCGCGGGCCAAGAACGATGGCGCCGGCTAAGGCGATGAAGCCACCGATGGTGTGGACGACGGTCGAGCCGGCGAAATCATGGAAGCCCATTCCAAGCGAAGGGAAGAAATTTCCAGCGCTGCCCATGTTTGCCAGCCAGCCATCAGGTCCCCAAGCCCAGTGTCCGATGATCGGGTAAATGAAACCGGTGACGCAGATGCTGTAGAGAAGATCGCCAACAAACCCGGTTCGGCCGATCATGGCGCCCGAGGTGATCGTGGAGCAGGTGTCAGCGAAGGCAAACTGGAAAATCCAGACCGCCAAAAATGCCACGCCTGTGGTTTCGTAGGTGGCCGGGGCATTCTGCAGAAAGAACCAGTGATAGCCGATGAAGCCGTTTCCGTGGCTGAACATGAAAGCGAAGCCAATGGCGTAGAACAGAATGCCGCAGAGGCAAGTGTCCACAACGCATTCCACCAGCACGTTTACGGTTTCGCGGGAACGACAAAAGCCGGCTTCGAGCATTGTGAAGCCGACTTGCATGCCGAAAACGAGGAACGCCGCGATCAGCGTCCACGCGGTGTTCACCGGGTTCACAACATCGGCCGCCTTGACTTCCGGGTCCGCCGCGTAGACATGCGCGAAGACGACGTAAGACATAAATGCCATCACGCCTAGGACCGCTCCAACTCCCACTACTTTCCCCGCCAGCAGCGTACCGCCGTATCGCCGCCACTCGGGTTCTTTTAGTCTGGCGATCAGCCGCGAGACCTTTTCAGAGAGCGACAGCCTTCTTTCTCTTTGTGGTTTGCGCAACATGCATTTCTCCTTTAACTGTACTGGATGACGTCGTGGTCCAGCTCTAACCCTCGGGACTTTCCAAACGGACTGTTTGGAATTTGATTGGCCCTTTGAACACCGGGCCAAAATTTGCAATTTCTCAGAAATTCATCGCGTATTCTTCGCAACTCAAGCTTTCCAGAATTCCTTCTTTCATCCAGAAGCGAAAGCCAAACAACTTGGCTCGCATTGCCAAAGAGCGAATGCTGGTCGGGACCCGCACTTCGCGGTTAACCGACCCGGAAAGAATCAGTTCCAAAGAGTCGTCGGATGAGTAGCGGTAGCCTCGTAACTCGGCTTTTTGAACGCCAGGCAAAGCGCGAAACAGAAGAGCGGGAATTTTAATGGCGTCCTGAAGGGCCTGAATAGACGCGTTGCGCTTGCCAACCACAGGCGGTAAATCCGCGTCCCATCGATCGGGTGGGCGCGCAATCCAGTCGCATTCGGCGTAGTCCCCGCACAATTGCACTCGCAACAGGGACAGGCGCGCTCGCGAAAGCTCGCCGAATCGCGTTTGAATGCGCAAGCGGCGGACAAAGTCACCGACTTCGCACAAGTGCCTCATCATTTCCCCCTGCGATTGGCCGGTTTGGGCCCTGGTCGAAGCCTTCGAAAAGTCGGAAGCTACTGTGGGGTAACCGGCTTCGGCACGCGCCTCGCGATCGCTGACAAGCAGGCGAGAAATCGCAGCAGCCTTGGCTGCTGGTTGGCTGGGGGCCAGAAGTCGGGCGAATCTTTCGATCCGCACGGTCGATTGGTCTTCAGAATGCCCAGTCCGCCGAAACGAAGTGCGTAGATTCAAGAGATCCTTCCCACTCGAACTTGCAACGCCGGTTGATGACACCAAGACTGCTTCCGACAGGATCCAACGATCGCCTGATGGGAGAGCAAAGCTCTACGGCAACTCCCGCTGAACAGAAGTCCGCAAGCCCGTGATTAGGACTGGGCTGCGAAGCAGCTAATCAGAGCCAGGTTTCGCGACGAGCGGCAGATGCACCCGCTTCGCGGACCGCAGTTGTGGCAAATCCAATTGAGCGATTATTTGGACACGGCGTCGTGCCCGATGCAGGCCCTCGTTTCGGCTTTGAAAGAGGGGATCAGAGTGACGCTAAGACTGGTCAACTCCGCGAGCAGGGTGAGGCATTTCGAGGTCAGAGTCAAATCGAAGTTTTCAATTGCTGCGATTCAATTTCCGCCGATTTCGCACTTTGTTCGCTTTCAGCGCTGGCCGCGCTTGAGATCCTCGTTCAAGATGATCGATTCCGCGATTTCCCTCATGGACTTGCGACGCTTCTGGCTTTCGCGCTGCAAGGTGCGATAGGCTTCTTCTTCGCTGATCCTCAGTTCGTTTTGCAGAATACCTTTGGCTCGGTCCATCAGCTTTCGGCTTTCGAGCTTGTCCGAAAGCTCCGATTTTTCGGTTTCCAGCCGCGCTCTTTCCACCTCGGCGCCCACCAGAAAACCGATGGTTGCGATGAGGCTTACCTCATGTTTCGTGTATTGGTGCGGGGTCCGGTTCTGTACGTTGATTACGCCGACGAGCCGCCCTCCGCTAACCAGAGGCACTGAGAGGAAAGCCTCGTAGTGATCTTCCGGCAATTCGTTGAACAGCTTGAAACGAGGATCCTCGTGGGCGCTCTTGGCCACAACGACGGTTTCCAGATGTTCAGCCACCCAGCCGGTGATTCCTTCGCCGATTCTCATCTTTAGACGGTCGGTGACTTCCGGATGGGGATTCTTGGAGGCGCGTAGGACCAGCTCATCATTTTCGAGCACGTAGACCATGCATGAATCGCACTCCACAACCGCGGCGATGAATTCGACGACCTCGTTCAGAACCTGGTGCAGCGGGTCTGCTGCGGACAACCGATTGGCCATTCGGTTCAACAGGGTTATATCGATATTGACTTCGCGTTCGCGCCGCGTAAGTTTTTCGATGCGCGAGCGCAAAACGGAGAGTTCCGCGTGTTCCTGGCGCCTTCGGCGATCTCCTTCGAGCGCCTGGTAAACGGCGGTCAAAAGAGCTTGCGTCTGGAATGGTTTTGCGAGGAACTCGACCGCGCCGCCTTTCAGGGCTCGCAAGCTTGTGGGAACGTCACCGTGCGCAGTGATGAAGATGATGGGGATTTCGATACCCGCGGCGATCAGCCGATCTTGAAAATCGAGTCCGTTCACTCCGGGAAGGCGCACATCCAGTACCAGACAGCTGGGCACTTCGCTGCGCTCGGAACTCAGGAATTCTTCCGCCGAGGAAAAGACTTCCGCGTGCAGCCCTACCGATCGCAGAAGCGTTCGGATCCCATCACGCACGGAAGCATCGTCGTCAACGACGAAAACCGCGGGATTAGCGATGCTGGCAATCATAGCGGAGGAGGCTCCTATAAGCCGATCCGAACAGTAAATTGAAATTTCGTGCCGTGCGGCAGAAGCGGCTCAGCCCACAAGCGGCCACCGTGAGATTCAACGATCGAGCGGCTAATCGATAAGCCCATTCCAATACCCTGCGGCTTCGTCGTGAAAAACGGATCGAATATGTTCGCCATGATTTCAGTGCTAATTCCCCTGCCGCTGTCCTCAACCGTAACGAGTACCATAGAGCCTTCCGGGCGGGAGCGGACTATGATTTCCCTGCGATGCGGTGCTTCGCGCAAGGCGTCAATGGCATTGATGATCAAATTCAGAATGACTTGCTCGAGCTGGATGCGATCGCCTTTGATTCGAGAGAGATCGCTGGTGAGTTCGGTCCGTATGCTGATGCGGTTTCTCAAAGCTTCTTCCATCGCGAAGTCCGCGGCTTCACGGATGACTTCATTCAGGTCCAGCCAGTCCCGGGCGACAGGCTGCCGTTTAAATAGTGCCCGGATGCGATTCAGAACCGCGCCGGCTCGCGTGCCGTCCTGAATCACAATTTCCGCGGCGCGCCGCGCTTCTTCCAGATTTGGTGGAGCTGCCGAAAGCCACTCCAGGCAAGCCCGGCCGTAAACAGCAACGGCTGTGAGTGGCTGATTTACTTCGTGAGCGATCGAGGCGGTAAGTTCGGCCATGGTCAAAAATCTCGACAATTCAGCAAGTTCAGCTTGCGTCCTCATAAGAGCCTGACGTGCCGTATCATGCTGTGCAACGCTTTCCTTCAGCTCGGTGTTCGATCGTTGGAGTTCGGCGGTCCGCTCGGCCACGCGGATCTCCAGTTGATCGCGGGCTTCGCGCAAAGCCTCCTCATCTTCTCTCTTTGCTGAGCTAATCCAACTGGCTGCCAGAGCGCACACCACGAACGAGGCGAAATATATCGTATCGGTGGCATTGATGGCCAAGGATCCGACGGGCGGAACGAAGAAATAATCCACTGCGATCGTGGAGGCAAAAACAGCGGCCAGCCCCGGCCCGGTGCCGCCAAACCAGGCGCTGGCCATGACCGCGGCGAAAAAAAGGAACAACACAGGATACGGGAGAAATCGTTGCATGAGCAGCGTGAAGGCCAGCGCCGTGGCCACGGACGAAAGAGCTATTCCATAGATGCGCAGAACTAAGGCCAGACGCTTTTCGGCAGTCCCGTGGGTTTCCATGACTTCCAAGGGTTCCCGGCCGCGAGGCGCCGATGCGGCGTGCTCAGTCAAGTTGCCGCCTTTACTGTCAGATTGCTCGCAGCGTCGAGCGAGGGCCAGTTGATCGATTTCCAGTACACCGAGCATCCTTAGCGATTCAGGAATTGACCGAGTGCTGCCGCCCCGAGGATCTGGCCGACACCTTTAAATTAGTTTACGGATTCTCCGATGACCATAGCAAGCCTCTACTCAGGTGTCTAATTCGTCGCTTCGATGGGGATGATCGCCTTTGGTTCTTTAGCCTGGAGATGAACGCCAAAGAAAACACCAAGCCCGGCGGGGGCCGGGATTAAAGCATGGCACGCGCAAATGGCGCCCCTGGGGGCCGTGAATAAAGGATGACTCTGAATTCTCGACTGGGGCATCCTACTGCTTGAAACACAAATTCGACTCTTCAAAGGAGACGACATGGCTGCGGCACTTTCGAAACGTCCTCTGGGTTCGAGTGGGCTGAATATTACGGCAGTGGGGTTTGGCGCATGGGCGATTGGCGGCGGTGGTTGGTCGTTCGGTTGGGGCGCGCAAGACGACGCGGATTCGATTGCCACGATGCGGCACGCGCTTGAGCTGGGAATCAATTGGATCGATACGGCCGCCGTCTATGGTTTGGGGCACTCCGAGGAAGTGGTGGGGCGGCTGCTGCGCGGAATTCCCGCCGCCGAGCGGCCGTTCGTTTTCACCAAATGCGGATTGATCTGGGATGAGAAAGACCGAATGGCTCTTCCCAAACGCGTTCTTAAGCCCGAGTCTATCCGGCGCGAATGCGAGGCCTCGCTCAGCAGACTCGGCGTTGAGCGGATTGACCTGTATCAATTCCATTGGCCGGACGAAATGGGGACGCCCGTCGAGGAGTCCTGGAACGCGGTCGGCAAACTGATCAAGGAAGGGAAGATCCGGGCAGCGGGAGTGTCGAACTTCGACACGGCCCTCCTGGAAGGATGCGAACACATCCGTCACGTGGACTCGCTGCAGCCACCTTTTTCACTGATCAACCGTGCAGCGGCCGCAAGCGAGATTCCCTGGTGTGAGAAGCAGCGAACAGGCGTGATCTGCTACAGCCCTATGCAATCGGGATTGTTGACCGATTCGTTTACCGCCGAGCGCGTCAACTCGCTTGCCGCCGATGATTGGCGCAAGCGGGCGGCAGACTTCCAGCCGCCGAAGCTTCAGAAGAACCTCGCGCTACGCGATGCTCTGCGGCCGATCGCGAAGCGGCATAACACTACGATCTCCTGCGCCGCTATCGCTTGGGTGCTGGCCTGGCCAGGTGTTAGCGGCGCCATCGTGGGCGCTCGATCGCCCCAGCAGGTGGAGGGATGGATTGGCGCAGCTTCGCTTCAGCTTACGCGCGAGGATTTGACCGAGATTGCTTCCGCGATTGCTCATACCGGGGCAGGCTTCGGCCCGACCGACCCCTGGGAGGTCCAAGAGGCGCAAAAAGCGGTTCTGCGGGGCTGATTTTAGGTGAGCTCGCGGGACTTGTCGGTAAGGGTTGCTATCAGGTGGAATGTTTTTTCCGCAACGCAGGAGATAGCGCGGGATAAGACGAATTCGACTCCTCTGGCCTGCTCGGAACAGAAATCACTCTGGTGGCGTACTTCAGGACCGCCGGCTGCGCCGCACAATTGAGCGTAGAGGCCGAGGAAGGCGGCGGCAGCAGTTTCCCAGCCGAACCGCTTTGCGGTCTGCAAGGCGTTTTGAACACGATAGCTTCTGAGCGCATCGTCGGCGAAAATCTCTTCGACCGCGGAGGCAAAACTCGCGCTGTCCGGCGGTACCAGCCAGGCGTTTTCCGAGCTTGCGTACGAGGTGACGCCGCCGCTGTTTGGCGCAACCAACGGCAGTCCTGACGCCATGGTTTCGAGCGGCGCGATTCCAAAAGGCTCCCGCGGATTGGGGTGAATGAAGGCATCGGAATTCGCCAGCAGGTTGGCCAGGCGGCTAGGTTCCTTGATGTGCCCTAGGAATGAAACTTTTCCGGGTAGGTGTTTCTCGCAGAAAGATTCCCAGCGTTTCCGCTCAATACCATCGCCGGCCACCATCAAACGAAAGTCTCGATTCCCGCGCCGCGCAAGGAGCACCAGGAGCTGAAATAGCAGAGGCAGGTTCTTTTCCGGCGCCAGACGTC
Organism: uncultured Acidobacteriota bacterium; assembly: GCA_963718485.1. Taxonomy (GTDB): domain Bacteria; phylum Acidobacteriota; class Terriglobia; order Acidiferrales; family UBA7541; genus Palsa-295. Next base: position 76,951 of record CAVQZU010000060.1, read on the forward strand.
CGGCATAGAGCAGTATGACGCTCCCGGGGCGGGCGCCGCACAGCTGCTGGATCTTGTGGCGCGCATCAGGCGAGCGCAGCGTCGGCGAGAAATGTGCCAGATTCACGCCCATCGGGCGAATCCAAGTGTTGCGAGTGGTGAGATGGCCTAGCGATGCAACGCGCAATTCTTCGGCGGTATAGGATGAGTTGGCGATGTGGTGGTCGAAGAATGGGAAATAGACCCACTTCACATAAGCGGCACAGAATTGGCGGGCCAGTGGAACTCGCCCGATATAGCTGCGGAAATTGTCATCCATTCGCTCGCAACTGAGGCCCACGACAACCGGCTTGAAATCCAGAGCGCGCAGAAGACCGCGCCGAAGCAGGGCGCCCAAATAGTGCAAGGTATATTTGTCGCAAATCTCGACGAGGTCGGGGCGTTCGGCAATGAGGATTTGCTGGAGCTTGCTTCCGGACCAGAGAAATTGTTTCGGATAGATCATGCGGTACTGGCTGTTGAGCAGGGCAGGGGGTGCTTGCAGGCGATAAATTCTGCCAAACTGCCCCACTTCCTCTATGGAATCGCGCTCGCCCGGAAGTATGAGCCGTATGGAATGGCCGCACTTGTTCGCGGCTTCGATTAAGGCGCGATAAAAAGTGGCAATACCACCGGAGGTTTCGTGCCATGAGTTGGTCAGGTGCAACGTTTTGATCGGCATGGAGTCCTCCTAGTTTGGAAACTATCAAGTCGCGGATCATCTCCCCACTTTTTTCTTCGGTCGAAAGAACCGCTGCGGGACAAAAATCAGAAATGAGAGCAGCAGCCGGGGAAGGTGGCGCAGATCGGAGCCGAAGGAATCGCCTTCTCTACCTACCAACAGCGTTCCACGTCTCATGGCGTAGCAGTTGAAAAGGGAAGACACGGCGCTGACGGCGATGGAGAAGCTTTCCACCGTGCGCAAATGGGGCGTTCCTCGAATCCAATGAAGGACGGCCTCGAAAAGCTGGAAGATACCGGGAACGACAACTGTTAAAAAGGAAATCGTCAGCCACGGCGGCTCCGCCTCGCGAAGGCTTTGAATGAGGGCGCCGTAAAGGCCGGCGGCGGCCGCGCAATAGAAACATTCGGCCAGTACGGCTCCACAAGTCGCTGTCCATCCTCGATGAATTGTTGCGACCAGGAAAATCGGCGCGCGCAGAATGATGCTCAGCCAGGCGGCTTTCCAGTTCCACAGAACCACAACGCCCCAGGGATGCAGCAGGAGATCGGCGAGAGCCTGGATGAAAGGCTGTTTCGCGCTGCTGCGCGCGGCGCAAGGCGAGCAATCGCGGCTTCGGTAGAGTGACTGTTCCAAACTCGGGAGTATAGGGAACAGCGGCTGAAACGCGAGGTTAACAGCTGGTAAAAATCCGGTGAAGCAGCCGCCAAGATAACCAGTGATTCGCAAGCACCTGTAGCAAAAAACATTGAAATTGTAACCTGGCATTAAGTTGCGGGATTCACGATGGCCCTCGAAGGCCAGCAGCTAGGCACGTTCAACCGGAGGTGGTTTTGCGCAGCAGACTGAGCTACCAGTGGAAGGAACCCCACGCAGCCAGAGAATATCGTGCAGCCGTTTCTTTGCACGGGCATACCAATCGTTCCAAAGAAGGGCTCTATTTCATTGTGGAGTATGCGTCCCGTCGTCCGTTATTGAGATTTGCGTTGGCGATGCAGGAGAAGAAGGCCCAGGCTAGGTCCTCGATAACCGTCAACTTCTTCAAATCCTATTGGACGCCACCCATGACCCCGCTGGCGGCTTTTCGCCTGGAGCGCGATCAAATTGAACGGGGCCTGGGGTTAGCCAGCATGGTCTCGCTGACAGACCACGACAGTATCGAAGCGCCATTGTCCTTGCGCATCATCGCCGAGGCGACCGGTACGCCGATCGCGGTCGAATGGAGTGTTCCTTACCGAAATACGACATTGCACCTGGGGGTTCACAATCTGCCGGGCGATCGCGCGGAAAGCGTTATGGCGCAGCTGGCGGAATATACCAGGACTCCGATGGAAGAGGCTCTTTCTGATCTTCTTACGACGCTCCACAACAACCCGGACGTGCTGATCGTTTTGAATCACCCCATGTGGGATCTCGCGGGAATTGGCAGGCAGCACCACATACAGACGCTCACCGATTTTGTCGCACAGTTCGGGAACTTCATGCATGCTTTCGAACTGGGTGGGTTGCGAAGCTGGGAAGAAAACCGGGCCGTGTTGGAATTCGCTGAGAAGTGGAATCAACCGGTGATCGGCGGCGGTGATCGCCACGGCGTCGAGCCCAGCGCAGTCCTGAATCTCACCAATGCGGGAAGCTTCCCGGAGTTTGTTCACGAAGTGCGCAAAAAGCACCGCTGCCACGTCCTGTTCATGCCGCAGTATGCCGAGCCATTTGTGCTACGCATGCTCCAATCGCTTCTGGACGTGATCCGCGAATACCCCGATCTTCCGAAGGGTTCGCGACGATGGGACGAGCGTGTGTTTCATCCCGACCGGAACGGAGTGACACAGCCTCTGGCCACGCTATGGAAGGCTCCCCCGGCTTTTATTGAGATGTTCTTCTCCGCTATGCGCATGCTCGAGGTGGCCCCCATCCGCAGGGCGGCCCAGCTGGCCATGGCTAAACCTCAGCACGAAATGTCTTTCGCTTTTGGCCAAGGACAGGAGGCCGCCTCCCAATGGAAGAAAGCATTCGGATCGCCTTTTTCCCGGACACCTACGATGAAATCGACGGTGTGGCGAACACCAGCCGCCAATTTGAGGCGTTCGCGAAGAAACGCGGACTCAACTTCTTAGTCATCTGCGGAGCGACGCGGAGCAGAATCGAAACCGATGGTTCGGTCCGGCGCGTATTCCTGCAGCGAAGCCCGATCGGGTTCCCGCTCGATACCAATCATCGATTCGATCTGGCATTCTGGCGCCATTATGACCAGGCGATTGCTGAAGTGCGCACGTTTGCGCCTGACATCGTTCACATCACCGGGCCGAGCGACGTCGGCCAGCTCGGAGCGCTCATTGCGCACCGGCTGAGCGTTCCCCTCGCTGCCTCTTGGCACACCAACCTTCACCAGTACGCCGAGCGGAGGGCCGTCGCGCTAATCGAGTATCTTCCCGAGGGAATGCGAGAGCGACTGGGCACGATAATCCGCCGAGCTTCGCTTGCTGCGATCCTGCGCTTCTATGCGATTGCGGACATTCTTTTCGCGCCGAACGTGGCGCTGAGCGACTTGCTGGCCACCAGGATCAATAAACCGGTTTACTCAATGCGGCGTGGCGTGGATACGGCTCTTTTTGCCCCGCAGAAACGCGACAGGCGGAAAGGGCCGTTCACGATTGGCTACGTGGGCCGCCTGACTGCGGAGAAGAACGTCCGATTCCTGGCGGAGTTGGAAAGGGCACTGATCGAGGCCGGGTTCTCCGATTTCCGCGTCTCGATCGTGGGCCAGGGAGTCGAGGAGCAGTGGCTGAAGTCTCATATGTGTCGGGCTGATTTTCAAGGCGTCCTAAAGGGCGAAGCTTATAGCCCGCGCGTATGCGAACTTTGATGTGTTCGTCTTTCCCTCCCAGACAGACACGTTTGGAAACGTTATTCTAGAGGCGCTCGCCTCCGGTGTGCCGGCGATCGTCACCGACGGCGGCGGTCCGCAGTACATCATCCGGCCTGGCGAGACGGGTTTGATCGCGCGCAGTTCGGAAGAATTTGTTTCTCACATCCGGCAGCTGGCCGTGCACCCGCCGCAGTTTCAGTGCATGCGGGCGGCGACCAGAGCTTATGCCCTGAATCTTTCTTGGGATCGAATTTTCGATGGCATGTACGCGGCCTACGAAAAGGAATTGCGCAGCCCGGCGTTGCCGCGAAAGAGTCTGAGAAATCGGCCGCAACCCAAAGTCGCGTCCTAACCTCTCAGTTAGAGACGATGGCTTGGAGGCCGGGGAGGTTTACAGGATGCTCGTTAGGAATCGCAGGTTGGCAGGATCGTTTGTGCTCTTTGCCGCCCTCTCGCTCCCCAAGGTTTCCATTTGCGCGGCTCGCCAGGCCTCCGAGGTGCAGGCGACGGCTGTCGAGAATCCTCCACTGTCAGTCGACCAGGTCGTCCGCCACATGGATGAAAGGAACCGAGAGCGCGCCTCTGCTCTCAGGCAATTCGAGGGCAAGCGAATCTATCGCATGCAATACCGGGGATTTTTCGGCTCCCGCGACGCGGAAATGGTGGTGGGCTTCAAAGGCTCGCTGAAAGACAAACGGTTCACTATCGAATCGGAGTCCGGTTCGAAGTTCATCATCGACCATGTTTTCAAAAAGCTGCTGGACGGGGAATCTGAGGCGTCTACGGACAAGAACCGCGAGCGCACCGCCTTGAACGGCGACAATTACAGTTTCGCTCTGACAAGTTTCGATCAGTCCTCGGCGAGCCCGCAATATGTTCTTGAGGTGACTCCCAAGACCGATGAGAAATTTCTCTATCGCGGCAAGATATGGGTCGATGCGAAAGATTTTGCGGTGACGCGGATCGAGGCCGAGCCTGCGAAGAGTCCGTCGATGTGGGTAAAAAAGACCGAAATCAACCACCAGTACGAAAAGCTCGGCGATTTTTGGCTACCTGCCGAAAATCGGACCGACAGCACCATCCGCTTCGGCGGGCAGGCGCGTCTTTGGATTGAATACAAGGATTACAAGATCACGGAAACGGCGGCGCCCGAGCTTCGCAGCAGTGCAGGGGAAGGCATGCGTCCTGACATCACGGGCCATTAGCCGGACGCCTAGTTCAGCCTCTGTTAGGCGTGGAATGGAAAGGATCGGGCTGAGGATCGACGGCAGCGGGTTCAGGGCTCTCAATATCGAGGTTGACCACGACCGGTTCCTGGCCACTGCGGACGACGACGGCTTCGACGGGCATGTCGCGATTAGCGTTGAGTTCCTGGTGCGGGACGTAGGGCGGCACGTAGATAAAATCGCCCGGTCCAGCCTCATCGACAAATTCGAGGTGATCGCCCCAACGGAACCGGGCTCGGCCTTTGACAATATAGAGGACGGTTTCGAGTTCGCCGTGGTGATGCGGTCCGGTTTTCGCGTCGGGATGCACGACGACGGTGCCAGCCCAAAGTTTTTGAGAACCCACGCGCGCATGGGAAATGGCTTCGGCGCGTGTCATACCGCTCGTTTGCGGAGTATCGGTGTCGAGTTCGCCGGCGCGAACGATGCGAACGCCGTGCCGCTTCCAATCAGAATGAGAGCCAGCTGCTTGTTCGGGCATCAGGGACCTCAGAGAAAATTCTACCGGCTTCGCGACCTATCAGCAAACTCCGGAGTGCCCGGCCTGGCCAAAGAGGCCGCGTTTGGGATCATTGAGTAGGGCTTCGGCGCGCTCGGTGCGGAAGCCCTGTTTGCGAGACAGCACCCCGCAAACGACGCGTCGCGCCGATTGTTGTTAATCCTGGGCTTGGTTCCTGCCCACGAAGAACTGTTTTGCTCCAACCTTCGTATCTGCTTCGCCAGGCATCACCGGAAATTGAGGATCGCGCCAGACTCGTGACCGCTTGACATACCAGCTGGTTCGTAACAATGTTTCAGCCCAGGAGCAGACCCAAGCCCTTGCGCGCAATCAAAGGAACGGCGAAGGAGATGAAGAAGCGTCGAGTTCGGGATTCGATTCCGGGGGCGATGTTTATCGCAATTTGTTGCGTCGCAGTGTTTGCTATTCTCGCCGGAGAGCCTGTTGCGCGGACCCAGGCCGCTTCCGACGACGGCGATTGGACCTATGTCGAGCACGACATCGGCGGCACGCGCTATAGCCCGCTGACTCAAATTACTTCCAAGAATGTCAGCCAACTCGCGAAAGTGTGCTCGTATACGTTTCCGGAGAAGGTACCCTCGGAAAGCGCGCCTATTGCTTCGGCCGGCGTGATTTACCTGACGAGCATGCACTATACCGTGGCGCTCGATGGGGCTGACTGCCACCCATTGTGGACCTATCAATGGACGCCCCGCGAGCGCGAATCCGTCCATGCCAACCGCGGCGCGGCTATTGCCGAGGGAAAAATCATTCGCGGAACCGCCGACGATTATCTGACTGCCTTCGACAGTGAAACCGGAAAGCTTATATGGGCCAAACAAATCGCAAGTTCCAACGAGGGTTTTTTTATCAGCATGCCGCCGTTGGTGCACGGTGATTTGATTTACATCGGGCCCGCGGGATCGGAGTCCGCAGCCAGCGGATGGGTCGGCGCATTCCGGCTGAGCGATGGGGAGCAGGTCTGGCGGTTCAACATTATTCCCGCCGATGGCGAACCGGGCGCGGACACCTGGGGGCCTAATCCGGCCGCGCGCCAACACGCAGGTGGCGCACTTTGGACGCCCCTGTCTTACGATACGGAAAAAGATCTGCTCTACGTTTCTGGCGGCAACCCCGCCCCTGATTTTTATGATGACGCCAGGCCGGGAATCAACCTTTACACGAATTCGATAATCGCGCTCGATGCGAAAACCGGGAAGCTCGTCTGGTACCACCAGTTCATCCCGCACGATGTACACGACTACGACACGACGCATGTGAGTCCCATTTTCAGGTCCAAATCGCGAACCGCTATCGCGACGAGCGGCAAAGACGGGGTACTGCGTGTCGTCGATCGCGATGCGCATCAGGTGCTCTATGCCGTACCGACAACGACGCGGATCAATGCGGAGGCTCCTGCCAGCCTAACTCCAGTGCATGTTTGTCCGGGCACGTTGGGTGGAACGGAATGGAACGGCTCGGCTTTTAGCCCTAAGCTTGATTTACTGGTGATCCCGAGCAATGACAATTGGTGCTCGGAAATTCAGAAAGATACCGAACCTCCCAGCGCGGAAAAGGCCAACATAGGCCAGGGTCCTTACTTCGGCGGCCCGATGTATCACCCCCCTTTTGAGGAAGCCACGGGATGGATCACCGGCTTCGACGCTGCGAGCGGCAAACTACGTTGGCGCTATAAATCGCCCACGCCGGTTGTGGCAGGAGTAACGTTGACGGCGTCCAACCTGGTCTTCACTGGCGAAACCGGCGGCTACTTCGATGCTCTGGATGCGCAATCAGGAAGGATACTGGCGCGAGTGAACCTGAAGGATTCGATTCAGGGTGGCGTCATTACGTATTCAGCCAAGAACATGCAATTCGTGGCGGTGGTTTCAGGAGACGGAGGCGTAATCAGCAAAAAGACGTTCCCTCAACTCGTCGGGGGAAATCCGACCGTGACGCTGTTGGCGATCCCGGCCGTGTTCGACGGCCGCAACCGGGACGGCGAAGAGGGCACCCAGGATTCCTGCAAGTTCGGCGCCGACCAGCAGCGCGGCCATCGCCACGAGCGCATGGAGCCTGGTCACGCGTCCGTAGAAGCCGTGGAAACCCGAGCACGTAAGCGTCGATCGCGTGCCCGACGAGGCCGACGCCGCACGCAAACAGCGCGAGCGCCGGGCTTTGCAGGAGCGCAACGGCAATGGCGAGACCCATCGCAACGACCGCACCCACGATCGGCACGAACTCGAGGAAGAATGCGGCGATGCCGATGAGGATCGCGTACTTGACGCCGACAAGCGTCAGTGCGACGCCGGTGTAGGCGCCGATGACAAATGACATGACGATCTGCCCGCGCACGTAGGCCGCCACGGTCGATCCGACGGCCAGCGCGGCGAAGTCGAACTCCCGTTGGCGGCTCGGGAAGAGGTTGCGCGCAGTGGCGACCACCGCGCGGCCTTCGATGAGCAGGTAGATGGAGATCACCAGGATCAGCACCACGCTGAGCAGTCCGGAGACAAACGCGGTCGCGACACCGATCGCGACACCGAGTTGCTGTCCGTTCAGCGCTTTGATCAGCGATGCGACGCTGAACGGAATGCCGTGATG
>CAVQZU010000061.1:0-124148 GCA_963718485.1 uncultured Acidobacteriota bacterium
GGAATTCCGAGCCGGCCCAGCCTTGATGAGGACAAACTCGAAGGCATTCCAATCGGCGCAAGGAAATACCAATGAGAATCTTGAAAATCGCATTCTCCGCAGCCGCAATGTTGATCTTAAGTTTCGCCGCGATCCCGGCCCGCGCCCAGTCCGACGACCCAGGCCGCTCCGTCCTGCGAGGCGCCGCCGTCGAATATCTCTACCCAGAACAAGTGACCATCCCCGCCGGCAAGCCTACCCCGGTTGAAATGCATTTCCGCGTCGGTGAAGGTCTTCACGTCAACTCCCACACGCCCAGCCAGGACTTTCTCATCCCCACCACGCTGTCGATCCCTGAAGCCTCCGGCGTGCGCCTCGAAGGCGCCACCTACCCCGCGGGTTCTGAGATCACCTTGCCCCTCGACCCCGATACCAGGCTCAGCGTCTACACCGGCGAATTCGCCATCAACACGCGCATCGTCGCCACTCCCGGCAATCATCTCGTCGAAGCCAGGCTCCGCTACCAGGCCTGCGACAAAAACGCCTGCCTCCCCCCCAAAACCATCACCGTCCCCATCGACGTAATCGGCAAATGAACAAATGTCGGGTGCCCCAGGTCTCGACTCTGAGACCTGGGAATCCACAACAGTCCATGCGAGCGATTAGCGAGCGTCTGCCGCATCGCAGGTGCCGAGCGTCTGCTCATGCAATGGGCAGACCGCAGGTGGCTACACCCCAGCCTTCTTCTCAATCTTTGCCCACGAGTCTTTCAGCGGGAGCGTCCGGTTAAAAACCAGATTCCCCGCTGTCGAGTCGGGATCGAGGCAGAAATACCCCACGCGCTCGAACTGGAATCGGTCCTCCAGCTTCGCGTTCGCAAGCGAAGGCTCAAGCTTCGCGCCAATGAGAATCTCGAGCGACTTGGGGTTGAGATTGTCGAGAACGCTCCCGCCTTCTTCCACGTCGTTCGGATCGGCCTTGGTAAAAAGCTTGTCGTAGAGCCGTATTTCCGCCGAAATCGCGTGCGCCGTCGAGACCCAGTGAATGGTGGACTTCACCTTGCGCCCATCGGGAGAGTTCCCGCCGCGGCTTAACGGATCATAGGTGCAGTGCACCTCAGCGATGCTGCCCGCCGCATCTTTCACCACCCTCTGCGCGGTGATGAAGTAGGCGTTGCGCAGGCGTACTTCCTTACCTGGAGACAGCCGGTAATACTTCGGCGGAGGAATCTCGCGGAAATCGTCCTGATCTATATAGATTTTCCCAGAGAATGGCACCTGCCGTGTCCCGGCCGAGGGGTCTTCGGGGTTATTCGCCACCTCGACTTGCTCCTCCTGTCCGGCCGGGTAGTTGTCGATGATCAGCTTCAGGGGGCGCAGCACCGCCATCGCGCGCCTGGCGCGTCGGTTCAGGTCTTCGCGCTGGAAGTGCTCGAGCATTTCAATGTCGATAGTGCCGTTAGTGCGCGAGACGCCGGTGGCAGCGACAAAGGTACGGATCGCTGCGGGAGTAAAGCCGCGGCGCCGGAAGCCGGAGAGCGTGGGCATCCGCGGATCATCCCAACCGCGCACCACCTTCTTCTGCACGAACTGCAGCAGCCTGCGCTTGCTCAGCAGCGTATAGGTGATGTTGAGACGATCAAACTCAATCTGCTGCGAGGGGAAGATGCCCAACTGCTCGATATACCAGCGGTAGAGTGGCTGGTGGTCGGCAAATTCCAGCGTGCACATCGAGTGCGTTACGTGTTCAATCGAGTCCGACTGGCCGTGGGCGTAGTCGTACATCGGGTAAATGCACCACTTGTCGCCGGTGCGTTGGTGCGTGGCATGGAGAATGCGATACATCACCGGATCGCGCATATTCAGATTTGGTGACGCCATGTCGATCTTGGCGCGCAGCACGCGGCTCCCGTCGGGGAATTCGCCGGACTTCATTCTTCTGAAAGAGGTCGAGATTTTCCTCGACAGTCCGGTTGCGATAAGGGCTGTCCCGTCCTGGTTCGGTAAGCGTACCGCGGTACTGGCGGATCTCTTCGGCAGTGAGGTCGTCGACATAAGCTTTTCCGGCCTTGATGAGCTGCAAAGCCCAATCGTAGAGTTGGGCGAAGTAGTCGGAGGCGTACCGCAGACGGTCCCACTCGAAGCCGAGCCAGCGCACGTCCTTCTGAATGGAATCGACATACTCCTGCTCTTCCTTCTCGGGATTCGTGTCGTCGAAGCGCAGGTTTGTTTTTCCCCCGAATTCATCCGCGAGGCCAAAATCAATGCAAATTGCCTTGGCGTGGCCGATGTGCAGATAGCCGTTGGGCTCAGGAGGAAACCGCGTCTGGACTTGCGCGTCGCCATACTTCTTGGTGCGCACATCCTCTTCGATCAGATCACGGAGAAATGTCGAGGGAGTGCGAGCGTCTGGGCTTTCCGTATTCGCATTAGTCATAAGTGCCATTCCTTATCAGCCTGTGCTGAAAACCTGGTTTTGAAAGGGCACGACTTTAGTCGTGCCGTCCATTGCCAGAATGAGTGCGGCTTTAGCCGCTGCGGGATGTTTTCCCCGAATTCTATCCTCTACCACATAGCGCTATATCGCGGGAGGGCTGGGTGCCCCATCCTTCGGATAGTCTCACCGTCCGAAGGGTGGGAATCCACGATCCCGACCCACCGAGCGGCCGCCCTCATCCAAGTGATTCAAGCCTGTCCTCAGCCTGCCGGATGCGCTCAAGGCAAACCTCGCGGCCAAGCACAACCATTGTTTCAAAAAGCGGCGGCGCGTTCTTACGTCCGCAAACGGCGACCCGGATAGGCTGGAACATGGGACCGGCCTTCAAACCAAGTTGAGAAGCTGCAGCGCGAAGCGCATGGTCGAGCGAATCATGGTCGAAAGATGTTGTGGCCAGAACTTCCCCGGCGCACTGTAGAACGCGCCGCGCAAGCGCAGCATCGCCCTTCTGCGGAATCAGCTCGGCCGGATCGTAGGGCGCGAGCTGAGGCAGAAAAAAGAAATCCGCCGCCGAGACAGTGTCGCGCAGCAGCTTGATGCGCTCGCGAATCAGCGGCGTGACGGCAAGCAGCTTTTCCGGCGACACCTCGAAGCCGGCCTGGTCGAAGAAAGGCTCGATGCAGCGGCTGAGTTCCTCGACCGGCAGGGCGCGGATATGCTCGGCGTTCAGCCACAGGGCCTTGGGGTCGAAGGGATCTTCCTCCGTGAAATTAATGACCGCATTCGCGCGGTTGACGGCCTCGAGAGTGAAAGCCGCCATAAGCTCGTCGAGAGTGAGGAACTCACGGTCGTTCTTCGGCGACCAGCCCAGCAGGCAAAGAAAGTTGACGAAGGCCTGCGGAAGGAAGCCGGCATCGCGATAGGTCGTCACGCTGACCACGGGGCCGTGCTTGCGCTTGGAGAGTTTCGTGCCATCGGGCGCGACGAGCAGCGGAAGATGCGCGAACTGGGGCGGCTCGACACCGAGGCCCTCAAAAATGAGCAGGTGCTTGAAGGTGTTCGTCAGGTGATCTTGCCCGCGGATGATGTGGCTGATGCGCAGATCGGCGTCGTCGACGCACGAGGCCAGATGATATGTAGGCATGCCATCCAACCCTGACCCCAACGACGAAGACCTGTCCTTGGGGACCCCCACCGACCGCAACAGCGCAAAGTCCTCCACCTCATCGGTGAGCTTCGTCTGTGCACCATAGACGCCATCAACAAAGCGCAAAGTCCGGCCTTCGCCGCGCGGCACACGATAACGCAGCGCGAACGGCTCACCCGCGGCGGCGCGGCGGTCGCTGTCTTCCCTCGACAATTCGCGCATGCCGGGATTGAAGAGCCAAGCACCCTGAGAAGATGTCTGCTCGTCGCCCGCTGAGTGGGCGGGGGTGAAGTCGCGATAGGCAAGGCCCTTGGCGAAGATCATTTCGGCCGCCTGGCGGTGCAGGCCAAGGCGCTCCGATTGCTTGTACTCTTCATCCCAGTTCAGACCCAGCCACCGCAACCCCTCGAAGATCGACTGGACGCTGGCCTCGGTGTTGCGTTCGACGTCGGTGTCGTCCAGGCGCAATACCAGCGTCCCGCGATGATGGCGGGCATAAAGCCAGTTGAAGATGAAGGTGCGCGCCCCGCCTACATGCAGATAGCCCGTGGGCGAGGGCGCAAAACGGACGCGAGGAGTTTTGGAGTGAATTTCTTCAGCCATCGAGGAGGTGCGTTCCTCTTCGATGTTATCAGTCGGGTCGCTATATCTGCGGCGGCGGAGGCGGATACGGATAACCGATCTGCGATTGCGGCACCGGCACCACCTTCCAATCGGCAAAGGCCAGCACGTAGATCAGCACAATGTTCCCGAACGGCACAATGTTTAGCAGCGAGAGCCAGGGAGAGAACCCAGCCTTCTTGCAGATAAACCAGAACGGCAGGATAACGATGGCCAAAAAGACGACGACGAGAATCGGCATGACCCCGAGGAAGATCATCGCCATCTTCTTGGCCTGTTCGGGATCCATCGTGTTTTGCAATAACAAGAGTGCGAAGTGCATAGGTGGGCTCCGGTCTTGAAATGGAAACTCCCCGCCACGGTACGGCCAATCTCAAAAAACTGCAATCAAAATAAAAAAACCGGAATCAATATCGCCCCGACCCTGATCCCTGCCCTTACGTAATGTCTTCCGTGTCGTACACCGGAGAAACGCGCTTCTTCGGCACTCCATGCACCGAGCTCAGCAGGTCTTCCACCACGTCTTCGAGTTGGCGCTGGCTTTCGATCACCGCGCTCATGCTTTTCAGCTCTTCGGGTTCAGCCACCCGCTCCACCAGTGCGATTGCATGACACTGGGCCACGTGATCGAGATTCAGACCTTCAGGAGTCTTGGCCTTGATGCTCACCTGGTCGATGCCAATGCAAAGCAAGTCGGCGACGCGCGCGCGCATCTCTCCGGCCACGGGACCGATCTTGGGCGAGGCCAGCACCAGCGTTGTGTCGACATTAACGATGCGGTAGCCCGCGTGCTGCAACTCTTCCATCGCAAGGTTCAGAAAAATCGCCGAGTCCGCATCTTTCCACCGCGGATCGCCCGGCGGAAAAAAACTGCCGATATCACCGGCCGCAATCGCGCCCAGCAGGGCATCCGTAATTGCGTGCAGCAGCACGTCGCCGTCGGAGTGGCCCGCCAGCCCTTCCGGGTGGTCCAGTGTCAGTCCGCCAATGCGCAACGGCACGCCCGGCTTGAATGCGTGCGAGTCCCAGCCAAATCCGATTCGTGTGTCCATGGTCTCCGTGCCTGTCCCAGAAGGTCTTACCGCCGGCGAACGCCATTCCCCGTTGAGCCGGATTAGGTTGAGCCGGATTCAGCGGCTACGCTGGTGCAGATAGAACTCGGCCAACTCCAGGTCGCCCGGCTGTGTAATCTTCAGATTAACCTGAGAACCGGGGACAACGGATACAGGCAGACCGGCCCGCTCTATCAAGGAGGCTTCGTCCGTGCCCACAAATCCGTCCGCTGTAGCCTCCGCAAAAGCCCGCTGCAGCAAACCGTAGCGGAACCCCTGTGGTGTCTGGGCCAGCACCACAAATTCGCGCGGAATGGTCGAGGTAATCAGCGCCCCGTGAGCCGTCCTTTCCACTTGTTTGATCGTGTCCACGGCCGGCATTCCCACAATCGCGGCACCGTGTTCCAACACCGCATGAATGGTGCGCTCGATCGTGGCCGTATCAATCAGCGGTCGAACCGCGTCGTGCACCAGCACGATATCATCAGGCCCTGCCGGTAAAGCGGCCAGCGCGTGCGCCACTGATTCCTGCCGGTTGTCGCCGCCTTCCACCACCTGAACCCGCCCCGAAAAGCCGTACTCGTCCACCTGGGCCGTCACCCGCTCCAACTCCGTGCTGCGAACCGCCACGTACATCGCTGTCATCCCCTCCACTGCATCAAACGCGCGCAGGGAATGGATCAGGATCGGTATCCCGTCCAGCGATAGAAATTGCTTGGGCAGAGTCCCCGACGACGGGTCCTTGTCGTTGGAGTACTTAGATGGCGTCCCCGACAGGGGTTCTTTGTCGGTGGGGTGCTTAGGCGGGGTCCCCGACGACAGGTCTTTGTCGTTGGGGTGTCTTGATGGGGGGCCGGCCATCCGCGTGCCCAGCCCCGCGGCAGGAAGAATCGCAAACACTTGCATAACTCCGTGGAGTATACATCCGAGGGTCCAGAATGCGCCTGAAACGGCCCTTCGTGCCGGTTTGTCCTTTTCTTGAACCCCATTTGTCCGGCGCGGCAAGATTTGATCTATATTGTAGAAGTAATGCGACGCCGCGACTATCTCGGTGAATTTGAGCACATCGTCGTTCTGGCCCTTCTGCGCCTCGAAGACCGCGCCTATGGAGTCACCGTTCGGCAGGAAATCGAACTCCGCACCCACCGTGAAGTGTCGATCGGCGCCGTCTATGCCACGCTCGATCGTCTTGAGACCAAAGGCTACGTCAAGTCTTTCCGCGGCGATCCCACCCCCGAACGTGGCGGCCGTTCCAAGCGCTTTTTTCGCGTCACGGCTAGCGGAGTGGCTGCGATGAGCCGCGCACAACAAGCACTGCGGAGCATGTCCGAAGGCCTCGCCATCATCCAGAGCTACTCATGAATTCTCAATTCACCCAGCCCCCACGCTCCGCCGCCTTGCTCGTCAGCCTCTTCGCCTCGCCCGACGCAGCGGAAGCCATCGAGGGAGATCTGCTTGAGGAGTTCTTGTTGCTCGCATCAAAATCGGGAGTTGCCTTCGCTCGCCGGTGGTATTGGCGGCAGGCTCTCAAAACGGTCCTCCAACTCGCGCGCGTCGGTTTTCGCACCGCCCCCTTGAAAACAACTGCGGCCATCGTCGGCGGATTCTTCCTGCGTCGGTTCCTTGGTCCACTGGTCGGGCCGGCCATCTTCGCCGTCCTTGATCGATATAGGGTCTTCGAGCATCACGTCAGTACCTATCTGTTCTTCGCCTCCACGGGAATCGACATCGCACATCTGATCGTCTTCCTGTTCATTGGTTTTGTAGTCGCGTGGGCTGCGAAGGGAAGGGAAATGCTGGCAACCGTGTCTCTCGGACTCGTTTATGTCGCAATGGCCCTGGTCGCTGGCGTTTATATGGTGGCTAAAACCGGGGACGTCGCATACTTATGGCGTCTCACCTGGTATCTCGCTGATCCATTGGCAATCGTCATCGCGGGCGCGATCGTTCGAAGCCGGAGACTCGCCGCGTCAACGCGCCATTCCATTTCCTGATCCGTCTGCGTTGAGTCCCCGCTCCGCCTGACCTACGACTCAGCCCGTTCCACAAAAAACATCTCATTCGACCCCTCAAATCCCATGCTGTCGTAGATGGGTCTCCCTGCCTTCGAACTGTGCAGGGCCACAACGCGAATGCCCCGTCGATGAGCCTCGGCCAGGCAACACCGACATCGAGACGCCGACCCGGGCGATCCTGCCCGACGACTGGACCGATCTGGACACCCGCGCCGTGAACACCGTGCGGGTGCTCGCCGCGGACGCCGTCCAGAAGGTCGGCAACGGCCATCCGGGCACCGCGATGAGCCTCGCGCCGCTGGCGTACACGCTCTTCCAGCGCGTCATGCGCCACGACCCGAGCGACGAGGACTGGATCGGCCGCGACCGCTTCGTGCTGTCCTGCGGCCACTCCAGCCTGACGCTCTACATCCAGCTGTTCCTCGCCGGCTACGGCCTGGAGCTCGACGACCTCAAGGCACTGCGCACCTGGGGCTCGAAGACGCCCGGCCACCCCGAGCACCGCCACACCCCCGGCATCGAGATCACCACGGGCCCGCTGGGCCAGGGCCTCGCGTCCGCGGTGGGCATGGCGATGGCCGCCCGCCGCGAGCGCGGCCTGTTCGACCCGGACACCGACCTCGGCGAGAGCCCGTTCGACCACCAGATGGACGTCTTCGCCTCCGACGGCGACATCGAGGAGGGCGTCACCTCCGAGGCGTCGTCCATCGCCGGCACCCTGCAGCTCGGCAATCTCACGCTCGTTTACGACGACAACAAGATTTCCATTGAGGACGACACCACCATCGCGCTGTCCGAGGACACCGCGAAGCGCTACGAGGCCTACGGTTGGCACGTCCAGGTCGTCGAGGGCGGCGAGAACGTCGCCGGCATTGAGGAGGCGCTGCGCAAGGCCAAGGAGGAGACCTCCCGCCCGTCGTTCATCCTGCTCCGCACGATCATCGGCTACCCCGCGCCGGAGAAGATGAACACCGGCAAGGCGCACGGGTCCGGCGCATGATCCTTGAAGACCTCATGCTCGAAATGATGTATCACCTGCCGGCTCAGCGCAAATTGCGCGACTTCGTGGTCACTGCAGACATGGTGAAAGGCCGCGAAATCAATTGGAGCCTGCTCGAGAAGGCCGGTTAAAACACCTTGGGACAAAAAGAATCCATGTTTAGCAAGGAAAAGCCTGAAGTGAAACGTGTGCCGATGATGCCCGTCCGGGACATGGTGATTTTCCCGGAAATGATGCATCCCTTCATCGTGGGGCGCGAAGCATCGGTGCGCGCACTCGAGGAAGCTCTGGCAAGCGACAAGAAGATTTTCCTTGTGACGCAGCACGATGCTTCGATCGACGACCCGAAACCCGAAGAAATTTATCAGGTGGGAACCCTCGCCAACATCGTGCAGAGCGTGAAATTGCCGGACGGAAATATCAAGGTTCTGGTCGAGGGTACCGAGCGCGCCAAAATCGTGCAGGTTACCAGCGACGAGGGTTTCTTCCGCGCGTCGGTGAAACTGGTTACGGTCAAGACCGAGCCATCGCCGCAAGTTGAACAAGCTTCCAGCCGCGTCACCAATCTGTTCGAGCAGTATGTAAAGCTTTCGCAGACGCTCAACTACGACACGATGATTGCCGCAGTGCGGGTCGAAGACCCTGGAAAGCTTTCAGATGCAATCGCCGCGAACCTGCAAATTCCGGTTGAAGAGAAACAGGAACTGCTCGAACTGTTCGAGCCCATCGAACGGCTGAATCGTATTGCGGACATTCTGGAAGTCGAGATCGAGAAGTTAAACGTCGATCGCTCCATCAACACCCGCGTGAAGCGCCAGATGGAACGGGCGCAAAAAGAGTATTACCTGAACGAGAAGCTCAAGGCGATCCAAAAAGAGCTTGGTCGCGGCGAAGCAAACGAGATCGAGCAGCTCAAGAAGAAGATCGAGACCTCCGGCATGCCCGAAGGACCGATGGAAAAGGCCATGCAGGAGCTGAAACGGCTGGAAATGATGCCCCCCATGTCGGCCGAATCCACGGTTTCGCGCAACTACCTGGATTGGCTGCTGGCGGTGCCCTGGAAGAAGCGCTCGAAGGAAATTCGGGACATCAAGAAGGCCGAGGAAATTCTCTCCGAAGACCACTACGGACTTGAGAAGATTAAGGAACGCATCCTGGAATACCTGGCGGTCCGCCAATTGGTCAAGAATCCGAAGGGCTCGATTCTCTGCTTCCTCGGGCCTCCGGGAGTGGGAAAAACCTCGCTCGCCACCTCGATTGGCCGCGCGACGGGCCGCAAGTTTGTCCGCGTATCGCTTGGGGGCGTGCGCGATGAAGCCGAGATCCGGGGCCACCGCCGGACCTACATCGGCGCGCTGCCCGGGCAAATCATTCAAATGATGCGCAAGGCCGGAACCATCAATCCTGTTTTCGTGCTGGATGAAGTCGACAAAATGTCGATGGACTTCCGGGGCGATCCCTCGGCCGCGCTCATGGAAGTGCTCGATCCGCAGCTGAACCATTCGTTCACCGACCATTATCTGGACGTCGAGTATGATCTTTCGAAGGTCATGTTCATCTGCACGGCCAACGTGTTGCACACGATTCCCCAGCCGCTGCAGGACCGCATGGAGGTCTTGCGGATTCCCGGCTACACCGAACAGGAAAAGCACCAGATCGCCAAGCGGTACCTGATCCCCAAGCAGATCGAAGCGACCGGCTTGACCACCAGCAACGTCAGGTTCACCGATGAAGGCGTGACACAGGTAATCCGGCACTACACACACGAAGCCGGGGTACGGAATCTCGATCGCGAAGTAGCCAATGTCTGCCGGAAGATTGCGCGCAAAGTCGTGGCGGACGGCAAGGAATTTAGCGCCGAAATCGATGTCACCAACCTCAACGATTATCTGGGAATCATCAAGTACCGCGACTTTCTCGCCGAGAAAAAAAACGAAGTGGGCCTGGCCACCGGCTTGGCGTGGACCGAAGTGGGCGGCCAGGTGCTCTCGACCGAAGCGACCCTGATGCAGGGAAAAGGGCGCCTGACGCTGACCGGCAAATTGGGCGACGTGATGCAAGAGTCGGCGCAGGCCGGCATGAGTTACGTGCGCTCGCGCAGCCACCTTTTCGGCCTTCCAAAGGATTTTTACCGGCATATCGACATTCACATCCACGTGCCCGAAGGCGCCATCCCCAAGGATGGGCCCTCGGCCGGCATCACGCTGTGCACGTCGATTGTCAGCGCGCTCACGCGGATTCCGATTCGCTCCGACATCGCCATGACCGGCGAAATCACCCTGCGTGGCAAAGTGCTTCCCATTGGCGGCGTGAAGGAAAAGCTGCTCGCCGCGCATCGCCTGGGGCTGCACATCGTGATTCTGCCTAAGGACAACGAGAAGGATCTGGCGGACATTCCGCCGGAAATCCAGGGACAGATGTCCATTCATTTTGTGGAGTCGATGGACGAGGTCCTGCAAATCGCTCTTGAGCATCCGCTTCCGATCCCGGGCCACCCGCCGGTTGCTGGCGTCGAGCCTAAGTTCGGCACGGACGTTTCGCAGGACAATGAATTAACCAACTAGAACTTCGGTCCTTTCCTATCCCCTGCTCCGCAGGTCCGGCCCGCGACCGAAGCGCAAGGATTTCTGAACGCTAGTCCGTTTCAATTTGCTGCAACTTGTACCAGCAGAGGCGTGCGTGGGCCGAGGCTTGGCGCAGGGATAGGTAGAAGCGGAAGCTAGCGCGGTTCGGCCTCTGGACGGTGTGGCTGTTCGAGCATGCGCCTGCCCGGGAATTCATCAACAATCAACATTCGCGCCTGAAAAATCAGGCTGGAGAAGGAAAGAATTACATGAGCGTTAGTCTCGCAGAGCTGAAAGACAAGAACATCACCGACCTAGCGAAGATCGCCAAGGAACTGAACATTCCGGGATCGTCCGGCATGCGCAAGCAGGAGTTGATCTTCCAGATCCTCCGCGCGCAGACCGAGAAGAACGGGCTGATCTTCTCCGAAGGCGTTCTTGAATGCCTGCCCGACGGCTTCGGATTCCTGCGGGCGCCGGAGTACAACTATCTTCCCGGCCCGGACGACATTTACGTTTCGCCCTCGCAAATCCGCAAATTCGATCTGCGCACGGGCGACACGGTCTCGGGGCAAGTGCGGCCGCCGAAGGATGGCGAGCGCTACTTCGCGTTGATCAAAGTCGAAGCCGTCAATTTCGAGGATCCCGAGGTTACCCGGAACAAGATTTTCTTCGACAACTTGACACCGCTCTACCCGCAGGATCGCATTCGCCTGGAAACCACCAAGGAAAATCTTACCGGGCGCGTGCTGGACATGCTCTGCCCGGTCGGCAAGGGGCAGCGCGGATTGATCGTCGCGCCGCCGCGCACCGGCAAAACGATGATGCTGCAATCGATCGCCAACTCGATTACCGCAAACCATCCGGAGATCGCGCTGATCGTCCTGCTGATCGACGAGCGCCCCGAAGAAGTCACCGATATGCAGCGCACCGTGAAGGGCGAAGTGATCAGCTCGACCTTCGATGAGCCGCCGCAACGGCACATTCAAGTGGCGGAAATGGTGCTCGAAAAGGCCAAGCGCCTGGTGGAGCACAAGCGCGACGTGGTGATCCTGCTCGATTCGCTCACCCGTCTGGGGCGCGCCTACAACGCCGTCACGCCGCCTTCGGGCAAAGTGCTTTCCGGCGGTATCGATGCCAACGCGCTGCAGCGACCGCGGCGATTCTTCGCCGCCGCGCGGAATATCGAAGAAGGCGGCTCGCTCACGATTATGGCCACGGCCTTGATCGACACCGGCAGCCGCATGGACGACGTGATCTTCGAAGAGTTCAAGGGCACTGGCAACATGGAAATCAACCTCGACCGACGGCTGGTCGACAAGCGCGTGTTCCCCACCATCGATATCAATCGCTCGGGAACGCGGAAGGATGAACTCCTACTGCCGCCCGATGAACTGAATCGTATCTGGGTGCTGCGAAAAGTGTTGAGCCCGCTCTCCACGGTGGAAGCAATGGAACTGCTGCTGGGGCGGCTTTCCAAGACGAAGACGAACGCGGAATTTCTGGCTTCGATGTCCAGCCCGGCCTAGGCGCACCGGCTCAGCCGTTCTGCGTTACTCCGCTTCCCGACGCGGTCTGTCTCTCCACAAGGGAAAGGAGAATCGAAGTTGCAGAAATTCCTGGCGCGCCAGCCCATTTTCGACAGCCGTCAAGAGGTTTTTGGATACGAACTGCTCTTCCGTTCCTGCCTGGACAATTTTTTCGACCCTTCACAATCCGGGCTCGCAGTCACTTCCACTGCCGATAATTTTTTCCTGTTTGGAGTAGACCATCTCACGCGCGGACGCCTAGCCTTCATCAACTGCACGCGGGATTTTCTGGTGGGCGATTACGCGACTCTTTTCCCAAAGAATCGCGTGGTTCTGGAACTCCTCGAGGACATACGCCCCGACGAGCAGATCATCACCGCCTGCAACCGGTTGAAAGAAGCCGGCTACACGATTGCGCTCGACGATTTTCGCGATACCCCGGAGTGGCGGCCGCTGGTGGCCCTTGCCGACATTATCAAAGTGGATGTGCTCGCGACCGAGCCCAGGGAGCAAAGCCGGCTCGCCAAAGCGTACTCGAGTCTGGGTATTCGCATGCTCGCCGAAAAGGTGGAGAGCTATGACGTCTTCGAGCGCACGCTCGATTGCGGCTACACACTTTTCCAGGGATACTTTTTCAGCAGGCCGCAAATCCTCGAGCGCCACGACATACCCGCGAATAAACTGAACTACCTCCTCGTCCTGCAGGCGGTGAATCGAAAAACGCTCGATCTCCGCGAAGTGGCGGAGCGAATCAAAGCCGAAGCGTCGCTGAGTTACCGCTTGCTGCGTTACTTGAATTCACCGATATTCTTCCTGGTTACCGACGTGCGCTCAATTCCGCATGCCCTCACGCTGCTCGGCGAGCGCGGCATCCGAAAATGGGTTTCGCTTGTTGCCATCGGCTGCATGGGGGCGGACAAACCTCACGAGCTCATCGTGCAGCCCCTGATTCGCGCCAGATTTTGCGAATTGCTGGCCATTCCGTCGGGGATGAGCGAATCGGCCAACGATCTTTTCCTGTTGGGACTGCTCTCCTCGATCGACGCCCTGCTCGACATGAGGATGGAGGACGTGCTGAAGGAGATCGCTATTGTCGGCGAAATTCGGGACGCATTGCTCGGGAAAGACAACTCGCTCCGCGAAGTCTTCGACCTTGCGCTGACCTATGAGACAGGGTCCTGGGATCGGCTCGACAAAATGGTGGCGCGCCTGGGAATCACGCCAGAGGACCTCCCGGAGATTTTCATCCAGGCGGTGGACTGGACAAGGGGAATCCTCACGGGACAGGAAATAAGCGAAGCACCGCAAGAGGGCTGAGAGCTGAGCGGCGATTAGCTCGCTGGAGGCGATGCTTGGCGGTTGGCCAGCGTTACGATGAGGCGCGCCACTTCTTCCGGGTCCATGGCGCTGCTGTCGAGAAGAACAGCGTCGGCCGCCTGCACCAACGGGGAGGCGGTTCGCTCGCGATCCCGCTTGTCGCGCTGGTGAATTTCCTCCCGGGTACGGGCGAGGTCGATGGCGTCGCCTTTTTGCTGATGCTCGCGCCAGCGACGCTCGGCGCGCACTTCGGGCGAGGCAGTTAAAAAAATCTTCAGCTCGGCGTCAGGAAAGACGACCGTGCCGATGTCGCGCCCTTCCATGACCACGCCGCCTTTGTGCCCCGCGCGGCGCTGCTCGGTGACCAGCACGTGGCGGACTCCTGAGACGGTTGCCACCTTCGAGGCCGCCTGCGAGATTTCCGAGCTGCGGATTGCGGACGTGACGTCTTCGCCATCGAGCAGCACTTGCTGAGTTCCATCTTGCGCGCGGAGGTCGATCCTGGTGTCGCCGGCCAGAGTGACGAGATCGTCGCTCGCAGCAAGAGAAATTCCGCGACGATTCGCCTTGAGGGCAATGGCCCGATACATGGCACCGGTGTCCACATAAATGTATTCGAGCAGCTGTGCCACACGGCGCGCCACGGTGCTCTTCCCGGAACCAACCGGGCCGTCAATGGCGATGATGAGTTTCCGCATGGTTGTCAGGGTCGGCGGCTCAAATTCGCTTGAAAGCGCGTTCGATTTCGCGCGTCGAGTAGCGCAGCACAACCGGACGGCCGTGCGGGCAGCTCATCGGGTATTCCGTCTTGGCCAGCGCGCCGAGCAGCCACTCCATTTTTGTGCCGTCCAGCGGCGTGTTCACTTTGATCGCGGCGTGACACGCGGTGGAAGCGGCGATTTTCGATTGCAGCGAATCGATCGAAACGGCCTGATTTT
The DNA here is from genome assembly GCA_963718485.1 of uncultured Acidobacteriota bacterium. Taxonomy (GTDB): domain Bacteria; phylum Acidobacteriota; class Terriglobia; order Acidiferrales; family UBA7541; genus Palsa-295. The sequence goes on from CAVQZU010000061.1 coordinate 14,599, forward strand.
CGCGAGCAACGCCGTCGAGGATCTCGCAGAGCAACTGTTCCGCATCGGTGCTCGCGATGCCGGCCGGCGCGGCTTGTATGGCCACACTGCGCGCGCCCATCAAATCGGCTTCAAAGCCGTTGGCGCGCAGTTCCTCGCCGATCTGCGCGAATGTCGCCAGTTGGCGCGGATTCAGTTCGACGATCAGCGGCATCAGCAGGCGCTGACCTCCCAGCCCGCCTTGGCGGCGGGCGCGCAGGTGCTGCTCGAAAAGCACGCGCTCGTGGGCCACGTGCTGATCGATGATCCACAGCCCTTCGCCGTTGACCGCGACGATGAAGCTGCTGCTCACTTGGCCGAGCGGCTTTAGATCGAGGATCTCCTCGGGGCCGGGCAAGCTGGCAGCAGATTCCGCAGTCGCGGAAGCGGACGAGCACCCCCCATTGGCTTGGCCGGTGTCTTCGGAGGGCCCTGGCCCATCTGGCGGCCAGCGTGCGGGTGCCACCTCTGGTTGCGGTGGCGGGAAATTCATCACCGCGCCCGGTTCAAAACCGAAGCGCTGCGGAATCGGCCGGTCAGGAGCCCCTGACAATTCGAAACTTCGCGCCGCGTCGGCGCCGAACGAAGTGGGAATCATCGCGCGAGGAGGGCCAGCCAGCGCCCCTGGCACAGCGTAGAATGCAGCACCGATCACGTTCCCGGCGGCCTCGCTTCCGGTTGCAGAAGGCAACCCGCCCGAGCTGGCCCCCGCTGCTGCACGGGCCGCGGGAAAACCCGGGATGGGCCGCGCAAGCGAAAGCGCCTGGCGCAGCGCGCCGCGCGTGAAGTCGTGAACCAACTGCGGATGCCGGAAGCGCACCTCAATTTTCGCGGGGTGCACATTCACATCGACTTCCTGATAAGCAAGATCGAGGAACAGCAGTACCACCGGAAAAACGCCGGGCGGCACGATGTTGCGGTACGCCTCTCCGATGGCGTGAAGCAGCAGCCGGTCGCGCACCAGCCGGCGATTGACGAACAGGTAGATCCCGTTGCGATTGGGCCGCTGCACTTCGGGTCGCGAGGTAAATCCGAGGACGCGCATCCTGGCGGCTTGCTCGTCTGCTTCGATCTGCGGCTCGGTGATCGCCGAGTGGAGCGGAACTTCGGTCGATGGTATCTCGGTGAGTTCATCGAGCGCCTGCCGGCCAAACACCTGATAGACCCGCTCGGCAAGGCTTGCCACCGGCACGCAGTTCAGAATTTCCTGCGTGGGCGTCTTGAGCAGGAATTGGCGGTCGGGATGTGCCAGCGCATAGTGGGTGACCAGCGAGGCGATGTGCCCGAGCTCGGTTATCTCGGATTTCAGGAATTTGCGCCGCGCCGGAACGCAGTAGAAAATATCCGCGACGCTGATCGAAGTCCCCGGCGGCGCGCCAGCGGGTTTCACTCCGACAAGCTTGCCTCCGGCGAATTCGACGCGGGTTCCCTGCTCTTCGTCGGCGGTGCGCGTTTCAAGCAGCAGCCGCGAAATTGAGGCAATCGAGGGCAACGCCTCGCCGCGAAACCCGAGCGTGCCAATCGAGAGCAGGTCGTCGGTGGTCCGAAGCTTGGAGGTAGCGTGGCGCTCGAAGGCCAGCAGTGCGTCGTCATGGTTCATGCCAGAACCATCGTCAATCACGCGGATCATCTGTTTCCCGCCCGACTCCACCTCGATGCGAATCGAGCGCGCGCCAGCATCCAGCGCATTTTCGAGCAGCTCCTTCACCACGGAAGCCGGCCGCTCGACCACCTCCCCCGCCGCAATGCGGTTGGCCACATTCTCTGCGAGTATGCGTATCTTCGACATGTCAGGACATTTCAGCGCTGCTTGGCCGACTCCTTGATGGCGATGCCGAGTTCGTCGAGTTGCGAGGCGTCGACCTCGGATGGCGAATCCGCCATTAGGTCTTGCGCGGCGGTGGTCTTGGGGAAGGCAATGACCTCGCGAATGGACTTTTCGCCGGCGAGCAGGCCTACGACACGATCCAGGCCCAGGGCGATGCCGCCGTGCGGGGGCGTGCCGTAGGTGAGCGCGTCAAGGAAGAAGCCGAAGCGCTGGCGGGCTTGTTCATCGCTCAAGCCGAGGGCCTTGAACATGCGGGCTTGGATATCCTGGCGATGGATTCTTATGCTACCGGAGCCAAGCTCTACGCCGTTCAGCACTAAATCGTAGCCTTTGGAGCGGCACTCCCACGGTGCGGTCTCGAGCTTGTCGAGATCGTCTTCGACGATCCCGGTAAAAGGGTGCTGGGCGCTCACCCAGCGCTTTTCGTTTTCGCTCCATTCAAACAGAGCGAAGCCGGTGATCCACAGAAATTCCCATCTGCTGCGGTCGATCAGATTGAGCTTGTCGCCAAGATAAAGGCGGACCTGGCCAGCCACGTTGAGCGAAGTGTCGTGGTGCCGGACTTGCTCCTTGGCTGCCACGGCAACGATCAGATCGCCGGGCTTTGCGGCAACGGTTTCCGCCAACTTCTGGAGCGCCTGCGCGCCCAGATTTTTCTCCAGCGCCGAGGTAATTCCCTCGGAGGTAACTTTTATGGTGTAGACGCCGCGGGCGCCTGCCGATTTTGCGGCTTCGGCAAGCTCGTCGAGCTGCTTGCGCGACCATCCCGCCGCGCCCGGCGCGACGACGGCCTGCAGGTTACCTTCGATATGCAGCGTGGCGCGTATCGGCTCGAACCATGAGGTGACGTCCTGCAGTTCCATTCCGAAGCGCAGGTCGGGCTTGTCTGAGCCGTAGCGCCGCAGCGCGTCCTGGTAATCCAAGTGGCGGAAAGGGCCTTTGGCCTGGACGGAGACGACGGCGCAGGCACGCTCCATGACGCGCTCGATCGTTTCGAAAATATCCTGCTGGCGCGGAAAGGACATCTCCAAGTCGAGCTGCGTAAATTCAGGTTGACGGTCGGCGCGAAGGTCTTCGTCGCGGAAGCAGCGGACGATCTGGAAGTAGCGGTCCATGCCGGAGATCATCAGGATCTGCTTGAAAATCTGCGGCGATTGCGGCAGGGCGTAGAACTGGCGGTGATGGACGCGGCTGGGCACGAGGTAGTCGCGGGCGCCTTCAGGAGTCGAGCGCGTGAGCATGGGCGTCTCGATCTCGAAGAAGCCGAGCTCGTCGAGCGCTTTGCGGATCTCGAAGATAACGCGGTGGCGCAGCTCGATATTGCGGTGCGGCCGCGGGCGGCGCAGATCAAGATAGCGGTGGCGCAGCCGCGTTTCCTCGCTCGCGGTGACGTCGTCTTCGATCTGAAACGGCGGCGTCTTCGAATTGTTGAGGATGTGCAGTCGCGTGGCCAGCACTTCGACTTCGCCGGTGCCAATTTCCGGATTCGCTTTTTGCCGCCGCAGCACTTTCCCCTCAACCGCCGCCACAAATTCCGAGCGCAGCTGCTCGGCCTTCGCGTGCGCCTCAGGATACTGCTCATTGTTGAAGACGATCTGTACGATCCCGGCGCGGTCGCGGAGGTCGATGAAGATGAGCTGGCCGAGGTCGCGGCGGCGATGGACCCAACCCATGAGGATGACTTCTTTGTCGGCGTCTGCTGCGCGCAGTGACCCGCAGTACTGTGTCCGCTTCAGGTTTCCAAGAGTGTCAAGCACGAGTTCCCTTTCGTTCCGATTCGACATGCGCGAGCAATTCGCTTTCCGAATATTTTTTCTGATAGGCGTCCGCCAGCCTCTTGAGCGTGTAGCTGCCCGAACGGACCTCGTCCTCGCCGAGAATGAGAGCGTAGCGCGCCCCCAGCTTGTCCGCCAGGCCGAGCGATTTCTTGAATTTCATTTCTTCGCTGGGCAGCTCGACGGCGAAACCGGCGTCGCGCAATTTTCGCCCAATTCTTACAGCGGCGGGATAGGACTTGGCGCCCATCCAAGCGACGAAGACTTCCAGCCCGGGGAGGTTCGGCAACTGGCCGCTTTCTTGGATCGCGAGAATGGCGCGGTCGGTGCCGATGGCGAATCCGATGCCTTTTGTCGGAGGACCGCCGAGAAGCTCGACTAGACCGTCGTAGCGCCCGCCGCCGCAGACGGCATTTTGCGAGCCCAGTCCTTCGGCGGTGACTTCGAAGGTGGTGCGCGTGTAGTAATCGAGGCCGCGGACCAGACGCCAGTTTTCCTGATAGGCGATGCCGCGCAGGTTCAACTCGTCCTTTACTTTGGCGAAGTGCTCGCGGCAGGCGTCGCAAAGATGATCCGAGATGCGCGGAAGCGTGGCGATGATCTCTTGCTCTTCGGGCAACTTCGAATCGAGAACGCGCAGCGGATTGGTTTCGATGCGGCGCTGGCTGTCCGGGCCGAGGCGATCTTTCACCCGGCGCAGTCCTTCACGAAGGATCTCGACGTATTTCGGCCGGCAATCCTGGCAACCGATGGAATTGACATAGAGCGTCGTTCGCAACAGTCCGACGCGGGTGAAGAGCACCAGGAGCATTTCGATGACTTCGGCGTCGATCCCCGGCGCATCCGAGGGCCCGAGGACTTCCGCACCCATTTGGTAGAACTGGCGGTAGCGGCCTTTTTGCGGGCGCTCGCGCCGAAACATCGGCCCGGCATAATAGAGCTTCTGGTTGCCGGGGAGCGCCTGCATTCCGTGCTCGATGTAGGCACGGACGACAGAAGCAGTCGCCTCGGGGCGCAGCGCCAAATCGAGGCCCAGTCGAAATGCCCCCTGCAAAAGAACCAGGTGATAGATCGAATTCGCTTCATCGGCAGATACCGGTCTGTCGGGCGGTAACGCACGGAACCCTTCCCACGCTGTGGTGAAACGATCCAGCGCCACTTCGTTAGCGGTGCTGCTTGGAATTTGACCGTTCTCGAGGAGGCGCTTGACGCTTGCAAGATACTCCCCAAAGGCAGCGATATTTTTCGGCTGTTCCACTCGTTCCGCTCGATCCTGGAACGTGAACATTTCTTTCCCCACAATGTCGGTGTCAGTCCCCACCGCACGCGCGAACAAATCCGTCTCTTCGAAGATTGGCAAACGGATTTCCAGAAAATTGAAGGACGCGAAGACTTCCCGGGCGGTGCGTTCGAACCAATTCCAGAGCGATGAATCGGGCGGAAGAATATCGCGGGTTCCCCGAATGGCGCGAAAGTGTTTGCGTTCGGTCATTACGCCCTGCCGCCCGATCGGTCATCCCCAGCGCGGCCAGGGATTTGCATTCCCGCCTTGGCCTGCACCTGGTCCTGCCGACAAAGCGCAGCGAGGAGGGCTCCCTGTTCGATTCTCCGCACCAAGGTCACTGGTAATTCTCCGCTTTGTGCAGTGCAGCATATTCCACATAATGCTGGGCGTTGCGGTCGATGGCCTCCAAATCGGCGGGCGTAGTCTGGCGACGGACTTTCCCGGGCTGCCCCATGACCACGCTGCCTGGCGGAACTTCCATGCGCTCGGGTATCAGTGCGCCCGCCGCAATGATGCTGCCTGCACCGATTCTTGCGCCGTTTAAAATGATGCTGCCCATGCCGATGAGGCAGCGCGAGCCAATCGTGCAACCGTGCAGAATCACGTTGTGGCCCACGGTGATGCCGTCGCCCATGGTCAGGCTATATTCATCGTGCTGGACATGGAGCACCGAGCCGTCCTGAATGCTGAACGGGCGCCGATGCGGACCGAGTGGACATCGCCGCGGATCACGGTGCAGGGCCAGACGCTTGAGTGCTCGCCGAGAACGACGTCCCCTACGACGACCGCTTGCGGGTCGACGTAGGCCGTGAGCGCAATCTGCGGCCGGTGCCCGCGATAGGTGCGAATCAAATTTGTTCTCCTTGAAAGTTCAGAGGACCAACAGTCTATCGAAAATTTGCGAAATCAGCGACTGGCAGGCCTGCCGCTTTGTGGCGCGCGCCGCCCTGATTCAGACGGTCACGATCCGCTCATCACGGTCTTCTTGCAGTCAAAGAATCTGGACCACCGGGGCGCCGCTCGCGGCGTTCACCTCTTCCAGGCGCGCGATGACGTTGCGGGCCATGGCGTAGATGCTTTTGCCGCCAGGAGCGTCTTCGCCGAGCGAGGCGACGGGTTTGCCGGTGTCGCCGCCGATGCGGATTTGGGGGTCGATTTCGATCTCTCCTAGGAATGAGAGGCCGAAATTCTGCGCCATGCGCTGGCCTTCGCCGTGGCCGAAAACATCGATGCGTCCGTTGCAATGCGGACACGCAAAGTAGCTCATATTTTCCACCACGCCGACGATTTCCACGTTGACCTGGCGGAACATTTCGATGGCGCTGCGCACGTCGGCCAGCGCCACGATCGAGGGCGTCGTGACCACCACCGCGCCGGTGACCGAGACGGTTTGGATCAGAGAGAGTTGTACATCGCCCGTGCCGGAGGCAGATCGATGACCAGGTAGTCAAGTTGGCCCCAGCGGACGCTGCGGAGAAATTGCTGCATCACACTGTGGAGCATCGGGCCGCGCCAAACCAGGGGCTTGTCACCGGGGTTGAGCAGCCCCATGGAGATCATTTTCACACCGTAGGCTTGCACCGGAACGATCGTGCGCTCATCGAGGGCGCGGGGCTGTTCGTTTGTGCCCAGCATCACCGGAACGTTTGGGCCGTAGACGTCTGCATCCAGCAATCCGACCGCAGCGCCGAGATTTTTCATCGCGATCGCCAGGTTGACGGCGACCGTCGTCTTGCCTACACCACCTTTACCGCTCGCGACGGCGATCAGATTTTTCACGCCTTCGATGGGCGTTGGCTTCGGTGGCGCTTGCCCGGGTCCAGGCATTCCTGGTGGCATGAACATCCTCTCGGAATTTGCGGCTTGGGCTGATTCAGAACCGCGCGTGCTGCCTCTAATGATAGAACGACGTTCAACAAGGAAACAAACCAAAAGAACACCTACCGATCAGAATCTAGGATTCAAACCCGCCCCAGCGGCTCCATGCCCGAGCAACGTCGCCTGGGGCCCCGGGGAATCAACCTTCACATACAGGACGACCTCGGCAAGATACCCCGGGGAAGGTTCACGATAGCGAATCGCGCCTCCGCAGCAATGGAGCGACGGCGGGTTTTCGCCATCGGAAGCAGAAGCGTACTCCATTCTCGAAGGCGAATTTGCAATCGAGCGTGACGGTGAGAGGTTCTGCAACCTTTGCCTGGGGCCTAATGCAGCTGGGAGCCAACAGGGTCCTCTGCTAGCTCTGCTCCGCTCGCTGCGCGGGCGGTGGTCGGATCGTCCTCTTTGCAGGAAGTCGCCGGAGCGGATACAATAAGGCGACGGAAATCAGCCCGACAGCCGTGAACGCTAACAGAAATCCTCGCATAACAGTACTTTGCGGGCGGCTCACAGGTTCTGAGGGACCTCGAAACCAAACAACATGGATGTCGAGAAGATAATAGACAGTGTCGTCGCGCGTTTCATTGGAACCAAGCACGAGCGCGACGTCAAGCGGATTCAGCCGCAGGTGCTCGAAATCAACGCGCTCGAGCCGGAGATGAAACAGCTCTCGGACGCGCAGATCGGTGAGCGCACGCGTGCCCTCCAAGCCGAAGTGCAGGAGCGCATGGAGGGGCTGGAACGAGACGACCCCAATTACAAGGAAAAGCTGCGCGAGGCAATCGATCCGGCACTGGTGCCGGCGTTTGCGCTGGTGCGCGAAGCGGGACGGCGCACGCTCGGGATGAGGCACTTCGATGTGCAGCTCATCGGAGGAATCGTGCTGCATCAAGGCAAGATTGCCGAGATGAAAACGGGTGAAGGAAAAACACTGGTGGCCACGCTGCCTGCGTATTTGAACGCGCTGACCGGCAAGGGCGTGCACATCGTCACCGTGAACGATTACCTGGCCCGGCGCGACGCCGAGTGGATGGGGCCGATCTACAAGATTCTGGGATTGACGGTCGGCGTGATCGTACATGACCTCGACGACGCGCAACGGCGGGCAGCTTACGGCGCGGACATCACCTTCGGAACCAACAACGAATTCGGGTTCGACTACCTGCGCGACAACATGAAGTACGACCTGAAGGATTGCGTCCAGCGCGGCCACCATTTCGCCGTGGTCGACGAAGTAGACTCGATCCTGATCGACGAGGCGCGCACCCCACTGATCATTTCCGGCCCGGCCGAGGAATCAACCGACAAATATTATCGCGTCGATAAAATCATCCCGAAGCTCGTGCAGGACATGGATTACACACTCGATGAAAAGATGCGCACCGCGACGCTGACCGAAGAAGGCGTGTCCAAGAGCGAGCGGCTGCTGAGCCTCGGGAATTTGTACGATCCGGCGCAACATTGAAATGCTGCATCATGTCTATCAGGCCTTGCGCGCGCACGCGCTGTTTGAAAAAGACGTGGACTATGTGGTGAAAGAGGGCGAAGTAGTCATCGTCGATGAATTCACCGGACGGCAAATGCCGGGACGCCGCTGGTCCGATGGTTTACATCAAGCGGTCGAAGCCAAGGAAGGCGTGAAAATCGAGCGCGAAAATCAGACGCTTGCCACCATCACCTTCCAGAACTATTTCCGCATGTACAAGAAGCTCTCCGGCATGACCGGAACGGCGGAAACCGAAGCGCCCGAGTTCGACAAGATTTACAAACTCGAAGTGGTCGCGATCCCGACAAACAGGACACTGATCCGCAAGGAATACCCCGACGTGGTGTACCGCACCGAGCCGAAAAATTCGAAGCGGCGGTCAACGGCATCATTCAGGAGGACGGCACGCGAACCGGCGGCATCCGGCAATATTACGAAAGCGGGCAGCCGGTGCTGGTCGGCAGCATCTCGATTGAGAAATCGGAAAAAATCGCGGAACTTGCTCAAAAAAGCGGGAATTCCGCACCAGGTGCTGAACGCCAAGCAGCACGAGCGCGAAGCAAAAGTCATCGCGCAGGCGGGACGCAAAGGCGCCGTGACCGTTTCGACGAACATGGCCGGCCGCGGTACGGACATTCTGCTCGGCGGCAATCCCGAAGCGATGACGCGCGAATACTGCCTGAAGAACAAGCTCGCGATGCCTTACGCGCCGGCGAGCGCAGTGATCGGCGCTGGCGGTCCGCGGGCGCAGAGACTCACAGCAGGCGGATGCGGGAGAAACCGCTGCGGAGGCGGCGCTTCCTCCAAACCGACCGCGGTAGCCGAGCCCAATGGTTCGGGCCACGCCGCTATGGTTCTGTTCCAGCAGGAGGGCCGCATTTTCCAGGTGCCACTGGACCAGTGGAAACCTATCTTCGACCAGTTTGCCGAGCAGTGTAAAACGGAACACGACGAAGTGGTGGCGATGGGCGGGTTGCACATCCTCGGCACCGAGCGCCACGAGGCGCGACGCATCGACAATCAGTTGCGCGGGCGCGCGGGACGCCAGGGTGATCCCGGATCGTCGCGCTTCTTCCTTTCCCTGGAAGATGACCTGTTGCGCATTTTTGGTGGCGAACGCGTGAAGGCGCTCATGTACCGGCTGGGCATGACCGAAGGCGTGCCGATCGAATCGACGCTCATCAGCAAGCGCATCGAGAACGCGCAGAAAGCCGTCGAGGCGCAGAACTTCGAAGCCCGCAAGCACCTGCTCGAATACGACGACGTGATGAACAAGCAGCGCGAGACCATCTACGGGCTGCGGCGGTCGTTTCTTGAAGGTCGTGACCAAAAGGAATTCGTGCTGGAGCGCGCCGAGGCCATCGCCAATTCCCTCGCCGAAACCTACGCGCCGGGCACCCAACATCCCGACCAGTGGAACGTCACCCAGCTCGGTAATGAGCTATTGAATCAGTTTGGCTTCGATTTGAAATCCGCGGGCATCGATACCGGAGCCCTGAATCACAATCAGCTTGCGGACCTGCTGCTTGAAAAGGTGAAAACGCGCTACGAGGAGAAGGAAACGCTCTTCGGCGATCAAATGCTGCGCTGGCTCGAACGGCACATTCTGCTCGATATCGTGGACGCGCAATGGAAGGACCATCTTCTTACTCTCGATCACTTGAAAGAAGGCATCGGGCTTCGCGGCTACGGCCAAAAAGATCCGCTGGTCGAGTTCAAGAAGGAAGCGTTTACGCTTTTCGAGGACATGATGGACCGGATCGACACCGAAGCGGTGCGCTTTCTCTTCCTGATGCAGCCCGCTCGGCCCGAAGACCAGGCCAAACAGATCGAACGCCGGCAGCAACAACAACAAAAGGAATTGCAATTCCAGGCTGGCCCGGCCCAAGCGGAGCCGCCAAAGCCGGTGCGCGCCGCGGCCAAGGTTGGACGCAACGATCCTTGTCCTTGCGGCTCCGGCAAGAAATACAAGAAGTGCCACGGCGTCGGGGCCTAGTCGTCGCCGCTTATCTTGAAGGCTTGACCATTGAAAAATTCCACAAATCCTCAACTGAGCGCGACGCTTTTTTCTTGCATTTACAAAAATTGTGTTACTCTCCGGTCCGTTGAGCGTTCGTTCTGAGGAGCTCGAACGTGATGGTTGTCACGATCTCCGGGTTTTGCCGCCGAATTCCCTGCGCGAATTTGATCCCGCCGAGTCTTGCGAGCGAAGAGGTGTGCCTCCGTCATTTTCTGGATGAGGCGTTTCACCGGACCGGCGAGGTAATGCAGCAATGCCAACAAGGACGCCCCATCGAGTCAACCAGGCTCGAGCGGCTGCTCGCCGATGCGCTGGCGATCGTCAACAACCTCGACGAGGACGCCGGCGCTCCCCCACCGGAAGAGCGCGACCGCATGCTCGAGCTTCTGCTGAGCCTAGCGAACCTGCACGAATATGCCGCGCACCACGCCATTTCACTGGGTCCGGCCTCCTGAGTAGACTCCCGGAGCCCAGGAACATCATGCCTGCCCTGGCTTCTCTACCAAGTAGTTAACAGCTAGAACGCGCCGTTGGGTTGCAAATCGGCGCCGGCCAAACCACTCTGGAGAATGCCAGCCTGCGGCGCGCCATGACCGAGAACAAGATCGTCGATCCGTTCAAGCCAGCCCAACCCCATATACCTGGCGTGTCTTGGCCAGCTGAAAACACCCCAGCACGCGAAACGCGTCGGAACGAAAGTAACCAAACGCCGGTAGTCGCGGGGCCTCTGATCGGCCCAGACGACGATTCGTTCGGCGAAGGGAAGCTTGTTTGGGTTGGCTTGACGCTGGCTGCGGCGCTGGTCACGGCGTTGCTGCTCTTTGGCTTGAACCGCACAACCAGCACACCGATGACACCGCAATCGCAGCAAGTTGAAAAGCAACCGGCCGCCGCCCCGCTTTCGCAGCCCGCCCCTGTGAACGCAAAGCTGCCGGTTGGTCCGGGACCTATCGCGACGGCCGCGCAACTGGCCAAGCCCTGGTCATCCAAGGAGTTCTATTTTCGCAACTCCCTGACGCAGAAATCAGAGCCCGCGATGGTCGTGCGTTTGCCCGGCGGAGCACTATGGGGCTTTTTGTTGCGCGAGCCATACGGCACCTGCGAGCTGGAATACGTAACCGACCTTCGAAAACTCGCGCTCGACTATGACTTCACGGCCAATCATCCGATGGTGGCCGACCCCTGTAGCAAGACGGTCTATGACCTCGCTCGGTATGGGAATGGCCCCGGAGGCCTGGTGAGAGGCGAAATCGCCAAAGGCTCGGGCTGGCGCCCGCCAATGGCGATTGAGATCCGCAGCCAAAACAATCAGATCGTGGCCGTGCAGATGGAGCAGTAGAGGGGTCGCGGCGTGCTTCGATGGAAATTCTCGCAACCAGCTAAAATCCCGCCAATCATCAGACAGCGCTTAGGAGGAGGCCTGCATCGTAGTAAAATCAAGCGTAGCGGCGGCCCCACCGCCTTCGCACGGCTTCAAACACAACCTTGGGTGCGCTCAGGAGGATACAGCTGATGCGTCAGAGATGCGCGTTTTCGATCGCGGTACTTGCTATGGTGCTCTCGGCCGGGTGCTCGCGGAAACCAGACGATGCCTCACTCGTGACGAACATCAAGTCTCAGATGTTTTCCGATGGGCAATTAAAGGATTCCAGCCTGCAGGTGACCTCGAAAGAGGGCGTAGTAACGCTCGCCGGGAACGTCCCGAACGATGCGGCTCGGTATGAAGCCTATAAGATTGCGACGCAGACGCCTGGCGTTTCCAAGGTAAACGATCAGATGGCGGTTCAGCAGGCGCAAACCACCGAACTGCAATCGGCGCCCGCTGTGCTGCCGCCTGCGGCAAAACTCGCCGACGTCGGGCCGCCCAAGAAAGCCCGAGTGAAGAAGCACCGCGACCCCCGGCCCGTAGAAACGACGCAGAACATGCCGCCGGCAGCGCCCGAACAACAATATCAACCACCACCCGACCAGCCGCTTCCGGCACCCCCACCGCCGCCCGCGGCTCCACCACCGGCTCCCGCGGCTCTGCCGCCTCCGCCACCGCCTCCGCAACCGAAACCAGTGACGGTAGCGGCGGGCTCAACCGTAACGATCCGCATGATCGACGGGGTAGACTCGTCGGTGAACACGGCAGGGGAGATTTTTCACGCCTCGCTCGACGCACCGCTCGTTGTCGATGACCAGGTGGTCGTGCCGAAGGGCGCCGATGTGTACGTCCGATTGTCAAACGCAACTTCGGCCGGGAGGATGACGGGCAAAAGCGAATTGCATCTGGAACTGATCAAGCTGGAGTACCAAGGCCGATCCTATCCATTGGTGAGCAGCACCTATTCGCTCTCTGGCAGTTCGCGGGGTAAAAACACGGCGGAGAAGGTGGGCGGCGGCGCGGCTCTGGGCGCAATTATCGGCGCTCTGGCCGGCGGCGGCAAGGGCGCAGCCATCGGGGCCGGCGTCGGCGCAGGCGCGGGCGGGGTTTACCAGGGAGCCACCAAGGGCAAGCAGGTAAAAATTCCATCCGAGACGAAGCTTGATTTCCAGCTGGACCAGCCCGTAACCGTCACGGTGATTCCGAGATCTTCTTCCGCGCAATAAGCATAAGAGCAAGCAAACACTGACGGAGCGGCAGGCGCCCGGGTCGCAGTTCCCGCGTTCGTTTTCTAGATGGATGATTTTCCGAGCTTCACGCCCACCCGCGTGCCCAGTGTAAGATAGTTGTACGAAACAATGATCGACGAAACAATCTCTCACTACAGAATTATAGAAATCCTGGGGGCCGGAGGCATGGGGCAAGTATACCGTGCCGAGGATACGCGGCTGGGGCGGCAGGTTGCGCTCAAATTTCTTTCTCCCGAGCTGATGAAGGATCCGGCCGCCCTCGAGCGATTTCAACGCGAAGCGCGTGCGGCGTCCTCGCTCAATCATCCGGGCATTTGCACGATCTATGACATCGGCGAGCATGATGGGCTTCCCTTCTTCGTGATGGAGCTGATCGAAGGGCAAACGCTGCGCGAGCGGCTCGGGGGACGGCCGCTTACGACCGAGTTGCTTCTGGATTGGGGCACTCAGATTGCGGACGCGCTCGATGCCGCGCATTCTCAAGGAATCGTCCACAGGGATATCAAGCCTGCCAACATTTTTATAACGACTCGTGGGCTCACCAAGATTCTGGATTTCGGCCTGGCAAAGCAATCCCTGGGCCGGCGCGTCGCCGAGGCGGTCGGAACCGGCAATACGGCAGCTCAGCTAACGACCGACAATTTACTGGTCACGAGCCCGGGTTCGGCTTTGGGGACCGTCGCCTACATGTCTCCCGAGCAAGCGCGGGGAGAAGATCTCGATGCGAGGACAGACCTGTTCAGCCTGGGTGCGGTGCTCTATGAGATGGCTACCGGACACCCGGCGTTTGATGGCGCAACGTCAGCGGTTGTATTCGACGCGATTTTAAACAGACAGCCGCTAGAGGCTTCGTCACTGAACCCGGCCTTGCCCGTCCGCTATGTAGAAATTGTCGCGAAGGCCATCGAGAAAGAACGCGATCTGCGCTACCAAACGGCTGCCGAGCTTCGGGCCGATTTGAAGCGCCTCAAGCGCGACTCGGATTCATCGCGGCTGCCGATCGTAGGCGGAGGCAAGGCCAAGCCCAGCTCGCAGGGCTTTACGGTAAGTGCTCTCGATGCAAAACCCTCAGGGCCTTTGACACCCGCTGCGAAGATGGCGGCGCTACCGCGGCGGCGTTCCCTGGTTGCAGGCGGTTTGATCGTGCTCGCCGTGGTCGCAGCTGCCGGAGCGTTTTTGGGGCTGAGCATCCACAATCGCTACGCGCGTCATGAGGAAAGCACATTCATGAAGATGATGATTTCCCCGGTGACGTCCTCTGGGAACATTCAGTCTCCGGCGATCTCCGCTGATGGCAAGTGGCTTGCCTACGCGCAGTCGGAAAATGGGCCGTCGAGTGTGTGGATTCGCCAACTTGCCACGGGCAGCGTGGCGCAGGTGGTGCCTGCGTCTACCGACCCGTTCATGAGCCTCGCCTTTTCGCCCGATGGGAACTATCTCTACTTCATCGAACGAGACATGAAAGTGGATCACTCAGCGCTCTACCAGGTGCCGTCATTGGGAGGAACGCCTCGCCAAATTCTGTTCGACGTCGACAGCCCCATCAGCTTTTCGCCGGACGGAAAGCGTTTCGTGTTTGTGCGGCAATCGCCGGAAACCATGACCTCCATGCTGATGGTCGTGGGCGCCGACGGTACGGGCGAGCAGCGACTCGCCAGACTGAACTATCCGGTGTCTTTCGCGTCTTCCGGCCCGGCGTGGTCTCCTGATGGAAAGCGGATTGCGATCCTGCGAACCACAAATGACGATCCCGATCAGTATTTCCTTGAAACGGTTGCCGCCGATTCCGGTGCCGAGAAGCGGCTCGGCAGCCTGCCCTGGGAGTACCCCGCGCAACTCGCCTGGCTGCGCGACGGCTCAGGCGTGGTATTCACCCTGGCAAACAGCAAATCTACGTTTAATGCGCAGCTCTGGGAAGTAAGCTATCCGGCCGGAAACACCCTGCGAATCACAAATGACCTGAACTACTACGAAGGGGCAAGCGTCAGCGGAGACGACGTCACGCTTTCGACCACGCAGCTCTCCTTTGCGTCCAGTCTATCGGTGGCGGGAGCAGGAAGCGCCAGCCCGTTCTCCGAGGCGCGTCAAATTACGTCGGGTGTGGGACGCGCCGACGGGCTGGGTGGCGTGGCCTGGACGACCGGCGACCGGATCTTCTACACCTACTACACTTCCGGCGTTGTACGCCTCGCCACGGTTTCCGCCAAAGGCGCCGACCTGCGGGACGTGGCAGTTCCTTCCGGCTCGCCGGTATTGCCTGCCGCCTGCGAAAAGACCGGTGATTTCGTATTCACGGTAATCGACAGCGGTGGCCGGGCCACAATCTGGCGGGGAGATTCCAGCGGTGCGAATCTCAAACAGATTACGAGCGGGCCAGAGGACGAGCGGCCCAGTTGTTCGCCTGACGGGAAATTGATCGTTTACCAGGACGCATCGGTTGCGCCGGAACGGCTAATGAAAGCTGGTATAGACGGAAGTGCGCGGGCGGCTCTTGGCAAGGAACATCTTGAATATCCGGTTATCTCCCCTGACGGCCACTCGATTGCCGGCTCCTATGACCCGGGCCCCGACAAACCCGCGCGGCTGGCAACCTTGGGCGCGGAGAGCGGCGAAGTTCAGAACATCTACAACCTTCCTCAAGGCGCGAATCTTGGAGACGAAGCCGGCGCCAAAGTTGCTTGGGCTAAGGATGGCCGCTCGATCTTATTCCTCATGAACAAACAGGGCGTAACGAACGTGTGGGCCCAGCCGCTTGTGCCCCCCGGAAAGGCAGCACCTGCTCCTAGGCCGATCACCAACTTCAATTCGGACCTGATCTGGTCTTTCGCGGTCTCACCAAACGGCGATGAGACGATTTTCGCCCGCGGGCGCCGCATTGGCGATGCCGTGCTGATCTCGCACTTCCACTAGCGGTTCTGGGTATCCCTACAGCGCGATAGGCGCGTGCGGGTTTCGCCGCCGATCAAAGTTTCAGAAGCTTTTCCGCGTTACCATGGGCGATTTTGCGGGATCTCAGGACCAACCGCTAAGCTGTCGAGAAATTTGCGGCCGATCGTATTCGGACTGAAGGGATAATCGACAGAGAACAGGATGCGGTCGGCGCCGACGATCTGGAGCATGCAGAGGAACGGCGGCAGGGTGAAGTAGCCGCTGGTGGTGAGGTAGAAGTGCTCCTGGAAATATTCGCTGAGCGGACGCTTGAGACTCAGAGTGCCCCGAGAAAAAACCATTTGAGAACGGGCGACCGAGAACGGCAGATTTTCGCCCATGTGGCCGATGATGATTTTCAGCTTCGGAAAACGGTCAAAAAGGCCGGTGATGATGAGGCGCAGACTATGCAATCCGGTTTCGATGTGCCATCCCCAGCCGGCGGTCGACAGCAAAAAGCCAAGCTGGCCGGGAAGGCCGCTGAAGTAAGCTTCCATAACCGGCATGGGCGGGGGCGCCGGATGGAGGTAAATGGGAACATCGAGCGCCTGGGCGGCTTCGAAAAACGGGGTGAACTTCGCATCGTCAAGGAACTGGCCATTCATGGTGCCGTTGACCATAACGCCTTTGAATCCGAGTCGGCGAACGCAGCGGTCCAGCTCGGTGGCGGCTTTGTCAGGCTCCTGAAGTGCGAGCGTGCAGAAGGCGGCGAAGCGATCCGGATGGGCTTTGACCGCAGCCGCGAGGATGTCATTGGCATCACGCGCGAGGGCATGGGCCGCGGAGGACTCCATTTTATCGCTCGGACTAGCCGAAATCGACAGGACCTGCATGCTGATGCCGGATGCATCCATGTCGGCGAGACGGCCTTCGCCGATGTCGAGCAGTTTGGCATGCAGCGATTGGATGTAGGCGTTCGACGGCATGCCCCCTTGACCGTTCGATGAGGCCCGTACGATTGTCGGAGTGGTGACGTGCTCTTCGAGAGTGATGATTCGCATCGGCATATGATACACAAGCGGCCTACGATCGTGGATCAGGTTTTGATCGGCCCGCGAGAAATTGGACCGAGCGTTGCCTAATGGAACCAGGCCATCCCGAAGCTCGTTTATCAAGCCGGCCACGCGCGCCATGGCGGCTCCCACCAACTCAGATCTTCGGGATTGGCTAGCGCGTTGGAATGAGCTGGCGAGCAGCTGTACACCTCGCTAGCGGAAGCGTGGGCGAATCCTAAGTGTCCATCGTATCGCCGAGCTTATGTGCAGGCCGGGCACCGGTAGTCGCCGATTCATCCAATAGCAGCTCGGCTTGCTAGCGGCTGTTAGGTACATCCTGTCCATGGGGATCAATTTCCCAGCGGGATCTCGGTTTGATGGCCTTGAAGGTTCGGGACTTGCAGGGACCAGCCTGCCACGCGGTAGCGTGAATATAGGTCAACAACTCGTCTTTTCGCCGCAGGTAGGTTTGAAAAGCGTATTCGACAGCTTCCATCCGTTCCGAGACTAGATGGCTGAACCCTTCCGAGGGTACGCAACACGTTTTCTTGCGCTGCACCAGTCGTGTCAAGCGGCCGGATTCCTTTGCAAACTCGCGAAACGATCTGTCCAATTCTCTAAACAAAATAGCCATCCAGGGCTCTTCCATTTTCCAACGGGACTGCGCTGGCGAGTGGTCGGGCATGCGCGCCGGGGAACTGACGACTGACTTGGCCGCGAGGGACTGCTGCCTATTTGCCATTTTTCTCCCTGATTCATGGAAACTTGTCTGCAGGCGCTAGGGAGCGATTTCGCTCTGGCCCAACCCAAAGACCAGGACCTAGGCAGTTCCAGCACCCGATGCGGAACAAGCCGCATCGCACAAAACTGTCACACTGTGCCCCGGGAACGAATACCGCCCCCGCGGTACATTCCGGTACGATTTCTCGGTAGAACCCACCCGACCGGCAGTTCCTGGTAGCCACAGGTCCCCGATCAACCACTGGAAACACAAGCCCGTCAAATTTTTTCTTATGCCGGCAGCGGATCACCTGGCGAGCGCTTCCCAATAAGTCCTTAATTATCAGTATTTAAGAGGCGTCAAACAGACGGGCGTCAAGTTCAAGTCCCAGGTACTAGGGCCAACTCGGTATGGTCAACGACTTTTTTCTGCGAGAAGATTCCGCCGTCTGGCAATCTGCGCTGACACGGAAAGATGGAAATATGCTAAACCGAATCCTTCTGGTCGATGATCATGAAGTTGTCCGCGAGGGTCTTGCGAATTTGTTGCGAGACCGCTGGGACGTTTGCGGTGAAGCCGGTAATGGGCTAGAGGCGATCGAGAAGGTTGTCGAGCTCGAACCGGATCTCGTACTCCTAGATCTGAGCATGCCCTTGATGGGAGGGACAGCCGCAGCCCGCCAGATCCGCCGCCTTTCACCGAAGACCAAGATTGTCTTTTTGTCGATGCACGAATCGGAAACCGTTATTGAATTGACCCGATTTGCCGGCGCTGACGCCTGCGTCAGCAAGCGCTGCGCCGTATCCGATCTACACAAGGCAATCGCTGCCGTGCTACAAAGGCCCGCCAGGACAACAACGCCAAGACTATTTGATCCAACGTAAGCTTCTCTGGCCTCCACGCACGATGTTCTGTAAGACGCTGCCAGAGGACCTGGATCGCGCCCGGTTCCTGCGAGCGAATCGTGTAATCGATATCGAATCAGATCAGTGATTGCGGCGAACCGTGTAACCGATCGAGACAGTGTATTCAGGTACCCACGAGCTGCCGAAATAGAGAATGTTGTGGACCCAGCGAACGTCCACCTGTGGCCGCACAAACGCTCCCTTGTAAAAGTAGTAGCGGAGACCGCCGGCGAAATGCAACTCCAAGTGACTCTCTGAGGAGACCTCGGCCGTCGTGGAACGGCAGCCTTCAGAAAACGTGGCGCAAAATTGCGGCGTGTAATAGAGCCCGATACTGGCTCTGCCAACTCCGCCCTGGATTTCCGGCACGAAACGCTGGGAAGAAGAAATTGCTGGCTGGTAGACAGCGTTGATGTCGTAAAACGAAGGATGATACTGAAGACCTGCATAAGGCCCTTTGCTGTTACAAAGGATACTTCAGCACCAACACCGAGATGGTGAAAGAGGATGACATCGCCTCCAACCGTGTCAAAGAAGCCTCCCATGCGCGGGGTGGTGTAGGTGATGCCGGCGCCGAGGGTGTCGATGGGACCGGCCGAAGAGTCGCTGGCGGTCCCGCCTCCGAAATAGACGCTGCCGCTCTGGGCCCTGGCCGATGTGGCAAAAACAAGAAGGGGAATAAAGACGGCAGCGAGTCCACAAGTTGTACGCTTCAAACCAAGTATCCTCCGATCTGATAGTTGCCAAAGGCATGAGACGTGTGGCGCTGCTAGTTTGGTTGCTCTGGGGGCGACCCTCCCCGCCCGAAGCCGGCCTGGGAGACGAGGGTCGGCTTCGGCGCGCCGATGCGTCATTTCACCTTTACGCACAATGCGGCTATGTTGCTCGACCTCGCCTCTCTGCAGTGCTAGGCTAGATTTTCCCCCCTCGGAGGAGTTAGGTGAGCGAGACTCTACCAACAAGCGACCCCGGCACACAAAAGCGTCGCAGCACGCGTATCGTGCAAGCCGTACCGATAACGGTTTCGGGGGTGGACGCGCTCGGTCAGCCGTTCAAAGAGCGGACGACTACTGTCATGGTGAACTGCCACGGCTGCAAATACCAGTCAAAGCACTACGTTCCCAAGAATTCCATTGTGACGCTCGAGATACCGCGGATGGAGCCTGCGTTTCCGCCGCGGATCGTACCGGGGCATGTCGTTTGGGTACAGAGGCCGCGGACCGTAAGGGAACTGTTTCAGATTGGCCTGGAATTCGAGGCTCCCGGAAATGTTTGGGGGATTGCCTTTCCGCCCGAAGATTGGTTCCCGTGCGCCGACGAAAGGGTGGCTGCGGCAGCACCGTCTGAAGAGCTGGACATCGATGTGTTGGTCGAGAGCGAGTCTGCGCCGGAGTCAAGCGGCGCCCCCGTGCCCCTGGCGGCCAGCCCCGAGAAGAGCGGCGAGGCTGCTGGAACCGTAACTCCGTCTCCGACGGCCCCCAGTGCCGCGGGCGGAACGCCTCCCATAATGGTGACCGGAGACCGAAGATTCACGTGATGCCCTCGCCTGCAGCGGCCCAGGCGTCGACACCGGATGCGCAGATCGCGGTCGCACGGCAGATGGCCAAGATCGTCGCAGAGGCCAAAGAAACTCTCGATAAAACGCTGCGCCGGGGCGCACAAACGGCGATTAACGAGGAAATGACCATTGTGCGTCAGCAGCTCGACGCACAGATGCATGAGACCGTCGAGCACGCCATCCGATCATCGATCGAGCGTGTGTCCGAAGCGGAAGTAAAGAAGGTCATCCACCAGGCCGCCAACAAGACGGCGGCGATCGTCGAAGAGGCGCGGCTCACCAACGAAGCAAATATCGCGCAGATCGACGCAAAAGTGCGCGATGCAGTGCGGCAAGCCGTAAGCCAGGCGACCGAGCAGGCGATCAGCCAAGTGGCCAATCAAGCGGCGGCCATCGCCGAGCAAGCGCGCAAAACGAGCGAAGCAAATATCCAGCTGGCAGAGGAAAGGACCCGCCAAGCCGCGGAGGAAGCCGCAGGCATGGCGGCGCAGCGAGCCGCAGCCATCGCCGAAGAAGCGCGCCGGACAACCGAAGCAAGCGTACAGCAAGCTCAACAAAGAACCCGCCAAGCCGCGGAAGATGCCGCCAGCCTGGCGGCGCAGCGGGCCTCAGCCATTGCCGAGGAAGCGCGCCAAGCCACCGAGGCCCACATTCAACTGGCGGAAGAAAGAGCGCGCAAGGCCGCCGAGGAAGCGGCCAGGCGAGCCGTACAGCAGGCTGTCGCACAGGACCTGAAGCTCAGCGTCGAGGTCGTGGTCGAGCGCGTCATTGCGGAGCGGGAGGCCAAATCCTCATCGCAGCAAGTTTTGGCATCACCGGAACTGACTCCGCCCATATCGAGGAATGGAAGAAAACCTTCGAGCAGACCGCCTCGGAGGTGCGCAGCCAACTGGCAGAGCAGTCGCGCGCCGAAGCCGACGCGGCAACCCGGAAGTGGCGTGAGCAATTCGACGCGATGCTGAGCGGAGCGTCGGCAACCCTGGATGAGAAGCTCAACGAAGTGTCCCAGGCAGCCATGGCGATGGGCGACCAACATGTCGCGGATCGCAAACAGAGCCTGCGAACCCTGTTAAACGAAGTGATTTCGGGAGCGGAAACGTCGATTCTGTCGCTGGGCGCTGGCTTGAGCCAAGAGCGCGCGAGTGCCGAACAAGCCAAATTACAGCTGGAAGAAGCGGCCAAGGCAACGATCGAGCAAGCGCGACGGCAGATCGATGAGATGGTCGCAACCAGACAGGAAACCATCGGACAGCGAACCAACGCGGTTACCACCGAGGCGCAGGAGTCAATTGAGTCTCTCTGTGCCGACCTGGCGCGGGAGCGTGCCAGCGCGGAACAGGCCAAGGCGCAGCTCGAGGAGGCGGCCAGCGCAGCCTTCGAACGAGCACGGCTGCGGATTGAAGAGATGGCTGCGACCGAGCGGGAGACCATCGAACAGCAAACCAACGCGGTGATGGCATCGGCGCAGGAATCGATTCACTCACTCAGCGCAGGCTTGGCGCAGGAGCGCGCCAAAGCAGAGCAAGCCAAAACGCAGCTCGAGGAGGCGGCCAGTGCAGCCTTCGAACGGGCACGACTGCAGATGGCAGAGATGGCTGCGACCGGGCAGGAGACAATCGAGCAGCAAACCAACGCGGTAGTGGCGTCGGCGCAGGAATCGATTCACTCGCTCAGTGCAGGCTTGGCCCAGGAGCGCGTCAAGGCAGAGCAAGCACAGGCGCAGCTCGAGCAGGCCGCCAAAGCCGCCCTCGAGCAAACGCAGCAGCGAATCGATGATTTGATCACCACGCAGCGGGCGGCCATTGAGCGGCGAACCGATGAGATTATCGCCGAGCGAGTAGGACATATCGATCCCGTCCTGCAAGCCTCCGCGCAGAAAGTAATCGAGAATTTTTCAAGCGAACTCGACCTGAAAATAGCGCCCAAGCGGGAGGAAGCCGAGCGCGCTTTTTCAGCTATTACTAACGCCGGGCTGCGGGCGGCCGAAGTGCAGGCCAGTCTGAATCAGCAGACCCAGCAAGCCGGCGAGCAGGCGGCCCACATCCAGGATTCTCTTCAATCGTGGATACGGCAGGTATCTGCAGCAGCTATGGAAACCGCTACGGCGGAGCTGGCCAAGGCACAGCAAGCGGCGGCGCAGATTCAGAATGAGCTAGGCGATCAGCGACGGCAGGCTTCCGAGGAAATAAGGCGCGCGAAAGGTGAGGCTATCGAGAACCTCGAACAGGCGTCTAACAGCGCCATCGAAGCGGCGCTCTCGAAATTGGGAGACGCTGTGCAGCAGGCCGACCGGGTGCCAGAAAACATTCGCGGGCTGATCGAACAAGCCTCCGGGCAAGTGGCGCTCATCCAGCACGCGGCTCGCGAGCGAGTGCAAAGGGAATCCGAGACGACCGTCCAGAAAGCGGTCGCCGAGCTGGCCTTTGCCGGAGAAGAAGTTGTGCGCCTGCAGAATGCCATTCGCGAGCAGACGCAGCGCGCATCCGAACTGGCCGAAGAGTCGTCGCGGGTGACGCAGGAGCGTGTCCAGCTTGCAGCAGGCGAGGTGGTTCGGCTGGCCGTTTCCGAATTGCAGAATGCCAGCGTCGAAGCCACACAACTGCAAAACAGCGTTCGCGAGCAGCTGCGGCAGGTGTCAGAACAGGCCGCGGAGATCCAAAACCGGACGCACGAACAGGTGCGCGTGGCGTCAGAACAGGCCGTGCAGGAATCTCTCGAGCGCATGAAGCTGGAGGCGGCGAAATATCCGGCTGAATTCGAGATGGCCTGCCGCGCGACGATCACGCGTGTTGAAGAGGAACTAGACCAGAAGAGCTCCGAGATGCAACATTCGGCATACGAAGCACTGTTGAAGTCGTCTGAGTGGTACCAGAAAAAAGCGCAAACCAATATGCAGTCGACCATGGAGCGGGTGATCGAGAATTCATCGAATGCCCTCCAGGACAAAGCCGCCGAGGTGTCAAGCTTGGTGGCCTCGGAGCTGGATCATTACCGGCGCGGGTATGTGGAACACGGACGGGCGGAGATCGAAGAAGCCGCAAAAGAGGTTCTCGACCGTGAGCGGCTGCATCTGAATGAAACGGCCGGAATCGCGCATGCCTCCTTTACGAACCACGTGCAACAGCTGACGCATAATTCGCTAAAAAGCTTCCAGGAAGTGTCCCACGAAGCGATCGAGAAAGCGCGCGAACAGGCCCATTTCGGCCGCGAAGAAGCGATCGAGGAATTCCAGAAGAAGCTCGACGAGAAGGTGGCCCAAGGCGTGGAACAGGCCGCGACCTATTTGCAATCGCAACTGGTTCCGCTTCTCGATTCCTGGGCAGCCCGGCAGGAAGCCGAAAAGCAAGAGTGGATGCAGCATGTGAAAAAGGCGTCCGAGGAATCCATCGAGGCATTTAAAGCCCGGCTCGACAACGCGACGAACGGATGGCTGCTCGCCTCGGCGGCCACGCTGGGGCAGAATTCGCAGGCGGTGCTCGACAGCCTGTCGAAAACAGCTGAAAAGCGGATGCGCGAGACCTGCTCGCAGGTCCTAGCCGGTATGGGCGACATGCTGAAAGAGCGGTTGATAGGCATCTCGACAGCTCTCGGTACCGAACACGAGGACAAGAGCAGAAACCAGGT
Organism: uncultured Acidobacteriota bacterium; assembly: GCA_963718485.1. GTDB lineage: Bacteria > Acidobacteriota > Terriglobia > Acidiferrales > UBA7541 > Palsa-295. Next base: position 38,236 of record CAVQZU010000061.1, read on the forward strand.
TTGACTCAAAGTGTAGCGCTGCGATCCCGCTAGCCGTAGAAGTTCCCTTCCTTGCATGGCTCAAAATGTAAGCTGCGGCCCTTGCCAGCTGCGGCTACCAAATGCGCCGTCGCCTTTAGCGCTGATTTTCGATGTGAGTGGGCCTGACGGTATAATCTTGGTTATGGCGAATCAAGCGTATCTCAGTGTTTGGCGCAAGAACTTCTCCGAACCACAAATGCTCGAGCAGCTTGGAAAATTCCTTGAAACTGTGCCTTCCTCGACGACGAGGCCCGGTTTTACCTATTTGGTGGTGTCCGCGGTGGATCCAACAGAGACGCCCATTCTCGAGCAGGACTTACGGGCGGTGCCGATCGATTCTGAGCGAATCATCGAACTGGTGAAGGATCATCTGAATACCGACGTGTCCTACGAAGTTCGCGGGAACTGGGATCTATGGGTGCTGGACGCGCAAGGACGATGGAACAGCGAGGCGCAGCCGCTGGAAATATTTGTGCGCGGCGAGGACTACGACGAGGCGTTCTGGCAGGAGAACGGGCATATCCAAGTAGATCTCGGATTTGAGCATCTTTTCACCGGACACGCGGGACTCCTAGGTAGGAGCAGGGGCGAACGGGCCGCGGCACAGAGCCCCGAGGAAGCACGTTTTCTCGAGGCCATGGCCTGGCCGGAGAATCTACAGAGATATCAGGAAAAAACGCGGGAGAACATAAAAAAACTGCTCGATTGGACCAGAAAAATCGAAAAGGCCGTGCCGGTGGAGCGCTGGAAGCTGTGGTCGGAGGGCGAGGAGAATTTTGAGGCCCGGGTCGAAGAAATTCTGGTCAGCCACTGACGGCACAGGCAACGCACAAACGCTTTCGCCGGGTAGTCGCGAAGCGCTAGAATCATATACATCAAATTTTCAACTCGCGAGCTTGCGTATCGCGAATCGCGCGGATACCGCGCAGGAAGATGAACCTGCTTGTCGTGGTCGCTCTCGTACTGTGGGCGGACATGGATGGTCGCAGAGGGCATACCCCCGTAAGGCCAAGGCGAGCGTCCAGATGAAACACGGTTCCAAGTATCTACTGCCGCATCTAAGAACTTGTCACACGGGCTGCGAACTGCCGCTTTCGTGTGGGTTAGAGCTTTCACGATGAGCGCAATCGCACAACCTGTCACGGCCAAGCCTGGCGAACAAAACCAACAGCCCTCAGGCTGGGACCATCTGAAGCCTCTTTTGCCCTATGTGGCGCGTTACAAGGGAATGGTCGGGCTGGGGCTGCTATCTCTGACCTTAATGGGCCTGGTTGGGGCGGTACCGCAGCTGGTGATCGGCGCCATTGTGGATTGCCTGAAGGGATCGCCCCAGCCGCTTGCGACGCTTACCGGGACCTCGCGCGCCATTTTGCAGCCATTGCTTTCGTTTTATGCCCCATCCAGCCGGCACGCGTTGGGGATTTACTGCTTGATTCTGGTTGGGGCCATGCTGGTGAAGGGGTTTCTATCGTTCTGGAGCCGCTGGATTTTAATCGGGATTTCGCGCGAGATCGAGTATGACCTGCGGAACGATTTGCTGGCGCGGCTGCTGGGCCTCGAGCCGGAGTTCTACGTGCGGAATCGGACAGGCGATTTGATGTCCCGCGCCACCAATGATTTGAACTCGGTGCGCATGGTCCTGGGGCCGGGGATCATGTACAGCGCAACAACCCTGGCGACGATGGTACTGGCGATTTACTTCATGTCGAAGCTTTCCTGGTCTCTGACGCTGCTGGTTCTGCTTCCGGTGCCGTTCGTGGTGGTCGCGGTGAAGTTCTTCGGGCAAACGATTCACCGGCTTTCAGAAAAAATACAAGCGGCGCTGGGGGCGCTTTCCACACGGGCGCAGGAAAACTTGACCGGGCTCCGCGTGATACGCGCCTACGTGCAGGAAAGGCCCGAGATTGCGGCCTTTGACGCGGCCAACCGAGACTACGTCAACCAGAACATTAAACTGATTGGGGCTTGGGCTTTGTTCTTCCCTGCCCTTTCGGCACTGATCGGGCTGACCGTCGTTATCCTGCTCGGAATGGGCGGCGTGAAGGTAATTGACGGCAAGGTGACGCTGGGAACCTTCTCGGCGTTCTATGCCTTCTTGATCCAACTGATTTTTCCGATGATCGCAATCGGCTGGGTGACGAATATCTTTCAACGCGGCGCAGCATCGATGGGACGGCTGCAATACATTTTGACCGCCAAGCCGGGGATTAACGACGCCGGCGTTGGGCCAGGGTCACTTCGTGCAGAGTCCAACGGAGAGGGGACTCGGGCCGCCAGCGCGGAGATCGGTCCGCACCCAGAATCGGATATCAGCGGCGAGATCGAGTTCCGTCAATTAACCTTTGCCTATCCGACGATCGGAAATACGGGAACAACCGGAAGCGCGGCCGCCAGCGGCAGGCCGGGCCTCCCCGTGCTACATGACCTGAACCTGCTGATTCCCGCAGGGTCGACGCTTGCGATCGTGGGCCCCACCGGAAGCGGAAAATCGACGGTAGCGGCACTGATCGCGCGGTTATGGGAGGCGCCTGCCGGGACGCTGTTCATCGACGGCCGGTCGATTCGCGAATATCCCCTGCAGGAGCTGCGGCGGGCGATTGGATACGTGCCGCAGGATACCTTTCTGTTCAGCGAGACGGTGCGCGAGAACATCGCCTTTGGCGTGACCGAGGCGGCCGAAGAGCATGTGATGGAAGCGGCGGAGATTGCCAGCATTTCTGGCGAGATTCAGAGCTTTCCCCAGCGGCTCGACACCATGGTCGGCGAGCGAGGCGTAACGCTATCGGGTGGCCAGAAGCAAAGGACGTCGCTTGCGCGAGCGGTCGTGCGACAGCCCAGGATTCTGATTCTCGATGACTCGCTATCGAGCGTCGATACCGACACCGAGGAGCGCATCCTGAGGCGGCTACGCGAGGTGATGAGGCAACGGACGACGATTCTGATTTCGCACCGGGTTTCTACCGTAAAAGACGCCGACCAGATCATCGTGATGCGCGATGGGCGAATCATCGAGCGCGGAACGCACGATGAACTGCTGGCGTTCGGCGGCTACTACGCCGATCTGCACCAGAAGCAGTTGCTGGAGGAAGAACTGGCGCGCGATGAGTGATTTCCGCGAAGAAGAGAAGCTTGGCAAGGTCTACGACACGCAGCTCACGCGGCGCCTGCTGAAGTATCTCCGGCCGTATATGTTGTGGGTATGGGTTGCGGTGTCCATGACCATCGGCGTGGCCGTGACCGAGATCGTGGGGCCCTACCTATTCCATATTGCAATTGATGGGTACATCGTGCCTGGCTTCGCGCACACCATCGCACGGCAAAAGGCGCTGGCCGGGCTGTTGTGGGTGGTGGCGTCGTCGGTAGGGGCGCTCGTCGCGAGCTTCGGGCTACAATACGCCCAGGTGCGGATTATGCAGCGGGTCGGGCAGGAAACCATGTACGACCTGCGGAAAGAAATCTTCGAGCATTTACAGCGGCTGCCCATGGGATTCTTTGATCGCAGCCCGGTGGGGCGCCTGGTAACACGCGCCACGACCGATGTGGACGCTCTGAACGACCTGTTCGCCTCGGGCGTCGTGGCCATGCTGAACGACGTGGTGCTGCTGGTGGGCATGGTTGCCTGGCTCTTCGTCCTGAGTCCGCGGCTGGCGATGGCCACTCTTTCGCCGCTGCCGTTCATGATCCTGGTGACGTTTGTTTTTCGAAATTGGGTGCGCGACGCGAACCGGCGGATCAGGACGGCGATCGCGCGGATCAACTCCTACCTGCAGGAACACATCAGCGGAATGGCGGTGGTGCAGCTTTTTAACCGCGAGGAGAAATCGCGGAAACAGTTCGCCGAGCTGAACAAGATTCACATGGAGGCATACAAGGACGCGATCGACGCCTTCTCGTTCTTCTATCCGGCAGTGGAGTTTCTGAGCATGGCGGGCATCGCGCTGCTCTATTGGGTCGGCGGTTTGCGGGTGATCACGGGCACCGTGGAAATCGGGCTGTTGATGTCGTTCATGATTTACGCCCAGAGGTTCTTCCGGCCAATCCAGGATTTGAGCGAAAAGTTCAACATTTTGCAGACCGCCATGGCGGCTTCGGAGCGCATTTTTCGGCTGCTCGATGAACCGATTACCATTACCTCAGCCGCAGATGCGCGAGTGCTTCCAGATCCGCACGGTGAAATCGAATTCCGTAACGTGTGGTTCGCCTATCACGGCGGCGCGACGCCCAAGGACGACGAGTGGGTGCTGCGCGACGTTTCTTTCCGCGTCGAACCCGGGCAGACGCTGGCGATCGTAGGGCACACCGGCGCGGGCAAAACCACCATCATTCAACTACTGTTGCGGTTCTACGACATTCAGCGCGGGCAGATCTTGCTGGATGGCCTGGATATCCGTGAAATGGATTTACACAATTTGCGCCGGCTCTTCGGTATCGTGCTGCAGGACCCCTTCCTCTTTACTGGCACTCTGGAATCTAACGTGAAGCTGGGCACTGCAACCATCGATCGTGCGGGCGTGGAAGAAGCGTTGCGGGACGTGGGGCTTGGACCGTTCCTGGCTTCGCTGCCGCGGGGCGTCGAAACGGCGGTTACCGAGCGCGGCGCGACGCTTTCGGTGGGACAGCGACAACTCGTTAGTTTCGCGCGGGCCCTCGCGCACAATCCGAAGTTTCTGATTTTGGATGAAGCGACTTCAAGCGTCGACACCAAGACGGAATTGATGATCCGCGAAGCGCTCGACCGCCTGATCGAAGGACGAACGGCGGTGGTGATCGCGCACCGGCTGAGCACGATTCAGCACGCCCACCGGATTCTTGTGTTCCACAAAGGCCGGCTGCGCGAGCAGGGATCGCATCAGGAGCTGTTGGCGCTACGCGGAATTTATTACCGGCTCTACCAGCTGCAATACAAGGAACAGGAAGTGGCTCTTCCCTTGCCCGGCGGGTCTGCGAGCGGATATTCGCAGCCAATGCCAGCCGATGACTGACGCCGCAAAGAACTGTACGGCGCGTTTTTCGTCCCCAACTCCTAGTTCGCAATCTCCTCCCGGTGGCCACCCCTCTCACGGGACTCCCGCATGAACGCGCCCAGGATTCTGATTTCGGCGGGCGAGGCGTCAAGCGATATGTACGCAGCGAGTCTTGCCACAGCTTTGCGTCAGCGCACGGGCGCGGAGCTGTTCGGGATGGGCGGTCCACGCATGGCCGAGGCGGGAGTCGAACTCATTGCTGACTATCACCAAGTGGCGGTTGTGGGCATCACCGAGGTGATCCACAGGATTCCTACCGTGGTGCGAGTGCAAAACCGGCTCGCGGCGGAAGCGGTGAAGCGCGGCGCAGCACTAGCGATTCTGGTGGACTCTCCGGGAACGCATTTGGGTGTAGCGCGGCGGCTGAGGAATCGCGGGATACCGGTCGGCTACTTCATCGGGCCGCAGGTGTGGGCGTGGCGGGCCGGACGAGTAAGCGTGGTGAGGCGGCTGGTGAAGCAGATGGTGGTGATTTTCCCGTTCGAGGAGAAGATCTACCGTGAGGCGGGAGTACCAGTGAACTTTGTGGGGCATCCGCTGCTCGATTTGGTACAGGCGACGATGGGACGCAAAGAGTTTGCGGCGCGACACGGGTTAGACGCGAAACGGCCCATTGTTACGCTTTTGCCGGGGAGCCGGAAAAGCGAGATTGCGCGACACTATGAGCGGGTCATCGAAGCTTGCGAGCGGCTGCGGCGTTCTGCGGGTGGTCGTGAGATTCAGTTCGTGCATGCGGTGGCGCCCAATTTGAAACCGGAAATGCTGGCGCCCTACGCGCGGCCGGGGCTGGAGATAAAACGGGTCGAGGGAGAAACCTACAACGCCATTGCGGCGGCCGATTGCGCCATCGTGGCCAGCGGTACGGCGACCGTGGAAGCGGCGCTACTTGGCACCCCCATGGTGGTGATCTATCGCGTAGCCCCGCTAACAGCAGCCATACTTCGCCACATGGTCCACACCCCATTTATCGGGATGGTGAACCTGATCGCCGGGCGTCGCGTTGCCGCGGAACTGATTCAGGACGCTTTTACTCCAGAAGCACTCGAGACCGAGGTAGGACGATTGCTCGAGTCGGAGTCGGCGCGGGCCGAGGCGAAACAGGGGCTGGCCGAAGTTCGCGCCCGGATGGGGCCCGGTGGCGCTATCGAACGGGCTGCGGATATTTTCGCGGGGATGTTGTAAGCTTCTACATCTGGGCAACTGGGAAGGCTCGCCCGGTATCTTATGTATGGGCGGCGTTCCCTTCAAGAGAGGTTTCCTCTTGCTCAAGGTCTATCGGCTCCTCATCGTTCTAGCGGTTGGCCTGCTGGCGGCATTCTCCGTCGCGGCGCAGGACGGCCGCCGGTTTCCCTTCCGCGCGACGCACTACGACGTCGAAGCTATCCTGCATCCGGAAAATCAGACCATTTCCGCGCTGGTGAAGGTCGATTTGGTGGCAAGCGAGGTGGGCAAGACCGTTCTAGTAGAGCTGCACCCTGACCTGCACATCAACTCGGTAAAATCGGGGAATCAGATGCTCAGTTTCGAGCGCGACAATAACTCGCCGCTGTACATGAGCGTAGGACTCCCGGGTGCATCGACGCCAGGGACCAAGGTGACCTTGACCTTCGACTACAGCGGGCCGATATCAAGTGAAGAAGACAGCCCCACGCGCGGCGTGCGCTTCGCGTCGGTGGATAAGACGGCGGCTTATCTGCTGCTGCCTTCCCGGTGGTTTCCGCTAACGAATTATCCCGCTAACCGCTACACGGGAACTTTCAAAATTATTGTGCCAGATTCGATGGCCGTCGCCGGAACGGGCAAAGCGGATGCGCCCACCATGATGCCGGCGATCGCCAAGGGAATGGCCGGCCAGGCGGCCTACGTTTTCCACTGCGATGATGCGGCTCCGGTGGGATCGTTCGTTGCGGGCAGCCTTCAGTTGACGCCGGTGCAAGCCGAAGGCTATCAGTTCGCGGTGTATACCTCGCCTGCACAGGTGGCGACGGCGACGCCTTATGGCAATTCCATGGCTCGCATCATGAGCTATTTTTCAGACACCTTGGGGCAACTCGAGAACGGCACGAGTCTGACGATCGCGCAGATGCCGAATGGATCGTTGAATGGATTTTCGGCGCCAGGGCTCCTGCTGGTGAGCGAGCGGCAATGGAGCGCAAAACCAAACGATCGCCTGCTTTCGCAGTTGGCGGCGGGCCAATGGTGGGGCAATCACGTGGAGGCTGCATCGTTCGCCGATACCTGGCTCACCGACGGTATGTCGCGTTATGCGGAAGCGATGTACGCCGAGCAGTCCGATGGCGTCGCCGGATTGAACAAGGCGCTTGAAGACTTTGCGGTGGGCGCGTTGATGTATGAGGGCAGCACCCCGATTTCACAGGCGCAGCGTCTGGGGCCGTACTCAGATCAATATGAATCGATCGTCGGCGACAAGGGTGCGATGGTTTTTCACATGCTGCGGACGGAGTTGGGTGACGATGCATTCACGTCGCTCCTGCGGGATTTTTACAAGCAGCACGACGGGAAAACGGCCACGATTGCGGAGTTCGAAAAGCTGACAGAGACCAAAGTAAAGCCTCCCACGGGTGATGCGCCACCAGTCAATTTGCTGTCGTTTTACTCCCAATGGCTGAATTCGACGGGCGTGCCGGAATTTTCGGTGGATTACATCGTGTACCGTACGCCGCGAGGATTCCGCGTGGTGGGCAAGGTGCATCAGGCGCTCGACACGTTTCGGATGCCGGTGGAAGTAAAAGTGGATACCGAAGGGAATCCCGAAACGAAGAAGATTCTGGTTACCGGAACGACTTCGTCGTTCGTGATTGAGACTTTCGGAAGACCTAAGCCCAATGGGATCTTGATCGACCCTAACAACAGCTTGTTGAAATCGAGTCCGCAGTTGCGGGTTCGCGCCTCTGTGGCGCGCGGTGAATCGCTCGCGCAGATCGGGAAGTACTACGAAGCGATTCAGGAATATCAGAAGGCGCTCGACGTGCAGCCCACCTACTCTCTGGCACATTTCCGGATGGGTGAGGCGATGTTCTATCAGAAAAATTACCAGGCGGCGGCGAACGCCTTCCGCGCCGCGCTCGGCGGCGATGGACAGCCCCGTTGGACCGAAGCATGGGGCCACATCTACATCGGGAAAATCTATGATTTGCTCGGCCAGCGCGAGCGCGCCGTGAACGAATACAGCCTCGCGCAGCATACCAATGACGATACGGCGGGGGCGCAACAAGAGGCTGGACGATACCTCCAAAAACCCTACAACGGCGATAATACGGCGGTCGCTTCCACTACGCAGGTTTCGGCCCCGACCGCCGCCGGCGCCACGAATGACGCGAATGCCAACAGCAAGCCAGTCCTCAAGAGGCGAAGTGACAACTAGGCGGTCGGATCCCCTGAATCCCTGGACGATGCCCTCTCACTCATTTCCCGAAACACTTCCTCGAAGACTCGCTGGGCCTCTCGGTCGAAAAGAACGAAGTAGATCTTCTCGATCGACGTGGGGCCTTCCAGGTGCTTTTCTGATTCGCGGAGCATGATTTCGGCGCACTCGCGCAGAGGAAATCCCGCGATGCCGGTTCCTACCGCGGGAAACGCGACGGTTTTCAAGCCGTTCTGTGCGGCGATTCGCAACGAATGCGCCGTCGAGCTCCGCAGGGTTTGCGAAGTGGTGCAGCCACCCAGCTGCATACTTGCGGCGTGAATGACGTGCCGGGCTTTCAGATTGCCACCCGAGGTGATCGCCGCGCCGCCTACCGGAATTGCGCCAATCTGCTCGCATTCAGATTGGATTGCGGGTCCGCCCTTGCGGCGGATCGCCCCGGCCACTCCCCCGCCAAGTTGCAGGTCGTTGTTGGCAGCGTTCACGATGGCGTCAGTCGCCATTTCGGTGAGGTCGCCTTGGCGGATTTCGATGCGATGGGCAGCTACCATCTAGAAGGTTGCCTCATTTTTCATCTTAGGCAACATCGAACGACGAACGCAAGTTAGGATCGCTGGCTGGAATTTCCTTTCCGGCTCGCCTGAGCGATTTTCAGATATCCACCTGCAGCTTGAAAATGACGACCAGGCTCGCGTACGGGGATTTGCCCGGCTGCCATGGACGAGTTCAGTACTCGACCTGCACTCCCTCCAAGTGGAAGCTTACCTGGACCATCAAATCGCACTTGGTCGGCTCGCCGTTGAGAAGCATGGGCTCGAAGCGCTCTTTTGCGACGGCATCCATTACCGCCAAGGACAGCATCGCTGGACCGCTGATGGGCCGCACGTTGACGACTTTCCCGGTTTCATCAATGACTGCCTGGATGACGACTCGGCCGAAAATGCGAGCTGCTCTCGCCAGTTCCGGATAACTGAGAACGAGACGGAAAAGCGGGCGCGAGTTCGTCACCGCGCCCCCTAATCGCACGACCCGAGCGGTCTGCGGCTCGACTGGTGCTACGACCTGGGCGAGAGTGTCACTGACGATCCCGCCCAGGACGTTTCCGCTACCTGTGGCCTCGCCCAATGAAACCGAACGAAAGGCGTCCAAGGGCAGGACAGGATAAAGCGAGTCTTGGGCAAAACCCTCAGACGAGAGGATGGGCGGCAGAAGTTTCATCGAGGAGAGAATGCGTTTCGTCATCGAAGGAATCGCGCGGCGCCGAACGAGCAGTTTTCTGGACGGCGGCAAAGGGATGGTTACGAGCTGCTGTGTCAAGGGAGAAAGGCAGGGCGTGGCTGAATAAAAAAGAGGCACAGCCAAGAGGACGCCAATCGTGGCAAGGTGCGCCACAAGGGAGAGAACGGAGTGTGTTGCGCGGCGCCCGATATAACCGCGCTCCTCGACCATGATTTCGCGGGCAAAGGGCCCGGTTGGTTCAACAGACCTGAGCGCTGGTGAAGAAACTGACGCGGGCTTGGCAGCGTCGAATCCGCTGGCTGTACTGGCGGAGTTTTCCTGAGGCATTTGCAATCGGTTCCTTTTCGGGGGTGCGGCGCGCCCCCAGGAAGAACCGACCCGACTGCGTTGACCTAAACTCGCCCGCAGATTTGCTGCCGGGCGACCCAAGGGTAAAGGACGAGGCGTGCAGGATTCCTGGAGAGAAGAGTGGTGGTAAAGCACAAGCGAGTCTGGCCATACATCGAGGGGTGGTCAGACATGCGCCGGACCCGAGGGTCTCACTCATGTTTCAGCCTAGTATGAGGAACCCGCGCGAAGCCAATTCAATTTTGCGTTGATAGATATAAAATATCGCGATTAGCGCGGATTCCGAGAAAGATCAGGGGAACTGGTGGCTGGGAGGAACGCCGCTATCGGGAAGCTTCGAACCCTGGCCGCAGAAAAATTCCTCCATCTGCGTTTGCCGATTTCCTGTTTCCAGGGGATCTCCGGTCGCGGCCGCGCTCCCTGGTGGTTTATCGTGGGCCACCCATACCCCGGACATCGATCCTCCAAGATACTGCCAGGATGGGAGATTGCAGTGAGGGCGAGTAGCCCCGGGCCAGCCCCAACCCCGAGAAGAAAGCACTCCGGCACAAGCGGCCCTGGCGGCAGGATCTTTCGCCCACCCGAGAATGCCCGGCGGGGTGAAAAGCTTGAACCGACACGGTGTAATCAAGCATCCACATAGAATGTGGTAGGCTCCTGTTGCGGGATAGCAGCCACGGCGCGCGAACAGGGCTCGCCACCACCGGCCTATGTGGGGTGCCGTTCAGCGATGGCCTCGAAGGCCACACCGGAATTCAAGCACTCAGTCGATGTTTTACACACTCCCAGCCTTGATCCGCTCAATCAGGAGAGTCTTCCATGAATGCGCAAGCAACTGAAGTCGCCGATCAGGTTCAGAATAACGCATATTATTGTGAAATTCCCAACGATCCCTGCGCCATCGTGATGTTTGGAGCTTCCGGTGACCTCGCCAAACGCAAACTTCTACCAGCTCTGTTCGATCTAGCTTGGAACGCTTGCCTTGCCCCGCGGTTCCGTCTGCTGGGATTCGCGCGCACCCCCCTGAGCGACCAGGATTTCCGGCACCAGGCGGGAGAGGCGCTGTCCAAGGGCGAGGCCGCAAAACATAAGGACAAGCAGCAGGAATTTCTGAATCAGCTGCACTACTTCAGCGGAGATTACGACGACGCCGAGTCGTATCGACGGCTGGCACAACGACTCGATGAGCTCGATAGAGACGGCAATCTCGGAAGCAACCGGCTCTTCTATTTGGCCACGCCTCCCGAGGTCTATCCGCACATCATCCGCCGGCTGGGCGAAGTGGGACTCGCAAAACCCCGCGGCGGCAAATCCTGGACGCGGATAATTATCGAAAAACCCTTCGGGCACGATCTCGCCTCCGCCCGCGAACTGAACGCGACCGTGCTTGGCGTATTCGAGGAACCGCAGGTTTACCGTATCGATCATTACCTGGGCAAGCAGACGGTGCAGAATCTGCTGGTTTTTCGCCTGGGCAATGGAATTTTCGAACCGTTGTGGAACCGCAACTACATCGATCACGTCCAGATCACGGCTGCGGAATCGCTGGGCGTCGAAGCGCGAGCGGCTTTCTATGAATCCGCTGGAGCGCTGCGAGACATGGTGCAGAGCCACATGCTGCAACTGACTTCGCTTGTGTCAATGGAAGCGCCCGCAAAATTCGACGCCACGGCGGTGCGGAACGAAAAGATCAAGGTGCTGCAGTCGATTCGGCCGTATTCACCGGAAACGGTGTGGAAGTCAGTCATTCGCGGGCAATACGGATCCGGCAGCGTGGACAGGAAACCAGTTCCGGGTTACCGGCAGGAAAAAGGAGTGCGTGCCGATTCGCCGACCGAGACATACGTCGCCCTGAAGCTGCAGGTCGATAACTGGCGCTGGAGCGGAGTTCCCTTCTATTTGCGGACCGGCAAGCGGCTGGGAAAATCTTCCACCGAAATCGCGATCCAGTTCAAGGAAGCGCCCCATCTCCTGTTCCGGGGCGACGGCGTGAAACCCAATTGGCTGGTGCTGAACATCCAACCCGACGAAGGAATCTCGCTATCGTTTGGAGCCAAATCGCCTGGTTCGCAAATGAGCATCCGGCCAGTGACCATGGATTTTCAGTATCGGCAGGCATTCGGTGGGGTTTCCCGCGAGGCTTATGCCACCCTCATCAACGACTGCATCCGGGGAGACGCCACTCTGTTTGACCGTGCCGATAGCGTGGAGGCCGCCTGGGAGTTGGTCGATCCGATTCTCGCCGCCTGGAAGAATGGCTCGCCGCCGCCATTTCCAAATTATCCCGCCGGAAGCCACGGCCCCACGGCGGCCGATGATCTGATCCAAGGTGACGGCCACGCCTGGCGGCAGATTTAAATTTCGAAACGGTTCCTGTAAATCGCCGGTTATCCAGTACAATTCTGCGACTTCCCGTTGTTGTGGAGAGCTTCATGATTCTCGCGGGCGATATTGGCGGGACGAAGTCGAATATCGGGTTGTTCGACGTGCAACCAGGCAAGCTGGCGCGCAGGGCGCACAAACGCTACTCGAGCCACGAACACGCTGGGCTGCAAGAAATCGTGCAGGACTTTCTCGCCGAGCACCCGGAACAAGTTACGGCGGCATCGTTTGGCGTCGCAGGTCCGGTGGTAGACAATCGTGTCCACGGAACAAATATGCCCTGGATTGTGGACGGAACGGCGGTGGCTGGTTTCCTAGGCCTGAAGCGCGTGCGAATTTTGAACGATCTCGAGGCAACGGCCTTTGGGGTTGGAGTGCTGCCGCCAGATGACCTGGAGACAATTTATGAAGGCGTTCCGCTTCCTACCGCTAACTGCGTGGTGATCGCGGCAGGCACGGGGTTGGGCGAAGCGATCCTGTTCTGGGACGGAAAGACTCATCTGGCCATGGGCACCGAGGGTGGGCACGCGGACTTCGCGCCACATACCGCACAGCAAGCCGAGCTGTGGAAATTTCTCAGGTCGCGCAACGAATACGTCAGCGCAGAGATCATCCTTTCCGGCCGGGGATTCCAGAACGTGCATGAGTTTTTGGATCCATCGGTCCAGCATCCCGGATTTGACGATCCTACCAAGGATCCCGCGCCAGAGATCACGCAGAGGGGTCTTTCGGGGCAATGCCCCGTGTGCGCGGCGACGCTTGACTTGTGGACGGAAATTTATGGGTGCGAGGCGGGCAATTTTGCGATCCGTACCCTGGCCCGGGGCGGCATTTACATCGCGGGAGGCATTGCCGTAAAAGTCCTGCCGAAGCTGAAAGATGGGCGATTTGCAGCCGCCGCGCGTGACAAAGAGAAAATGAAGGATTTCCTGGCGCACGTGCCCATCTATGTGGTGCTCAACGAGGAATGCCCGCTTCTGGGAGCGGCGTATGTGGCGTGGAAAGGGCTCTAGGGCCGCGTCGGTGGTTAAAAATGCGTCCCGCCGTCAACGATAATCCGCGTCCCAGTGCTCATTTTCAGGTGCGTCACGCAGGCCAGTATTGCGGCCGCCACGTCGTCAGGCTCGACGACGCGCTTCATAGGCGTGCGCTCGGCGAGAGTTTCAAGCGCCGCACGGTCGCGACCGGGAACGAAGTCGGTGGCTACCGGGCCCGGGGAAACACTCAAAACGCGGATGGACGGGCCCAAGGCACGTCCCAGGGAAGTCGTGATGACATCGAGCGCGGCCTTGGCCGCGCAATAAGCAATGCTGCTGCCCAGGCCCGTGAACGCGGCGATGGACGAAACGTTTACAATCACGCCGTCGCCGGACTCGCGCAGCAGAGGCGCCATGGCGCGAATCACGGCGAAAGTGCCGCGGACGTTCGCGATCAGGATTGCATCCATGATTTCGTCAGTCAAAGCGTCCAAATCAGGCATCGGAATGACGCGCGTGAAGCCGGCGGAGTTAATCAGGATATCGGTGCGGCCGTAGCATTCGCCAATCGTTTCGGCGGCTCGGCGAATCGTCGCGCTGTCTTCGAGGGCTATCTGGACCGCGCGATGACCTGCTCCGGAAAGCTCCTCGAGAAGGCTCTCCGCACGCCCCGCACCCTGATGGTAGCCGATAACTACTTTCGCTCCTTTGTTGGCAAGCGAACGGGCCGTGGCGGCGCCGATTCCGTTGCTGCCACCGGTGATCAACGCAACTTTCCCCTGTAATGGCACAGATGCCCGCTCAGCCACGATCCCTCCTCTGGACGTAATCGCGCCAGACCCGCCATTCTATCCGAGTATCGCCAATTTTTCAGAAAGGGCTGCGTCGGCTTGCTCTGTTGCTGATTCGTAAATACCGTATAGCCTGTAGGACGGGCCGGTATTTCTTGTAGCAGAGCACGGTCGGGAATTTTATCGTGAATTTCCACAGGTTTTGCACGCACCCGGCTGAGCCCGACGTCTGCGCCTCGGTCGGCGTTCCTTGATACCTGATTCTCCTTTTCTATCTAGGAGCTTCCATCGATAGCTGAGGCGGGCAAGCGCGGGTTAAGGTTCGTCGACTCAGCATTCCATGAAGGAGGATTCCCACCATGCAGCAGAATCAACTGAAGGAATTGTATGTGGACGAATTGAAGGACATTTATAACGCTGAAAACCAGCTGGTGAAGGCCCTTCCGAAAATGGCCAAGGCAGCTCGATCAGAAGAATTGCGCGCGGGCCTTCGGGAACACCTGGAGCAGACCAAGGGACACGTGCAGCGCCTGGAGCAGATCTTCGGCGCACTCGGCGAAAAGCCCACCGGCAAAAAGTGCAAAGGAATGGAAGGTCTTGTCGCAGAAGGCAAGGAAATGATGGAGGAGGACCTGGAGGGCGAGGCCTTGGACGCCGGTCTTATCTCGGCCGCCCAGCGGGTCGAGCACTATGAGATCGCGGCTTACGGGTGCGTGCGCACCTACGCCAATATTCTGGGAGAGAAGGAAGCAGCGTCTCTTCTGCAGGAGACCCTCGCAGAAGAGAAACAGACCGACCAGAAATTGACGGAACTGGCCGAGCAGATCAACGTCGAAGCCGCCACCAGCAGTGAACCAGGCGACCGACCGCCGCGGCGGGGGCCCCAGCGGGTAACCGGGGGAAAATCCAAGGCAGCACGGGCCTAAATAAAAGGCATCGTCTCTCGGGCCACGGAGGCGGTAAAAGCTCCTGGCAGCGAGGTCCGGAGATCTGGTAAGGTCCGGAGTCTGGTTGCCAGGTTTTTTTCTGAGAAGGCGTTCCCTTTTGCAAGCCGCCCTCTTCGGCCTTCTGTCCGCTTTCAGCTGCTTCTTATGCTTGTTAGGGAGAAGTCGCTACAATATTCCGCGAGTGTTATCATTCGCTAGCCTCTAAAATCCACTCTCGATAGGAAGACGATGATGCCGGAAACCGCCCCGCCGAAGGTGACGCTGCAGGACATCCATGACGCCGCGGAACGGCTCAAGAACTGGGGCCGCTGGGGTCCCGACGATGAGCTCGGCACGCTCAACAATATTACGCCGCAGGACATCGTGAATGCGGCTAAGCTGATCCGCAAGGGAAAAGCCTTTTCGCTGGCGCTGAACTTTGACAATATGGGCCCGCAAAACGGGAAATGGGGAGGGCGCTTTAATCCCGTCCACACCATGCTTGCCTCAGGTACTGACGCTGTCGCCGGCCGACAGGAGGCCATCGGAATACGGTACGCCGATGATATGGTATCGATGCCTCT
This sequence comes from uncultured Acidobacteriota bacterium, assembly GCA_963718485.1. Lineage (GTDB taxonomy): Bacteria > Acidobacteriota > Terriglobia > Acidiferrales > UBA7541 > Palsa-295. Next base: position 53,913 of record CAVQZU010000061.1, read on the forward strand.
GCAATGCGGCACGCAATGGGACGCGCTGGGGCACATCTTCTTCGGTGAAAAAATGTGGAACGGCTACGACGCGCGGCTCGTGGATTCAAATGGCGCGGAGAAAAACGCCATCGAGAAGACGCGGGATAAGATGGTCGGGCGTGGCGTACTGCTCGACATTGCCCGGTTCAAGGGTGTTTCCTCGCTCGAAGACGGTTGCGGAATCGGCGTGGAGGAACTGGAACGCTGCGCGGCTGCGCAAAAGGTGCAAGTGCGCAAGGGCGATTTCGTGATCCTGCGAACCGGACACATGGAGCGATGCCTGGCGTCGGGCCAATGGGGCGGTTACGCCGGTGGAGATGCCCCGGGTCTGCGATTTGAGACCGCGGACTGGATCCGACGCACGGATATCGCGGCCATTTGCGCGGATACCTGGGGCTGCGAGGTGCGTCCTAACGAGACCGACCCGAGCATCAGCCAGCCCTGGCATTGGGTGGTGATCCCGATGATCGGGATCACCATGGGCGAGATTTTTTATCTCAAAGATCTGGCGGCGGATTGCGCCGCCGATGGCGTGTATGAGTTTTTCTTCTGCGCGCCCCCTCTGCCGATCACCAAAGCGGTGGGATCGCCAATCAATCCCATGGCCATTAAATAGAACAGGAAAGTTCCCGCGCTCGAAAAAAAACCGAAGGGGTGAACGCCACTATGGCGAAGTATTTAAAAACGCCGATTGCAGAAAGCGAGATCCAAGCCGCGGACACCCAGGTACAGGAAACGGTGGCGAAGATCATTGCCGACGTAAAGAAGCGCGGCGATGCCGCCGTCCGCGAGCTTTCCGAGCGCCTGGACCGATGGTCACCGGTGAGCTTCCGGCTTTCGCCCAAGCAAATCAACGCGCTGCTGGCTTCGGTACCGCGAGAAACGATCGAGGATATCGAGTTCGCGCAAGCGCAGATTCGCAAGTTCGCGGAATATCAAAAAGCGGCCCTGAAGGACATTGAAGTACAAACGCTGCCGGGCGTGACGCTCGGCCATCGCAACATTCCGGTTGGCAGCGCCGGCTGCTACGTGCCAGGCGGACGATATCCGATGGTTGCCTCGGCGCACATGAGCATCGTGACCGCAAAGGTTGCGGGCGTGGAGCGCGTGATTGCCTGCACGCCGCCGATCGACGGCCAGGCGTATCCGGAAACGATTGCGGCAATGGCGCTCGGCGGTGCGGACGAAATCTATCTGCTGGGCGGCGTGCAGGCTGTGGCTGCGATGGCACTGGGCACGGAAACGATCGCTCCGGTGGACATGCTGGTGGGCCCGGGAAACGCTTACGTTGCCGAGGCCAAGCGGCAGCTCTTTGGACAGGTGGGAATTGATCTGCTGGCGGGGCCGACAGAAGTGCTGGTTATCGCCGATGATTCGGCTGATGTTGAAATGGTGGCTGTGGATCTTCTAGGGCAAGCCGAGCACGGGCCCACGTCCCCGGCGGCGCTGATTACCACGTCGGAAAAATTGGCGCAGGAGTTGCCGGGGGAGATCGCGCGGCAACTTCAGGTGCTACCGACGGCGGATATCGCCTCGGTGGCGTGGCGCGATTACGGCCAGATCATCCTGGTGCAGGATTTCGAAGAAGCTGCGCGGGAGGCGGACCGGCTGGCCTATGAGCACGTTGAGATTCTGACCCGGAATCCGAGGTATTTTCTGCAGCACATGAAGACCTATGGCGCGATGTTCATCGGCCCGGAAACGAACGTGGCGTTTGGAGACAAGGTGATCGGCACCAACCACACGCTTCCGACAAAACGAGCGGCCCGCTATACGGGCGGACTTTGGGTCGGAAAATTCATCAAGACGGTGACCTATCAGGAAGTGACCGCACAGGCGAGCGCCGAGATCGCCGAGGTTTGCTCCCGCCTTTGTGCGATCGAGCGCTTCTGGGCGCACAAGGAGCAGGCTGACCTGCGGTTGCGACGCTACGCAGGCAAGAATGTGGGCCTGGGAGCACGTTCGGGAGGACGGTCATAATCACCGCTGGCCCGCCAACAGCCGCCATTCCACCATCGTTCCGGCTCGACGGTCGCGTGGCACTGGTCACGGGCGCGGGGCGCGGCATTGGCGCAGAAGCTGCGGTCGCGCTCGGATGCGCCGGTGCCGAGCTAATCCTGGTTAGCAGAACACAAACCGACCTCGAAGCGGTAGCCGAGCGCGTAGCCCAAACGGGTGCGCGCGCGAGCGTGGTCATCTGTGATGTTAACGACGCGCCGCGGATGCGCGCCGAGTTCGAGCGGCTCAAACGGCTCGATATCCTCGTGAACAACGCGGGGATGAATATTCCAGAGCCATTTGTCGAGGTTTCCGACGACCACCTCGATCAGGTGCTGGCATTGAACGTGCGCTCGGCCTTCTTGGTGGCGCAGGCGGCTGTGCGAAAAATGCTCCAAGCGCCCGACCGCAAGCAGCGTGGCGGAGCAGTCATCCATATTTCTTCGCAAATGGGACATGTGGGTTCTCCCCGGCGGACCGTCTATTGCATGACAAAGCATGCCGTCGAGGGGCTGACCAAAGCGATGGCGGTGGAGCTTGCGCCCAATAATATTCGCGTGAATGCAATCGGGCCCACATTCCTCGACACGCCAATGACAGCCGTGTTTTTTGAGAACCCCGAGTTCCGAAGCTGGGCCATCAACCGGATACCGATGGAGCGCATCGGGCGAATCGATGAAGTCACCGGAGCGATTGTTTTCTTGGCCTCTCCGGCCGCTTCACTGATTACCGGGGCAAGTTTGACGATTGATGGCGGCTGGACCGCGCAGTGAACCTACTCGAAACCGTGTACCGCCGACTCCCATGACCCGCTATTTCGCCAGGTACATATAGCCGACGAAGTTGTCACCAGGAGACGCGAACCACATGTGCCCTTTGGGATCGTTGTTGATTTCCCTCATCCCGTTTCCCATCTCCGGAACCGGATACTCAGTTACTTTGAGAGTGTCGGGATCGATCCGGCCGACGGTGTCCATCATGCCCGAGCCGTACCAAATCCCGTCTTTGTCCTGACCAATGGCGTAAGGCGCGGGCTGCGCGCCGGGCAATTGGATTTCCTTGGTCACGCCGGTTTCAGGGTCGAGGCGGCCAATCTTTCCCGCCGCAAATTCCGCGAACCAGACCATGCCATGAGAGTCCACCTGGATGCGGCGGCGATTGCCGGGCGTTGGCGGAGTCCATGCGGAGACCTTCTCGGTCTTGTCGTCGACTTTGAATATCCGGCCGGCGCCGTTGGCTTCGGTGAACCAGATATTGTTGAACTGATCAAAATTAGCAGCGTAGGTGGCCGTTTCGGTGACCGGCGTGTACTTGTTTGTCTTGGGATCCAAGCGCCAAGAACGCGGCCCACCCGATAACCAGACGATGCCCTTGGGATCGACGCGCACGGTGTTCATGCTTCTTCCGGGCCCCTCAGGAGCGGGGAGCTCCTGCATTTTCCCTGTTTTCTGATCGATTTTGACGAGCGTCCCGGTTTCAATTACCAGCCAGAGCGTGCCGTCCGGGCCGATGTAGGCGGAGCGCGTGCCGACACGTGGAGTCTGGCTCGGAAGCAAATATTCTTTCAGTTCGCCGGTTTCCGGGTTCAGTTTGCCCACGCCATTTGCGGTACCGAAGTAGGGAGCCCATATATTTCCCTGCTTGTCGGGAGTCACATCCCAAGTCATCCGACCGGGCGGCATTTCGTAGGTCACATAGACGATCTTCAAACCCTCATCGCTGAAATTCTGAACCATATCCTTATACCCAGGCATAGTCTCTGGTGATTCCGGCACGGCGCCAGGCCCTGTGCCAAAGGTCTTTGCCAGCCAACTCGCCAGATCAGCCGCATCCTGATCGTCCTTGATCTGGTTGATCACCCCACCGCCGATTCGCGTGCGCTGGTCGGCAACAGCGTCCTGCCAGCCTTTCAAATCGCGCTGGACTCCGATCATGCTGCGAAAGCCATGGCAGCTCGCGCCGCAGGTTTGGACAAACCGCGCCTTCCCTTTTCCGTCCGGCATCAACTGAATCCCCTGATAGATGGGAATGTCGGTCCACTTGACCATTTGCTTCTGCATGGTCCAGTCGAGGCCCTGGTTCTGACTCGCTGAAAGAAAAACTCCGGAGTGCGGATCGCTGGCAAAGCCGATCGCCGTAGCCTGTACGTTATAGTCGCCGGCGGGGAGTTCCTCCACTTTGTAGCGGCCATCGCTGTCAGAAAAGACGATAATGCTCATTCTCGTTCTTGAATTCTGAGCGCGAACCTTGGCGCCGCGGAAGGGCGCCCCATCCGGACCTCTGACGACGCCAGTGATCGTCGCCGCAGGCGCAACCGACGCAAGAAACAGGATCGCAGCTGTGAGAGCAAATATTTTCCCCCGTGGCATGGTGACTACTCCTTTTCAAAGCGCTTCAGCATCTGGCCCAGGCTTCACAAAGAATCGCACGCAAATTTCAAGAGACGCATACTGGTCGCCAGCCCTTGTTTTGATTGTTTCGCAGCACAGCGGCCTACCTTTATCAGAGCTTCCTTACGGTCGTCAACGTTCTTGATGTTATATCGCTCGGAGATGCTCTCAGTTCTGTGAGCAGCGATACTGATGGCCGTACCTCGGTCTACTCCTGCGCGGATTAAGTTACGGGCCGCGTTGCGTCGGAGGTCGTGAATCGTCGTCAGGTCGCGGTAGACTCGGGCGTGCACATCAAATTTGCCGAGCCCGAGGGTATCACACGTTTTGCGCCAACCCGAGCGGAGATTCTCGGGCGGCGCATACGGGAGCCGCTTCACTTCGAAAGGTCTTCTCGAGCATGTTCGCAAGATCTTCCAGAGGCCCCACTAGCGGCAATGTCGAGCATCGCCTGTTCCAAGTAAGTTCCTAGCTGCTGGCAATACGCCACAGCCATCGTAGACTGTTTATCTTTGGTCTGATTATCTTTGGTCTGAGATGGGAAACGCGCAAACAGAAACAGGTGGCCACGAACTGCAGCGGGAAGGATACACAACCGAGCGATCAAACGTTCGTGCCGGGCGCAACTGCGCAATTTCCGATTTGATAGGAATCCGAGTGAATTCCACTGCAAACGAGATGACCACGGGCCATCCAAAATCGAGCGATTAACGACGATGCGCTCGGGATGCTGGCGGCAGCGTGGCCTCTGGACCCACATCCCAGCGGGCCCTGCGTCCGGCACTAATAACCATCTTTTAGCGCGGGTGACGGTATAGGTCTCGACCCTTCCCGGGCAGTCCCTATTTACCAAATCAACTTGAGCGCGAATTGAATCTGGCGTGACGTGGTCTGCGTGGAAGTAATGAGTCCTGCGCTCGGGACAGGCACGCCATTCTGGTCGAAAACGACATTGTTGCTGGTTGGCGAGGAAAAATTCGTGTGGTTGAGGATGTTGAAGAATTCGGCGCGGAACTGGGCGTTAAATGTCTCTGAAATCCTCTGGATGCGATTGTTTTTGAAAATGGAAGCGTCGAGTTTCGATTGGCCCGGACCAATCAGGGTATTGCGACCCAGATTCCCCCACAGGTTGCTTGGATTAGGAAACGCGAGACATTGCGTCTTTATGTAGTGGTTGGGGTTACCGGTATTCGTCAGCGTCCGGCAAGCGGAACCCGCGATTCGGTTGGGAGGCTCGCTCGTCTCGTCCACCTTTTGTCCCACAGGATCGCCGCCGAGAATGGCTGTGAAGGGTTGCCCGGTGCTGGCCTTGTAAAGTCCGCCCAGCTGCCAGCCGCTCGCGGCCCACCGAACAGCCTTCCACTTGGATTCTGGTCCGGGAATTTCCCAATTGAAACTCGCGACGAGGGTTTGGGCTACGTTGAAATCGGAGAGGCCGCGCGAGTTGTGCGGATCGAAGAAAAGCTGATTGAACAGTCCGTTAGGAAAGGCATCGTCGGCTTCCGTTGCTGAAAGCGTGTCGATGCTTTTGCCCCAGGTGTAGGCGGCGTGGAAATCGAAGCCGTGGCTAGCGCGCTTGGCGAAGTCGATCTGCAGAGCATCGTAATAAGAGTCGGCGAGCCACAAATTGGCGTTGATGCGGCCGAAATTGGGATTGAGCGGCTGGCTGGTGGCGGTGGGCGGAAAGACATAGCCGGCGGAAGTAAGCGTCGGCAGGACCATGTCGATGTTGTCGACACGATAAGGCTGATGAATGCCGCGCGAGCCGACATAGCCTAGCGTGAGCGCCATGGTGGAGGACAGCTCCTGGGCCACGCTCACGTTCCACTGCATCACGTAATTCCGCCTGGGATTCTGCTGCGCGTAATAGGCGATGCCCGAGGCCGATCCGGCGATCTGATAGGCACCGGTGGGAAATGCCCCGGCGGGAAGCGTGTCGAGTACCACGGCGTCAACGAAGGGTACGGCGCGCTGAAAAGAGAGGTTGAATTCGTAAGGAAGCGGAAGAACGTCGAAAATTCCAAAGCCGCTGCGGATAAGCGTTTTCCCGGCGCCGGGATTCCAGGCCATTCCCAATCGCGGCTCGAAATCTCTCAACGTCGGGTTCTGAAACAGAGGCGCTCCCAGGTGAGGTTGGGCGTCGGTGAGATTGCGCAGGACCGAGATGCGACCGTGCGCTTCGGTGGGAACTGCGACCATTTCATAGCGCAGTCCGAGATTGATGGTTACGTTTTGCGACAGACGAATATCGTCTTGCGCGTAGGCGCCGAAAAGCGTCTGGCGCAGGCCGACGGTCGGTATCGGGTGAGTGATGGTTCCCTGAAAAACGTGCGGCTGGTTGGTGAGGAAAAGGGGAAGCGAATCGAAACGGAACACGCCGTTCGAATTGCTGAAGGAGGCTTCGTTGCTTTGCATGCGGTCCACCATCGCTCCGAACTTGATGGCGTGGATGCCGTGGGTCAGGAAGACGTCATCGCCGGCCTGAAAAGAATTCCAGAAAAGAGAGCGGCTGGTGGGAAGCGGACCTTGGACGGTGGGGGCTCCGAGAAAATCGGTGACGCCCGGGACGGAGTGAATTTCACCGGCGCGGTCGCCGGGAATGAATGCGTAGGAGGGATCGAGCACCAGGGGATTTATGACTTTCGAGACGCCGCCGATGATGCCGACGGCGCGGCTGAAACCGAATCGCGCGGAGTTGAGCAGATTGGGGCGGACGATGTGCTGCTCGTGCACAGTCACGACCTGACGGCTGGAGATGATATTGGAGAGAACGTTATCGAAGGCGTCGGGCTGCACAGTTTTCGAACTGTCGCGCATGTAGGTGCCGTACAGTACATCTTTCGCGGACAATTTTCGATCGGCGCGGAAGGTGAAATAGTTTTCGTTGGTAACTTGCTGGCCAGGGAAGCTGAAGATGCCGGTGTCGCCCGCACCGAGCAGAGGGCCGTTGGGCAACGGGTAGAAAGCTGCCAGGAAGCGCGCCACCGCGAGATCGACTGGCACGGCACCGGTGGAAAGCTGCCCGCTGCGCGCCGCGGCGGAAGGAACCGTATCGACGGTGGTCACTCCGAGAGATTGGCGCAGGCCTTCGTAGTCACCGAACAGGAAGGTGCGGCCCTTCTGGATGGGCAAACCTGCCGAACCGCCGAACTGGTTGCGCTTGAATGGCGGGATGGGACCGTCGAAATAATTGCGTGCGTCAAGCGCACTGTTGCGGAGAAATTCGTAGACGTCGCCATGAAAATCGTTTGTGCCGGAACGCGTCACGGCATTGATGACGCCACCCGAGGTGAGGCCGTATTCGGCGGGGTAATTGCTGCCGAGAACGGAAACTTGCTCGACAGCATCCACGCCGAGATTGTCTCCCAGGACGCTGCCAGGAGCGCCGTTCGAGTAGTCATTGATACTGATACCATCGAGGCGGTAGCTGTTTTGATCGGGGCGCGCGCCGGAAATGCTGATGGCCGAGCCAAAGCCCCGGTCGGCATTGCCGCCACCGGTGGCACTCCCATTTTGGACGCCGGTCACACCGGCTTGCAGCGTGGCCATTTGCGCCCAGTCGCGGCCGTTCAACGGCGTGTTGCGCACCTCCGCGGAGTTGATGCTTCCAGCGCAACAAGCCGATGCCTGACTGCCCAACGCTACCGGAGGCTCCCGGCGCACGACCTTCTGCGAATTGCCGGGCTGCAGAACGATATTTAAGACGCGCTCTGTGCCAACGGTGATGGTGAGGGGCGACCAGAGCTGTGTGACGAACCCTTGAAGCTTCGCGGTGAACTCGTAGGTTCCCGCTGGCAAGTCCGGGACATGGTAGAGACCGTCTTTATCGGAAACCACGACCCTCACTGCGGCTGTCGCCGTATCTTTCACGGTGACCGAGACCCCGGGAAGCGCATTGCCCGACTGGGCCGTTATGGTGCCGGTGATAGACCCGCCGGCGATTTGCGCGTTCGCCGGGACGGGTGAAAACAGCAGCAACAGTCCCGCGAGCCGAACCAATCTCATGCTCCATGCCCCAGAATTGATGTGCACGACGGCCTACCCCATTGGAAAAACGTCGTAATCTTAGTGCTGGTTAGCTTAAAGTTCCCTGAATATGAAACAGGTCCATGGAATTCGAAAAATGCGGTCAGTTCTCGACGACTGGCAACCGAACTCGAAACACAGAACCCTTTCCTACCGTGCTTTGAACGTCAATTGCGCCACCGTGGGCTTCCGCTTCCCAGCGCGCGATTGACAAGCCGAGACCCACACCGCCAGCTTCACGCGACCGGGCTTTGTCCGCTCGGTAGAAGCGTTCGAAGATATGGGGTAGGTCCGCTGGGGCAATGCCTATACCTGTATCGCGAACCTCAACGACAGCCGTATTATTTAGCGTTGAAAGGGATATGACGACCAGCTTGTTTGGGAGCGCATACTTTATAGCATTATCGATCAGAATTAGGAAAAGGCGGCGTAGCGCATCACTGTCGCCATCGATCATCACCGGTGCGGTACCAATTTCTTCTTTAACCGTGATGTTTTTTTCCAGCGCCAGAATTCGTCCTTGGTCGAAAACTTCGCGGAGGACGTCAACCAAATCAAGAGGCCTTCGGTCGAGGGTCTCTACACCAGCATCGGCACGAGCCAGTAACATTAGTTTTTCAACCAGCAGCGATGTCTTTTCCAACTCTTCAACGGTTTGAACCTGCGCCTCGCGGTATTCCGATTCCGAATGGGACGTCCGCAGTGAAACTTCCATCGTGGTTCGCATCAATGCAAGGGGGGTTCTTAATTCATGCGACGCGTCGGCAGTAAACTGGGTGATTCTTTTAAAGGCGGCTTCCAGTCTTTCGAGCATGCCGTTTAGCGTCTCCGAGAGGCGCTCGAGTTCGTCGCCGCTACGAGAGACCCTTAGGCGCCTTGCTAAGTTCTTCGAATCGATGTTCTTAGCCGCTCGAATAATTTCATCAACGGGCAGGAGGGCTCGTCGACTGATCCAATAACCACCAGCGGAGGCCAGGGTGATGAGAAAGGGGCTGAGCACCAACGTCAGCCATCTGAAACGATTTAATGCGCCATAAAAACCATTCATCGGGGAGGCTACTTGTATTACGTAACCGTTATGGTTGAAGGTTGCGTCGCTGACCAATACGCGCAGAGGGAGCCCGTTATTGGCCTTCAGTTCATAAATTGACGACCCGCGCGGCACTGGCAGTGGGACGTCGTACCGGATCATTAAGGGTGTTCGATATATCCATCGACCCTGTTGGTCTGATACCTGGGAAAAATCAGCTTCCGTTCTGATTTCTGAGTGTTCCCGCAGTTCGTGCGAAAGCTCTTCCGATTCCTGTTGCGAGGTGACGCGGCTAATTAGCTCTTCAATCCCACGCGCTTGACTCCGCAATCCCTGGTCGACTGTAGTCCGGATTCCTTCTTGCATCGCAAAAAAGGCGGCGAAACCGAAGATTCCCAGCGTCGCAATTAGCACTCCGAAATACCACGCCGTTAACTTGAAGCGGATAGACGGAGGTTTCATGTTTTCGGATCGCTTCGGATGATGTAACCGGCTCCCCGCACCGTGTGGATCAGTTTTTTCCTGGGGTCTCGATCTACTTTGCTGCGTAACAAGCGAATGAATACGTCTAAGGTGTTGTCTTCCACCTCTTGACCGTCATTCCATACCGCTTTCGACCAAGGCATCCCGGGAGACGATCCAGTTGGTACGCCTCATTAAGTACTCCAATAATCGGTATTCAGTGAGGCTCAGATGAATTTCCTCATCGCCACGAAACAGTTCATGCGTGGCAGGATTCAAGGTCAAGTTTCCCACCTGCACGCAAGTCGGACGCGGCGCAAGTCCCCGCCTAGCGACCGAGCGCAGAGCGCCAGAAAATATCGAAAGAAAACGGCTTCGTCAGATCACGTTGCGTCGGCTCCTGAATCGAGACCATTAACCACATCCGGTACTGAATCACGTGCCGTGAGCATTAGTATGGGGGTGTGATTCTGGCTTTTGCGAAGGCGGCGCGCCACCTCAAATCCATCGATCCCGGGGAGCATCAAATCTAGGACAATGACGTCAAAATCAAGATTGGATGCATATTCGAGCGCGGTACGGCCCTCGCCGGCTAAACTTACGCCGTGATTCTCAGCCTCAAGTCCCTTTTTGAGGGCCAGAGCCATCTTTCTCTCATCTTCCACGATTAGGATACGCATGGTGACTTTAATTCCGTTTCAAAGCACGCCCGAGACCTGTGGTCCACCCGGCTGATGCCGATGTCTAGATTGTTAACCAGTACCCCTAGAACGTGAACCGGGTCTGCAGTTCCAGCCGTCGATTGTTCGCGGTTTCAAAGAATCCTTCCCCATTGGGCCCACCGGCGATCTGGTTCGACGATCCGAACAAAGGCGACGTAATATCGCCGATGATAGGGCCTGCATTCGTGTGGTTTATCAGATTTTGGGCCGACATCGAGAAAATTAAATTATAGCGATGGGTGGTCTTGGCAGTGCCAATAAGGCCACCCAAGCCCTCTCCCCGCCACCTGCGCGACGGTGGGGCCCCCACCGCCAACGCGCGGGCCCTGATCGGCGGGGCGCCCAACCTCCGGTCCAAATCCGATCGCCTTCGAGATCCGGAGATTCACGCGTATCTGAGCGGGGCCACGTCCGTAATTCCTGGACAGGATTTGTTCGTTGGGCGAAGGACTCGGGTCGAGCAAGCCATATGGCGTAGCGATGAGGCCAGGCTTACTCGGATCATTTGTAACGCCCGGGCGAGCATTGAAGAGGGTGGTCCCATAACAAGTCATCGCCGGCGGTGATATCAAACGGTGCGCCGGACTGGACGATGACGAAGGGGCTGACCCGCAAGTTCCACCTGAGGTTAATGGACCCGCCAAACGTTACTCGGTGACGTACATCGGTTGAAGCTGGGCCGTATTCGCCAGCAAAGTTATAGGGGTTTGCCGGAAACGTGGCAATACCGTCCGTATTGCTCAAGGCGTGACTAAAAACGTAGAAACCAAACATCGAGAAAGCCTGACTCAGCCGAGTATTAATATTGGCGACAATCTGATTCTGATTGTAGATTCCCGCCGACTCCATTTGGAACACAGGACCGGGATGACCGAGCGGAGATAGGCCACCTCCCGATACTGGATTGTAAGTCCCTGGCAATGGCGCATTGATGTCGTTTGAGCGAAATAGATGAACCCCATGTGAATTCGTGTAGGTGACTGCGAATGCAGTGCTCGTCCCCAATTGGCGTTCCAGGGTCAGAGCCGACTGCATGGTGTAGGGGGCACGCAGACGTGAGCTAACTTGCTCGGTCGATTGATATCCCAGCGACGCAAGCGAAGCAGGCGAGGGATTATTCGGAAAAAAATCAGGATTAACCACGACATACTGCTGCTGCACGATTCCGTTGTACCGTGCTGCCGTTACTGAGTTGGCCAGGGTAAAACGGTCATAAAACATGCCGAAGCCAGCGCGCAGCACTGTCTTGGCCTGCGAGTTCTTGGCACCACCGCCAGGAGCCCATGAAACCGCAATGCGAGGGGCGACATCCCGCCAATCGTGGATGTTTGTCTGAGTTTCATATCGCAATCCGAGATTCAGGGTTAGATTGGGGCGAACGTTCCATTCATCGCCTCCAAACACTCCCACGTCTATCTGATGTGCTGACAACTCCGGCACTCCGGCGTCCATGCTGAATTGTGTCGCACCGCCCCCGAGTGCCCGAACTTGTAACGGGGAAAAGCCAAGCTGCTGAAAAAGAAGAGTGCGACGGTACCGCTCAATGGACTTGATAGAAGCGAGGACAGGCCGACCAGAGGCATCCAACACAACTTGGTTGTTTGCGTCCAGCACCGGCGCAAGACCGCCGCCAAAAGTGAAAGTTCCGTTGAAATTCTGCCGGGTGATGCTGTCATCGGTCTGAGCACGCAAGCGGATGCCGAACCGCCAACTGTGCTTGCTTCGGACCACTGAGGTGTAGTTTTGTAGTTCAAAATTATTTTGCGTATCGAAGGAGTGCCCGCTCTGCGATCCGCCTCCGTTGAACGAACCCAGAACTTGCATTTCGGCGGCGCTGCTATTGGGGACTGTCTGCATGGCCGTTCGATAATATTGAAAACGCGTTTCGTTGACGTTCCTACCTAGAACTGCGGTTTCCGTAACCTGCACGGTTTGATCTATATACTGAACGTGATAGCCGCGAGAAGACAGATCGAAAGCACCGATACCAGCATCTCTGATGTCTGAATGCGTAAAGTCGTAGGCGAGCGTGACCGTGTTGTTTCCATTGAGTTGATAATCTATACGCGGATTGATCCGTGTGAACCGTTGGGGTGTGGTAAGCACCGCATTGAAAGGCACTACTGCGAATGTTTGAGGGTCGAGCGTAACCGCATTGGTGATCGAGCCGTTGTCCACCATATTCCGTTGGTATTCGACAGTGAACGACGAACGTTTGTTGAGTGGTCCTCCGACGTTGCCCTCGAATTCGTCGAGCAGAAAGGGCGCCTTCCGGGCGGAATATGGGTTCCGTGAATTCCAGACATCGTTCCCAAAGTTGTAGTCCATCGTGCCGTGGTAGCGTTCCGTTCCCGGCTTCGTGAAGATTTCTATTCGTCCGTAGCCGATTTTGTCATATTCCGGGGAAAAGGGATTCTGGTTGATACGAATCTCGCGAATGGATTCTTTCGCCGGTAGGGTGCCTCCGCTGAATCCATTAACGAAGATCGAGCCGCCGCTCGGCCCCGCAGAAGGTCCGGCAAGGGCCTGCAAATCTGCTTCAAGGTCAGTGGGATCATCGGATAAGGCCTGTAAGTCGTCAGCACCGCGCAGCACAAATGCGCTGGCGTTGTTTTCGGCGCCAACGCTAACCGTCGGGACGTCTTCGTCCTTTACGGTGATCTCTTGCCTCTCGATCGAAATTATCAGGTGTGCGTCTACTACCTCCAGCTGACCACGACCGATACTTATGCCTGCCTTCTCGAAGTCAGCAAACCCCTTTACTCGGATGCGCACCGTATACGTGCCAGGAGGCAAATCGCGGAATAGGTAGCGCCCCTCGCGGTCGTCAGTTTTCACTTCCCGCACGTCTCCTGCGGCGCTAACGAGCGCAACAGGAACACTGGGAATGCCGGCGCCCGACTGGTCCGTCACCTGACCGCGTAGGCTTCCTCCAATTGATTGCGCGAACAGAGTGGAGCAACTAAGCGACCCAAGAATTACGTAAAGCAAACATGCGCAAATTTTCGGCCCGCTCATCATGCCCCCGAACCTCCCTGAAAAGCGGACCATTTTAGTGGCGAAGACCTTAAAAACGCCTGAAAGAGGCGGCGCGATTAGCTGGTCGGCCCAAAAATCAAAGAAATCCGAGGGTCCCAGGACCTCAGCTAAGGCCGCATCGAGCAGCGAACCCGGATTAATCCGATGCTACACATCCGGTGTCGAAACAGGCACCCTGTCCACTCAGTTGAAACTTGGAAAAGTACGCCAGAGCACTCGAAGTTCCGCTCAAGGAAACTCCTCTACGATGGCACAGCACCGAGAAGCCAGACCTGTCAGCGGTCAACGAAGACGGGCTTTCCTGGGGCACTAGGCGCAACCCACATCGCGAACTTCGCTCGCTTGTCAAAGCGTTATCGCGGATGGGTGAGCACCATCGGAAATTGCTGTTTGCTGTTGCGGGGGACCTGGCGAGGCAGAGGGTAAATGACTCGCCCCAGGGCTACCGCCGAGCCTAAACCGTGCAGGTGATTCTCTAAACGTAGGCACAGCATAGCAGCAAAAAGGGGAGCCAGAAACCGGCTCCCCTTTTCTACACCGCTCGCCGAAGCTGACCGTTACTGTTGCAAATAAGCGGCCAGCGTCTTGATCTTCGTCTTGTCCGGATACAGCACACCCAAGGCCTGCGTCTTTACGTCGCCGCCTCGAGTCGTGTACCAGATGGAGTCGTCCTTCGATACGCTGATCTTGGGCATATCGGTCCGCTGCACTGCCGGATAGTAGGTAAACCTCTTCGACTTGGGCTCGAACTTATAGAGCCCCCCACCCTGCCCGGAATCCGCAATCCAAAGATTGTTGCTGCTGTCTTCTTGGATGTCGTACGGGAAACTATGAGGTGTCGGCTCGGGGTATTCGGTAAACTTGCCGCTATTCGGGTTCAACATGGCAATTTTCCCAGGCCAATCCATGGGAATCCAGACCATGCCGGCGTGGTCGACGAACACGCGCCGGGCATTGCAAGGCTGGTCCGGCGGCGTGTATTCGGTGAACTTCTCGGTGTTGCTGTCAAACTTCGCTATTTTGCAGTTCAGCCACTCCGAGGCCCACAGGTTATCGTTCTTGTCGATCACCATTCCATAGATACCGCCGTACGGACTCGGGGCGCTGAATCGCGATACCTCGCCCGTTTTCCGATCGTATTTCGCGATCTGGTTGGTCCACATCAGCGTGGTCCAAACGTTCTCCTTGGAATCGGCGAACGGCGTGTTCCCATGTGGAGGCCGCGGTGAGTTCGGATCGTAGGTGTAGAACTGCATCTGGCCCGTCTTGCTGTCGATGCGCACAAATGCGGTGTGACCGGCAACCCAGATATCGCCATCCTTGGTCTGGATCAATCCGTGGCCGCGGTACTTGGCATCGGGCAAAGCATAGTCGGTCCAGGTAGCCGTGCGCGGATCCATCTTCCCGATCTGCAGGCCGTTGGTATCCACATACCAGACATCGCCGTTCTGGCTGAGGTGCTCGTCATGGAAGCGGCGCTCTTTGCCGCTCGGCAGCGGCGGCAAGTGATATTCGATGAACTCCGCCTTGCCGAGCGCCTTCTCATCGATCGGCGCCTCTTGAATCGCCAGCCCGCGCGGGGTGCTGTCGGGACCAAAATTTTTCACCAGATAGTCAACCAGTGTCTTGCGCTCCTCACCTTGGATGAGCCCGGGGACGCTGACCTCATTGATGCGCCCGGGAGGGTTCGAATTAGGAGCCGTCGACATCATCAGATCGATTCCAGCATTCCACTGATCCGCATCCCATTGCTTATTGGATAGGAAGTCAGGACCATGGCAGCGCATGCAGCTACGCTCGATGGTCACGCGGCCCGGCCCTGGAGGATAGAGCTCATCGTAAGAAACCAGCGGCTCATTCATCGGAACACCGGTGCGCATCTGTTGCGCGGGACGGAAAGTGCCCTCTTGCAGCGTAAAATCGGCGCTGGCGGCTCCGCCGGCGGCAACCGTAACTTTCTGGACTTCCGAATCGCTGAATCCGTTTTTGAAAACGGTTACTTCATAATTTCCTGGAAATAGGTCGACCGCCTGATACTTCCCGCTGTCGGTGAACACCATGTAGGTCACGTTCTTGTCGACGTTGTGGGCGAAAACCTTCGCCGCTTTAAACTCTTTGGGACCTTTCACGGTTCCGGTGATCGACCCGAGTCCTGTGATTTGATCGGTTCCGGCGACGGCGCTTTTATCGGCCTTCATCTGCCCGTTCAGCCGTGGTTGAATGACGAACATTGCGAGCGCAAGAGCTATGAACCCGAGGGTTCCGTAGAGCCACAGATTCCGCTTCATCAGTCTTTCCCTCCCCACTCTGCCGGGTTGCTGAATTTCCCAAGTGCGGGACACTATACACCGCGAAAACGGGTGGTGCAACGCTTCAACTCCTCAGACGTACGCCCCGGATCTGGGGTTTCACTTCGCTGCCGCCCCCTCACCCAGGCTGGTTTGACAGGAGCATCGCCGGCAACATAGGATTCCTGCTTGTCCATGAACCTGATCCCGTTCCCCGTTAAGCACACTCTCAGATGGCGTGCGCCGTCAACGCTGCTCCCGGGCGCCCTGCTTGCCGCGCTAGTTGGCGCCCTCCTCTGCAGTGCGCTGGCGCAGACGCCCAGCGTAAATCAAGCCGACTCGACGATCTACCTCGATACCATCAAAGCCCTTACCGCGCCAGCGATGGAAGGGCGCGGCGATGACACCCAGGGCATCGGCCTCGCGGCGTTGTTGCTTGAGCAGCGCTACAAGAGTCTCGGCCTCGAAGCGGCGGGAACGAACGGATATTTGCAGCCCTTCCGCGTGGTGACCGGGGCCAAGCTTTCCGGTAAGAATCAGCTCGTAGCCCAAACCGGCGACCAGGAAAAACAGCTTCAGCTGACTGAGGATTTTGTCCCGTTCAGCTTCTCTTCGACCGGGCAAGCCAGCGCCCCGGTCGTATTTGCGGGCTATGGCGCGACGGCCGACGAATTCGGGTATGACGATTACGGCGGAATCGACGTACGAGACAAGATTGTCGTGCTGCTGCGCTACGAGCCGCCGGCCTTCGCGGCAAAAGCCGGCAACCAGGGTTTGACACGGCATGCGACCTTGATCACGAAGGCCATCAACGCGCGGAATCACGGCGCGAAAGCCGTGGTCATCATCAACGGCAAATTGGGAACCGGCGAGAACGACTTGCTGACACGATTTGGCAGCGTAAGCGGACCCGAAAATGTCGGCATCCTGCTGGTGCAGGTGAAGAACAGCATCGCACAGGGGTGGTTCGAGGAAGCCGGAAAATCACTGGCCGGTGTCCAGAATCAAATCAACTCCGCAAGCAAGCCAGAGTCATTTGCGTTCCCCAAGACGCTGCATCTTCAGGTCGATGTGAATATCCAGACCACGCGCGCCACCGTGAACAATGTGCTCGCCTACCTTCCCGGAAAGACCGACGAATACATCATCTTGGGCGCGCACTACGATCACCTGGGGTACGGGCACTACGATTCGCTGGCGCCGGCGCAGATTGGGCAAATCCACCCGGGAGCCGATGACAATGCCTCCGGCACGGCGGGAGTGCTCGAACTCGCCCGATTACTGGCGCCACGGAAGGGACAACTCCCTCGCGGAATATTGTTCGCATCATTTGCGGGCGAGGAGCTCGGGCTGTTGGGTTCAGCGGAATGGGTGAAGCAGCCGACCAGGCCACTCGACAAGGCCATTGCCATGCTGAACATGGACATGATCGGGCGGATCAAGGATGACAAGGTGTACATAGGCGGCGTGGGAACCGGTTCGAGCTTTGAGGCCGATCTGACAAATGCCGAGAAGGGCTTTCCATTTCACATTGAAAATTCCGCCGGGGGATACTCATCCAGCGATCACACCTCATTTGTGACCAAAAAGATTCCCGTGCTTTTCTTCTTCTCAGGGCTGCATTCGGACTATCACCGGCCCTCGGACACCTGGGATAAGATCAACGCTCCCGACGCGGCAAAGCTCGTCGACATGATTGCCAAGGTTACGCTCGAGCTGGACGAGGCGCGTACCCGGCCGGCGTTCCTTACCGTCGTCGAGCATGAAAATCCACATGCCGGAGTTTCGGCCGGTGGAGGCGGCTACGGTCCTTATTTCGGCTCGATCCCCGACTTCGGACAGTCGGACAATGGTGTGCGCTTCAGCGACGTGCAGCCGAACTCTCCCGCAGCGAAGGCGGGGTTGAAGTCGGGCGATGTCTTGGTGAAGTTCGGCGACAAAAAAATCCTGAACCTATACGATTTCACCGACGCTCTGCGAAGCAGCCGAGTCGGCGACATCGTGCAGGTGACCGTCAAGCGCGATGGCCAGGACCTAATCGTCCCGGTGACGCTCGAACAGCGGCGCTAGGCGAGTTAATGAAACTCATGCGACGATATCCCTGGTTCTATTCATCGATCTCCGTTCTGGGAATGGCAGCCTCCCTGTTCACCAGCGGCGTGAACAGAGAGACTACAGCCGCCGCGGACGCCAAGGACTCCGGCACGGTGGCGTTTCCTGGCGAAAAGCATCTCGCCAACGTGCGCCAGTTGACCTTTGGCGGGCAGAACGCCGAGGCCTATTTCTCGGTCGACGACAAGTATCTGTCGTTTCAGCATCAAGGGCAGTTCTACAATCCCCAAACCGGCGCTCCCACCGGACCCAATGTTCCCTGCGACCAGATTTATACGATGCCCGTAGCTGCCAACAGCCTGAATCACGCCACAAGAATGCTCAGCAACGGCAAGGGGCGCACGACATGCAGTTATTACTTCCCGAACGGCGAGCGAATCCTCTATTCCTCGACGTTTGCCGCAAGCGAGGCGTGCCCGCCGCCGCCGGACTATTCGAAAGGTTACGTCTGGCCGATCTATAGCACCTACACGATTTACACCGCGAAGACCGATGGCAGCGATATCCGCGCTCTTTCGAACGCGCCCGGATATAACGCGGAATCCACGATCACGCGCGATGGGAAGCACATCGTCTTCACCTCGACGCGGAACGGAGACCTGGACATTTACACGATGGACGCAGACGGCTCACACGTGAAACAGCTCACCCATGAGCTCGGTTATGACGGCGGCCCTTTCTGGTCCTATGACGGCAAGAAAATTGTGTATCGTGCCGAGCACCCCCACACGCCGGAGCAGATCAAAGATTACACCGACCTACGTTCGCGAGGTCTGATTCGTCCCGGAAACCTGGAACTATGGGTGATGAACGCCGATGGATCGAACAAACATCAGGTGACGCACAACGGCGCGGCAAATTTTGGCCCCTATTGGCTGCCGGACGGGAAACGGATCATTTTCGCGTCGAATGTCGACAACACGAAGGACCCGGCGGGCTTCGACCTGTACATCGTTAACGAAGACGGAACGGGCCTGGAACGGATCACCTACTATCCGGGATTCGATGCCTTTCCGATGTTTTCATCCGATGGCAAGCATCTTGTATGGGCATCCAATCGCAACGGCCGCGCGGCGCACGAAACAAATCTATTTATTGCCGATTGGAAGCAGTAGCAAAGCCTCCCGCAAGGGCTGGACTAGGCAGTTTGTGGAAGCGGCCCGGTTTGTAGGGGGGCTGCTTCGGCAACCCATAAAGCCTCGGACGTAGAGTCGGGGGGCTTGGGCGCCTGAGGAAACCATACGGTCTTTTGCGCCTCTAAAGGCGCGCAATTCCCTGTTGGTCAAATCCGAGCACCACCCGGCCCCCCGCCACGATCACCGGTCTGCGGATCAAGTTCGGCTCCTGCGACATCATCTGAATCGCTGTTTCGCGCGAGGGCGGGTTTCCCTTCATGTTCTTTTGCCGGTAAACCCGGTTGCGCGTGTTTAGGAACTGCTTGTAGTCGCGCTTGCCGATGAGTTTTTCCAGTTCCTCGGGGCTTAAGCGCTGTGTGGCGAGGTCGCGGAAGTACAGCTGGTAGCCGCGCTTTTCCATGTAATGGCGGGCCTTCCGGCAAGTGGTGCAATTCGGCTTGTGCAGAAACTGAACTTTCTTTCTGGCGTCTTTAACTTTTCCGGAGGGCTTGCTTTTCGCGGCTGCGGTCTTCGATTTCATCGTATGGCATCCTCCTCAGTAACGCGGCACCTGCGGATCGATTTCCGTGGCCCAGCGATCGATTCCGCCGGACATCGAGCGGGCGCCTTCGACGCCTTGCGAACGCAGCCAGGTCGCGGCGTCCAGGCTGCGCATCCCGTGATGACAGAAAAGAACAATTTCTCCGGCGGCCTGCAGATTGCGAAGATTCGCCGGGATCGATCGCAGCGGGATCAGCGTGGAGCCCTCAATGCGCGAGGTATCGTGCTCCCATGCTTCTCGCACATCCACGAACGCAAATTTCTCGCCCCGGGCGAGCTTGGCTTTCACTACAGCTGGAGAGATCTCCATGTTTTCGTGGCGGTCGTTTTCCATGTTCCCATTGAGAACTGCGATTCAAGAATGCCGCGAGCATCGGAGAATACCACGGTTACAGGAACGGGAAAAAACTTCCGAAGCGCTCGCAGGCGAGGTCAGCTCCAGGTCAGTGGCCGCGGAACTGCGGTTTGCGCTTTTCAAAGAAGGCGGCCAGGCCTTCGGCGCAATCCTCGGAGAGAAAGCAATGAGTCTGGAGGCGGATTTCTTCATCGAGAGCCTCTTCGAGTTCCTTGGAATGCTCACCGATCATGGTGCGCTTCACGTCGCGGTAGGCGATAGGCGCACCCGAGGCCAGGTGCTCGCCGAGTTTCTGCATTTCGCTCTCGAATTCCTCGTGAGGATGGACGTTGTAAACGATTCCGATGCGGCAAGCCTCGTGCGCCGTGAGCGTCTCGGCAGTGTAGAAAAGCTCGGAGGCGCGGGCCAGGCCGACCAGTCTCGGCAGGAAAAAAGTGGCACCGAAATCGGGGTACAGTCCGATCTGAGCGAAGGAATGGGAGAACGTGGCGCGCTCCGATGCGATCCGCAGGTCGCAGGCGAGCGCGATGCTCATGCCAGCTCCGGCCGCGGGGCCATTCACCCCCGCAACCACAAGCTTCGGCATGTTCGCAATGGCCAGACAAAGCTCCTTGCCCGATACCAGCATGGACTGAAATTCAGCTACCGCGCGCCGGTTCCGTGCTTCGCGAATTCGCGAGAGATCGCCCCCCGCGCAAAAGCCCCGCCCCGCACCGGTGAGAATAATGACCTGAACGGTCTTGTCGTCTGCGGCACGAAGAAGAGAGTGGACAAGCGCACGGCAGGTTTCCACATCGAGCGCGTTGAGCTTTTCGGGGCGATTCAGCCGAAGAGTGAGAATGCTGCCTGCACGCTCTTGCAGAACGGTTCTAGTCGTTTGTGTGGTGGCTGGTAGCACTCATCGGCTCTTGCGGCTACTAATCTTCCAGGTTCTTCAGGAGTTCCGCAAGCTTTTTGAAGTACCGCATCTTGACCCCCCGCTCGGCCCCGCCATTTTCGCCGCTGCTCGCAGGAAGTACGAACACCTGCGCTCCGTATAACTTTTCCCTCTGAAGGCCGAGTTTGCAGGGCCGGCCCGAGAACTTCTCGTAGACGATTTTGCCATTAAACGCAATCACCCGGGGGCGCATTTCCTCGAGCTTCTGCGCCAGCAAGACGCGCCCTTCGGCAAACTCCTGCCGATCAAGTTCTTCGACTTCGCGGGTAGGGCGCTTCACCAGGTCCGTCATGCCAATGCCAAATTCCAGCATGCGGCGGTCGTCTTCGTAACCAAGCGGCTCGGGGATTACGCCAGATTCATATAGGATGGGCCAAAACGGATTGGTTCGCCCCGCGTAATAGTGCCCCACGCGAGCGGAGCGGTCTCCGGGATTGGTGCCGATCAGAATCATCTTCATCCCCTTGCGGAGATAATCAGGAAGCGTTCGCATGGTTTCCTATAGCGCGAAGGAAATGCGGTCGAGCGTCCTTTCAGGAATTCGACTCACGAGGATCCGCGAGGATCACTATCTCTTGCTGTGAACATGCCACTATTTTCGGGCATCCGTAAATCATGATACTACACGCTCCGGATCGACCCCGGAAAAGCGCGCGGAGCTGTTTCCGTACGATAAACTTGCATCCGCAAGGCGGTTGCGCACATCCAACCCCCAGTCGGCCGCCTGGGTCGGCTTGCAACCGAGAGGACCTGTGCTACTCTGCACTATGGAAAAATACTCGATGGGCTCATCCAAATTGAATCCGGTAGTGCCGCACCCTTTGCCGTCGCAGGTTGTGAAGGACGACGAACCGATCCTGGTCGCGGCCGCCAAATCGGGGGATATTTCCGCGTTCGAGACGCTGGTTGGACGCTACGAGCGCAAGATCTTCCGACTCACGCAGAACATCACCCAGAACCGGGAAGACGCCGAAGACGCCATGCAAGAAGCTTTCTTGAAGGCCTTCGAGCACCTCAGCGAATTCCAGGGCAACTCGCGCTTTTATACCTGGCTGGTGCGCATCGCGGTAAACCAGGCCCTGATGAAGCTCCGCAAGCGGCGCCCCAACCAGATTTCGCTCGACGAGGAAGTGGATACGGGCGAAGACACCATGCCCCGCGAAGTCGAAGATTGGGGCCCCTCGCCGGAAGAGCGCTATGAACAGACCGAACTGTCAGGTATTCTTTCGACCGTGATCGGGGAGCTCGATCCATCTTTTCGAGTCGTTTTCCAGCTGCGGGACATCGAAGAACTGTCGACCGAAGAGACGGCCGAAGCGCTCGGACTTTCCGTGCCTGCCGTAAAATCGCGGCTGTTGCGGGCCCGTTTGAAACTGCGCCAGAAGCTGAATCGATATTTTCAACGGGGAGGAAATTCGTGAAGTGCAAAGGGCTTTTTGCCGAACTCGCGGACTATCTCGATGAGTTGCTCGATCCGGCGCTTCGGGCCGAGATCGAGGAGCACCTCGCGAAGTGCAAGAACTGCCGCATCGTGGTAAACACCACGAAAAAGACGGTGGAAATCTTCTGCAATTCCGAGCCGGTGCCTCTGCCGCCGGATACCCGCGACCGGCTGCATCTGGCGCTCGAAAAAAGGCTGCGGCGCATCCAAGCCTAGATTCCGCGTTCCTTCAGCGAACGGGCATCCTTCTGCCACATCGGAACTTCCCTTCCCAGTTTTCGCTGGCGAGCTATTTCGTAGATTCTTCCCGCAACCACGATGTCCTCGGTAGCAACTCCATTCGATTTGAAGAGCGTGATTTGATCGGCTGCTGTTCGAGGTTTGATTTTCCCTGCAACCACCTCCGCGAACTCGTGAACCAAGCCCCATTTGGAGGCGTCACCAGCGAATGCCTGAATCAAGTCGCCCGCTTCGATTTTGGATTGCTCGCGCGAATCCGCAGCGATGAAATTGCTGCGCAGAACTGCTTCGGTGTCCAATTCCCGCTTCTGTGCTTGATTCACTCCGATTGCATTTACGTGCGTGCCGGCTTCGAGCCAACGTCCTTCGAGCACCGGTTCTTTCGAGGTCGTCGAAGTGATCACGATGTGGGCACCGCGAACAGCTTCCTGCGCGGAGGCCACCGGCGCGACCAGGATGCCTAATCGCGCGGTCATTTCCTTAGCGAAGGCTTCGCGGCGGCCCGGATCGCGGCCGTAGGCGCGAATCGTTTGCAGCCTTCGCACTGGGGCGATGGCTTCCAGCTGCGTGCGTGCCTGCAGGCCGGTGCCAATAATTGCGGCCACCCGGGCGTCCTCCCGGGCCATGAATTTCGTGGCCACGCCGCTGGCCGCGCCTGTGCGCACCTGCCCCAGATAATCGGCCTCGATGAGGGCCAGCAATTCCCCGGTGGCCGCACTGAACAGGGTCACCAGAAAACGAGCGCCCTCAGGAGCAATCGAATAAATCTTCAGCCCCATGTAGCCGGTCGTCAAATCCGCCGCGGCCATATGGTTCAGCACGCCTTTTCCCGGCACGTGCAGGCGCTGGCGATACTGAAGTGTGGCTTGGCCATCCGCCAGGCGCTCGAACGACGTTTGCACCAATTCCAGCGCCATCGGCATTGTAAAAACCGATTTCACCTCCGCTTCGGTGAGCAGCAGCGGCATGCGGATCTCCTCGGAGAACGTGCCCATCCCGGTCACAGGCGGCACAGGCTTACAAGAAATATCAGAAATTGACGCGATAGCGAAGCACGCGCGAATTGGGCGCGTCTAGCACGAATAGTTCGTGTCGCGGGCTGACGGCCAAGGGAGGTATAAAACGGTTCGCCAAGCCGAGCTGCGGTGCAAGATCCACATCGACCTTGGGCTTGCCATCCGAGCTCAGAATGTGCAGCGTAAGACCGTCGCCATCCATTAGAAAAACGTAGCCATCAGAAACCGCAAACTCGTCGCCCAGGCGGCGATTGGCGCCTGCGGGCCGGGTGGCGATTTCCGAAACGACCCGGCCTTCGTGGGTAAAACGCACGATCCGGTTGTCGCCGGCGTTGAGCACATAAACGTAGCCATCGGGCCCGCAGGCGATCGCGCTGGGCCGCCGATTCGTAAACGGCCGCCACGTCTGCGCGAGCCGCAAGCGATCGGTATAGGCAAACACCTGGCCGGCGTCACTATCGAGAACGAAGATCATGCCATCGTCGCCGACGGCCACACCCAGATTGTCCTCTTCGTTCGGGCGAGTTTTCAGCCGAAAGTCTCGGTAGCGGTCACCGCCAGGGAAAAAAATGGAGACGCTGTCGCGAGCCGAATCCGCAGTATAAATTCCGCCACCTCGGTCTACGGTGATGGACTTCGGAGCTTTGATCCAGTCATCCTGAAAGGAAAGCAGTGGAGTGCCCTGCGGGCCGAACTTGTGGATGAAGTGGCTCCCGGCATCCGCAATGAAAATATTGCCTAGGGCGTCGACGGCAATGCTGCTGGGCTGATCGAGATGCCCGGCCTCGCTGCCCTTCATGCCCCAGGCGTCCACATACTGCAGCGGAGGCGACGCTGCGGCCTTCGCGGACTGAGCCTCGGTATCCATCTTCGAGCAGCCCGCCAACGCCAGCAATACCAGCAGCACGACAGCCCTGGGGAATGATTGCGATCGATCAAACATAACTACGAATCTATTCCTATAATCGCGCCGCCCAACCGAAGATCGCGCAGCATGTTCCGGTTCGTTAACGCCTTTTTCCCCGAGCCGGACGCGCGGCCGGTGCTGCCCCAGCTTCTCGAACTCTGCGCACCATGGTTTGATGCATCCGGTAGCGCCTCTCGGCGGAGGCGCTGTCCGACAAATCCTGAAAAGAGAACACGGCGTCGCCCGCAGGGGCTGTGCCTGGTTTGAGCTTCAAGGGCAGTTTCCCGCAAAGCTCACTTTCTACAAAGGCTGTTTCGTAACGCTGCCGCTGATTGCCCCAGGTGAGCACGCGCATCATCGTAAAGTCGCAAGCCTGTCCTTCGACCCCGCGCGCACCGAGGACCAGGTACTGAGGTTTGTTTTCACCGGCCGAGTCAGGAACATGGTTCAACTCAAACCATGCCACGACGCGCATGCCCGCAGCGCTGGCGTAATCGGGCAACGGAGCGGGAATGTCAAGTTCGATGAAGCGACCGAGAATCCAGCCGCTGATTACGGTTTGATCCGGCAAACGGGCGCGCACCAGCCACCAATCCTCTTTTCGCGTCTCCGGAGCAGCCTCGGCGGGTTCCGGATCGCTCGCCTTGGCAACCGACGGCGAAGCGGCTTCCATTGGCCGCCGCTCGAACAAGTCAACCGCGACATTTTTATTGACCTGGCGGATTCGTGGGGTATCTCGCCCCGGGTCCAGATGCATGTTGCTCAGAACGCGGGTCCGTCCGCGCGCTTCGACCGGCAGGGATTCGGTGGCCGCCCCGAGATTCTTGGCCTTTTGCCAGAATTCGGTCGAAAGCAGATCGCGCTCGCTAGCCCATCCGATGATTCCGGATGCGGTACGGACCTGCACCTGTTCGCCGAAACGGCCCATCACCTCGAGACGGTCACCAAAGCTGACCGTGGCAACGGGCGCACGAACCTGCGCGGTCGTGCTCCAAACGGTGACTTCGCGATTGCCTGCGTATGCCGTTTCCAGAGGCGGCTTGGGATGATGTAAACGTAAATAGAGGACGACCGAGATAAGCGCCACAACGACAAAACCGATCACAAGCTTGCGCATGAGTGCAGGTTCCCGCTGGCAGATTTCCCTTGGTGGGCGAGCAGAGCCGCTCGGTCGCGCAACCTCGCGGACGAGAACGAAAATCTCCAGGGAAAGGTGATTCTACACGAACACACCGAACACCGCTGGCAACAGAACCCGAAAAAATATGTCCGTGTGTCGAAAAAATGTGGCCCCTTGACCAGTTAGGCGGTTTGTGTCGAATTCGGCACCGCCGATGGAGCGGCCGAGACCGGCACTGGTGGCGGCGCTAGCGGCATCACGAGCCAAGCCACGAGGTAGGCGACAATCGCCGGGACCAGCGGCACCGGCACAAACAGCAGTACCAACCACGCCAGGCGCACGATCGTGGAGTCGATTTCCAAATATTCAGCAATCCCGCCGCAAACCCCCGCAATTTTGTGGTCTAGCGATGAGCGCAGCAACCGTTTGTAGCCGCGCCGTGCGACCGGCTGCCGCGCCCCGCAGCCACTGCAGAAATTCGCGCTTTCCGGAAGTTCGCGCTGGCAATGCGTGCAGATCATCGGGGTAACCTCCCGCTCCTTAAACAGCAAAGCCGGATAGCGGTCCACTGTCGCACTTCGCGTGGCTTCTAATAGGCCAGCAAATCGCGCACCGCAGAGGCTATATCTTCGCTCTGCGGTAGGATCTCATCCTCGAGCTTCGGGTTGTACGCGCAGAATGTATCGGTAGCAGCAACGCGTCGCACCGGAGCATCCAGTTCGCCAAACAACTCATCCGCTATGCGCGCGGCAATCTCCGCGCCGTAGCCCCAGGAACGCGTATCTTCGTAGGCTACCAGCACGCGGTTGGTTTTGCGAACCGTTGCGGCAACCGCTTCCCAATCGTACGGGCTCAGCGTGCGCAGATCCACAATTTCCACCGAAACGCCCTCACGCTCAAGCAAGGCAGCGGCAACCTCGGCGCGATGCACCACCGCCCCGTAGGTGATGACCGTGACGTGCGTTCCCTCGCGCACCACCCGAGCCTTGCCAAACGGAATAGTGAAATCGGGGCCAGGGTACGGGGTGCGATTGTAAGGCTGACGATAGAGATGCTTGTGCTCGAGAAACAATACCGGATCGTCCGAGCGTATCGCGGTGCGCAGCAACCCGCAGACCTCAAGGGCGGTCGAGGGCATCACCACGCGCAGCCCAGGGATGTGCGTGAAAATTACCTCTCCGCACTGGCTGTGGTAGATGGCGCCGCCGGTAAGATATCCGCCTATCGGTACGCGAATGACCGCCGGGCACTTGAACTGCCCTGCCGAGCGCCAGCGCTGCGTGGCCATCTCGCTGCGCAATTGCATCATGGCCGGCCAGATGTAGTCAAAAAACTGAATTTCCGCGACCGGTTTCAAACCCCGGATCGCCATTCCGATCGCGCGCCCCACGATCGCCGCCTCGGCAATGGGAGAATTGAAGACGCGGCTCGAACCATACTTGCGCTGCAGTCCCGCGGTGGCTTTGAATACCCCACCCTTCCCTTTCACCACCGAAAGGCTTTCGACGCGGCTGCAATCGGCCACGTCTTCGCCGAAAACCACGATTCGCTCGTCCCGGGCCATCTCATCGAGCAGCGTGGCGGACACGATCTCGACCATGGTCTTGGGGTGACCGGTCAGCTGAGGCTGTGCATCAAATTGTTTCGAGGTTGGATCGACATCCGGCGAATAAACGTCCACGTAAATCGAATCGACGGACGGGGATTCGGCGGCCAGGGCGCGATCGGTCGCCTCGCTGACTTCGCGGACCACATCGGCCTCAAGCACCTCCAGTTCGGCCTCGTCGATAACACCTTCGCGCACCAGAAACAGCGCAAATTTCGGCAAGGGATCGCGGCGAGCCTCTGTCTCGCGCTCATCGGGCGTTTTGTAAAGCTTTTCATCGTCCGAGAGCGAATGAGAATAGGGTCGGGTGACGTGCGCGTGCACCAGGGCCGGGCCGCAGCGCGCGCGGCAATGATCGACGGCGCGGGCCAGCACGCTGTAGCTCTCAAGAGGATCGGTGCCGTCACATTCCTCAATATGAAAACCCGGGAAATTCCGGACGAGCTTCGAAATATTTCCGCCCGGCGTCTGATATTCGACCGGCACTGAAATCGCATAGCCGTTGTCTTCCACCAGAAAAAGTACCGGGAGCTTGCGCAAGCTGGCGGCGTTCAGCGCCTCGAAAAATTCGCCTTCGCTGGTGGCACCTTCGCCCCCGGAAACGTAGGTCACATCGTCGCCATGAAAATCGACGTGGCTGCCACCCGCTGCGTGGCGCGCCTGTTCGAGCGCTTTCGGGAATTCCTGGTAATAGACGGAGGCCTCCGCGGCGCCGACGGCGTGAAGCCAGCGCGTGCCTGTTGGCGAAGAGCCGGTGACCAGATGAAACTTGGGATTCCCCCAATGTGAAGGCATTTGGCGGCCGCCCGATGCAGGGTCATCCTTCGCGCCGACGCCTTGCAGCAGCATCTCGTAAGGCGTTTCACCAACCATGAGAGCCAGCGCGCGATCACGATAATAGGGAAAAAACCAGTCGTAGCCCGATTTCAGAAGCAGTCCCGCAGCCACCAGAACCGCTTCGTGCCCCGCCCCGCTGATCTGGAAAAAGGTTTTATTTTGGCGTTTGAGCTGTATCTCGCGATCGTCGAGTTGCCGCGATAGAAACATCGTGCGGTACATGCGGATCAGTTGTTCGCGGCTGACGCCGTGATATCTGGAAGCGTCAAAACGTTCTGTCTTGAGTCTCACATGAGAGGCCAAAGATTTGCCTCCGACAGAGGGGATCGGGTGGTGGATCGACTTCGCCTCATTATATCCAATGTGGCTCACGCAAACAAAAGTGCAGGCGCCTGCGGGCCGGTCATCTTGGCTGTTGGCCTTTCATGGGCGGAACGGCGAGCGTGTCTGGTAGGTTTGTCCGTCAAGATCATAGGTTTGCTCCAGCGGAACGATTACAATCCCACGCTGGAATTGCTACCACCACAGGACCCGCAGCGATAAACGAACCAGCCGGTTCGAAGCTCGATTTCTTTCAGTGGC
Organism: uncultured Acidobacteriota bacterium; assembly: GCA_963718485.1. GTDB lineage: Bacteria > Acidobacteriota > Terriglobia > Acidiferrales > UBA7541 > Palsa-295. The sequence goes on from CAVQZU010000061.1 coordinate 82,718, forward strand.
ATTCGATCTCCTGATGAAGTGAAGGACGGGATTACAGCTCATCTTGCGCCGGGGGGCGCGCAGTGGTCGAGGTCGATTCGGGGTGCCGGGCGAGTCCGGACCGATCGGCCCATGGCCTGGGGCATCAATAGGACACGGAAGTCTCGCCAGCCGGCTAGAACTCACGCGGATAATGAATCTTTTTTCGTCAGAAATCAATCACACGGGTAGAACTGTTGAAATGAGGGCGATCTGATCCGCTCGGGGTCGCAACAGACCACGAACTCTTTCGTTACGAAAATGAGCACTTCGACAGAAGCGATACGCGAGAAAACGGACTTTATATGGCAGCAGTGGCTGCATCACCCTGAGAAAGTATGGGCGCACAGAATCTCTTTCCAGGTTCATCTCTGGTTGGGGATGTTAGCCGGTCTGTATATTCTGGTCATGAGTATTTCTGGGAGCATGATTGTTTTCCGCAACGAGCTGGAGGGTTCTGGCGACCAACAATCAAAGCTCACGCCTGTGGTTGAATGGCTGGTGGACCTTCACGACAACCTACTGTTAGGAACAAGCGGCCGCAGCGTAAACGGGATTGGAGCAGTTTGTTTGACGCTGCTTTGTCTGACCGGAGCCATTCTGTGGTGGCCGGGGCTTGCGCATTGGCGTCGCAGCCTGAGCGTGAGCTGGAGGTCGAGTTTTGCTCGCCTAAATTGGGACCTGCACAATGCGCTTGGATTCTGGTGCTTCTTGTTTGTTCTCATGTGGGGGATATCGGGAATCTATTTCGCTTTTCCTCAACCGTTCAACGCGATGGCGGATTTTCTTGCGCCGACCGGTACGTCCGATAGCGTGGAATTCGGCCAACTGGCCCTGTTTTGGCTCTCCAACCTGCATTTCGGCAGATTCGGCTGGTTTGTCGAGGCGCTTTGGACTGCATTAGGGCTTGTGCCTGCGATCCTGGCGTTCACGGGTATCTTCATGTGTTGTCACAGACTCTTCGTTCGAAAAGGTGCCAGCTGGCCCAGATAAATCGCCCACCCTGAAACCGGGATTTCTGAAAACCGAATAGCTAATTTAAGGCACCTGCGTATCGATCCCCACGATGATTCCATCTCCGGTTCAAATGACGTACAACTTTGACGGATCGAATCGCTCCATGATTCCTTGCACGGACTTTCTCCTGTTGTCTATCTGCTTTCGCGAATTTCTCTGCAGGCAGCTTCGGCTGCTGGCGGTCTGTCCCATGGATTGCAGACCGGTCCGCGTTTCCTGATTGCTGCGCCGCGTGAAGAATCACGCTTGATTTGCTGTTTTCTCCGCTGCGCCCTCGAGCATCCCGCGGACGAATGGGTCGGGCTGCGCAAGTAGACCGGGACAGAGATGGCGACAGGAGCAGATCTGCGAGGTTTGGCTTCCGGCAGATTCTGCCGAATACGCTCGTCTATTTCGCTGCCGGAATCGCAGTCGACTTTGGAATTAAATTAGCCGTGGTTTATAATCGTTGGGTAGGTCGGCGTTCTTGCCGAGAAGGAGGTGATCCCTGAGGTACCTTAGATCTTAAGCTGTCAAGAGGGAGGGGCGAATTGTGGCTTTACCGAGACGCCCCTCCTCTCCTATTCACGGTTATCAGAACATTCGCTATTTCCCCTCTGCAATCAATTGGCAGCGCTTCGGCGCGGTCCAACCCCCGGACCGAAAGCTGCTTGGTTCGCGCCCGTTCTTCACGTTTTGCCAGGATTACCGTCGATTCCACATCAGCGGGCTGACAGGGAGAGCAATTGCCTCCAAGAGTCCCCAACGCTTCGCAACGAGGTGCCGCCGCGAACGAACCTCGTCACTGGCGCCGTCGAGTTGATCGTAACGCCAGAAATGGGTGCCGCGATCAAACGCAAGCGATTGAAGCGCCACAAAAGCTCGCCTGTTGGCCGAGAGGGCCGGGCTCGGCTTCAGCTTGTGATGAGTCTTGTGACTACTCCGCCGAAATAGGCCACTGAGAATCCCCAATGAAAATAAGGCGATTTATTCTCCGCTTGAGTCTACAGCACATAGCGACGTTGAAGGACCTCGAATGACTTAGAGCTACGAGCGAACGAATGCTACAATTTAATCATCAAGAGACGAGACGCGCCCGGGATGGTTTGCGCCGGGCAAATCCGGCAAGGCGGGAACAAACCGTATGGCACCTCGCACCTTGTATGAAAAGATATGGGCCTCGCACGTGGTTCACGAGGAACCGGGCCAGCCCTCGCTAATCTACATCGACCGGCATCTCGTGCATGAAGGCACTTCGCCGCAGGCCTTTGCCGGACTAAAGGCGGCCGGACGCAAAGTGCGCCGTCCGGAACTTACCTTTGCGGTGATGGACCACTCCGTTTCGACCAAGAACCGGGCCTTGCCGGTCGCTGATCCCGACGCGGCGGCGCAATTTCGGGCCCTCGAGCAGAACTGCAAAGAGTTCAGCATCAATCTGTTCGATATGAACAGTCAAAACCAAGGCATCGTCCACGTCATCGGCCCGGAACTCGGAATCACGCAGCCGGGATGCACCATTGTCTGCGGCGACAGCCACACCTCGACGCACGGCGCGGTCGGGTCCTTGGCCTTCGGCATCGGCACCAGTGAAGTAGAACACGTACTGGCCACGCAGTGCCTTTCGCAGTTCAAGTCGAAGACCATGAAGATCGACGTGCCAGGTAGGTGCCCGAACGGCGTCACGGCGAAAGACATCATCCTTGCCATCATCGGAAAAATCGGAATCGGGGGCGGTAACGGCCACGTCCTCGAATATACGGGCGATGCAGTGCGCGGCCTTTCGATGGAAGGCCGCATGACGATGTGCAACATGTCGATCGAAGCCGGAGCCAGGGCAGGAATGGTCGCTCCGGATGAAACCACGTTTGCCTACCTCGAAGGGCGCGCCTTTGTACCGCAGGGCAAGGATTTTCAAGCCGCGGTCGCATATTGGGAATCGCTGGGGACCGATCCCGACGCTAGCTACGACGAGACGATCACACTCCCAGCGGCCGACCTTGCGCCCATGGTCACCTGGGGAACGAATCCGGGCATGGTCGCTCAGGTGACGAGCCAAGTGCCCGATCCTTCCTCGTTCAAGAATGCCGTGGATCGAAAAGCGGCCGAGAGCGCCCTCCGCTACATGGATTTGAAGCCAGGAACGCCGATTGAAAATATCGCGCTCGATCGCGTGTTCATCGGCTCTTGCACGAACTCGCGGCTAGAAGACCTCCGCGCGGCGGCCAAGGTGGTTGCCGGTAAGCACGTGGCGAAGTCGCTCAAGCAAGCTCTGGTCGTTCCAGGTTCGCGAGTCGTGAAAGCGCTTGCGGAAAAGGAAGGACTCGACAGGATTTTCCGCGATGCTGGTTTTGAATGGCGAGACGCAGGCTGCAGCATGTGCATCGCGATGAACGATGATGTGCTGCCAAGCGGCGAGCGTTCCGCCAGCACTTCGAATCGGAATTTTGAAGGCCGCCAAGGCAAAGGCAGTCGGACCCATCTGGTCAGCCCCGCCATGGCCGCAGCAGCGGCAATCGAGGGCCACTTCGTGGACATCCGCAAGTGGGACAGCGCGAACGGAGCCGAATAGCATGGAACCTTTCAAGAAGCACACGGGATTGGTGGCGCCGATGGACCGCGTGAACGTCGACACTGACCAAATGGTGCCCAAACAGTTCTTGAAGCTGTGCACACGCGATGGATTCGGCCGATTCTTGTTTTACGACTGGCGCTATCTCCCCGGAGAAAAGCTCAATCCTGATTTTGTTCTGAATTATCCGCGCTACCAAGGCGCGAGCATCTTGATCGCGCGCGACAATTTCGGCTGCGGATCGAGCCGCGAGCATGCACCGTGGGCGATTCTTGACTACGGATTCCGGGTCATCCTCGCACCGAACTATGCCGACATCTTTTACAACAACTGCTTCAAAAACGGCATTCTTCCGGCCACCCTTACAAGCGAGCAGCTCGACGAACTTTTCAAACTTACTGAGCGAGAGGAAGGCTACCGTCTGACGGTCGACCTCGAACAGCAGACCGTGAGCGGTCAACAGGGCCTGCGCTACAGGTTCGAAATCGACCCGTTCCGGAAGGATTGTCTGCTGAAAGGCCTGGACGACATCGGCCTAACACTGGTGCACGAGCCCGAGATTTCCGCCTTTGAAAAGAAAAACCTTCATGTTCCCGTGATGGCCGCTCCTCTGGACGTGAAGTATCACCACAACTAGCGTTCCGATTCGCGCCGATCTCCGGCCGGCTTGAAGACTTGGGAAGGACAGCACGGAATGAGTCTGCGGATCGCCGTGGATATCGGCGGCACGTTCACCGACCTGATTGCTTTTGACGAGCCGTCGCAGAAAATCCAGCACGCGAAGAGCCTCACCACCCCGCGCGACCCGGTTGAAGGCATCCTCGACTGCATTCGCAAAGCCCGGCTGGATCCATCCTCCATGGACAATCTGATCCATGGCTCAACCATCGCCATCAACACCCTGATCGAGCGCAAGGGCGCGAAAGTTGGCCTGATCGTCACCCGCGGAACCCGTGATGTGTACATCATCGGCCGCGGCAACCGTCCGGAAGCTTACAATCTGTTCTTCCATCGGCCCAAGCCGCTGGTCCCGCGCCACCGCACCTTCGAAGTCGCCGGGCGCCTGTACTGCTCCGGCGAAATTCGCGAAGCTGCTGAACGCCGAAGATGTCGAAGCCTGCGCGGAACTGGCGCGCCAAGGCGTCGATGCTGTCGCCGTGTGCTTCCTTCACTCCTATGCGAATCCCGAGCACGAGCGTACGGCCGGCCGGATTGTGGAGCAGGCGCTGCCGGGATGCTATGTTTCGCTTTCGCACGAGATACTGCGCGAGTATCGCGAGTACGAACGCATGTCCACGACGGTCGTGAATGCCTACATTGGGCCTACGGTAGGCGGCTACGTGCACAATCTGCACTCGCAACTCAAATCACTGGGCTTCGGCGGTGAACTGGCGATCATGCAGTCAAACGGCGGCGTCATGTCGCCCGAAGCCGCCGTCCGGCGACCCGTGATGATGATGGAGTCCGGACCGGTCGGCGGAATCATCGCTTCGGCGGAAATCGGCAAAATGCTCGGATACAACAACGTCGTATCCTTCGACATGGGCGGCACAACCGCCAAAGCCAGCCTGGTGCAATCGGCCGAGCCGACCATGGCGGAAGGCTACTATGTGGGAGGCTACGCGAGCGGCCATCCCGTGATGGTGCCCGTAGTGGATGTCGTCGAAGTTGGCGCTGGCGGCGGCAGCATTGCCTGGATCGACGAAGTCGGCGCTCTGAAAGTGGGCCCGCGGAGCGCCGCTGCGGCGCCGGGGCCGATTGCTTATGGCCGTGGCGGCCAGGAGCCGACCATCACCGACGCCAACGTGATCCTTGGCCGAATTGGCATTTCCGATTTTCTCGGCGGCGAAATGAAACTCGATCGGGAGGCCGCGACTCGCGGGATGACCGAACGCGTCGCCAAGCCGCTCCAGATGGACGTCGCAGCCTCTGCACGGGCCGTGGTACAAATTGCCACCGCGAAGATGTCACTCGCGGTCCGCGAAGTATCCGTGGAAAAAGGATACGATCCGCGCGATTTCGTCCTGGTCGCTTCAGGAGGCGCAGGGCCGGTTCACGCCGTAGCGGTCGCGCGCGATCTGTACATTCCAACGGTCGTAATTCCGCAGTTCCCTTCCCATTTCTCGGCGCTCGGGATGCTGATGACAGACGAACGCCACGATTTCATTCGCACCTATTACAGCGACTTGGCCGAAGCCGATTTCCCAGCGCTCAAGTCGATTCACGACGAAATGACCGCCGAGGCCAAGCGTCTGCTCACCCCGGGCATCGAGGCGGCCTATCAAATTCTCTTCGACCTGCGCTACGTCGGTCAGGAATTTACCTTGCAGGTTCCCGTGAGCCTGCAGCAGATCGCCGCGGCACACCACGCCGCAATCCGTTCCTGCTTCGACGCACTCCACGAGCAGCGCTATGCTCACCACGCCCCAGACGAACGCGTAGAAATCATCAATATGCGGCTCGTCGCCTGGGGAAAGCGTGCGAAACTGAGCTTGCCGCGTTCTCGAAGCGGCCGCCCGCCGACGGCCACAGAACGGCGCGCGGTGTTCTTCGATCAAGCAGAGGCGGCCGTCGAATGTCCGGTATATCGAAGGGATGAATTGCCGGCCGGAGCGGAATTCGCGGGCCCGGCACTCGTCAGCGAATACGGTTCAACGACGGTGCTCTTCCCTTCTGACCGGCTCCGCGTTGCCGAAACCGGCGAAATGATCATTTCCGTAGGGCGAGGCTAAATGGCTGCGCAAATCGACCCGGTGACACTCGAAGTGGCCCGCAACGCCCTTCCGGCCATCGCGAGCGAAATGGCCGCCGACGTCCAACGCACCTCCTACAACATGATGATCTACGAGGTGCGGGATTTCTGCACAGCGCTGGTCGCCCCCGATGGGGCGCTGATCTCGCAAAACGTAGGCGGCGTCTCCCATTTCGTCGCCGACCTCGGCGCCATCATTAAAGACGCGATGAAGCGCTACGGCCGTGGAGGGTTCCAGCCCGGCGACGTGGTCATCACCAACCATCAAGCGGTTGCCGGCCAGCACCTCAACAATGTGGTGATCTACATGCCGTATTTTTTCCGCGGCGAGCTGCTGATGTTCTCAATCGTTCGCGCCCACTGGATCGATGTCGGGGGCATGAGCACCGGTTTCGGCGGCGAGGCGAGGATTCTGGATCCCTGGATGGAAGGGCTGCAGCTTGATCAGCTGAAAATCTACGAAGCCGGCCGAGTTAATGAGACGCTGCTGAAGGTAATTCGCGACAATATACGCTTTCCCGATGCGTCGCTCGGCGATATGCGCTCGCAGATGGCAGCCTGCCGACTATCGTTCCGGCGCCTCGATGAACTGTTCGAAAAGTTCGGCCGCGACACCATTCTCGAAGCCATCCAACGGATTTTCGGCGAGACCGAGACGAAGTGCCGCAAGGTTGTCTCGCAGATGCCCGATGGCGTCTACCAAGCCGAGTCGTTCCTCGACAGCGACGGCCTACTGCGCAACGAGCGCGTGCGTATCCACGCGAAGGTCACCATTGCACAGGGAAAAATGACCATCGACCTCTCCGGCTGCTCGCCCGAACGCAAAGCCGGAATCAATTCCCGCACGCTTGCCGGAGCGCGGGTAGCCTACAAAACGTTCACCTCGCCGCTTGATCCTTCCAACGAAGGATCTTTCGGCGCGCTCGACGTAATCATCCCCGAGGGGAATATCATGATGGCGCGCTTTCCCGCGCCCATGTCGGGCTGGAGCCTGGTGGTGCCGACGGTCGTCGATACGATCCTGACCGCCCTGGCCCCCGCCATTCCCGATAGAATTCCCGCGGCGCACCACGGGCTGCTGGGCGGAGCCGTCGTATTCTTTGGCGTGAATCCGAAAACCGGCAAACGGTTCGTCGTGCAAAGCCTGGAAGGCGGCGGCTGGGGCGGACGCCCGTTTGAAGACGGCGAGTCCGGGTCCGTTAGCATTTGTCAGGGCGACGTTCGCAATGGCACGATCGAGGGCCTGGAATTGAAGAGCCCAATCCTGGTCGAGGAGCGGTCGCTTCGCCGCGACTCCGGCGGAGCGGGGAAATATCGCGGTGGTCTGGGCATCGATTTGCGGGTACGCAATCTGGTGGAAGGCCGATGGAACCTGCACCGGCCACGCCGCATCGATTCTCCGCCCTGGGGGCTTTGGAAAGGAAAGCACGGCGGCACCGCCGATTACCTGCTCAAGCTTCCAGGACAAAATGAGTTCCAGAGCATGGATGCCAGCCAGCATGCGGTCCCCGTCGATTCCGAAGTAATCGTTCGCACCGGCGGAGGAGGAGGTTGGGGCGACCCACTGGAGCGCGAACCGGAACGGGTGAAGGCCGACGTTCTCGAAGGATTTGTAGCCCGGGAAACGGCGCAAAGTGAATATGGCGTCGTTCTCAACGGTGCGGGCCTGGAAGTAGATTTTTCCGCCACGCAACGGCTGCGCGCCGGAACGCAAAGGGCCGCGGCTGAGCGGCCTGTGGAGATTTGATTTCGCCATGGTGACATGATGCCCAGCCAGACAAAAACCAATTTCGCTGCCGTCTGTGCCTCGCTGGCATTCGCATTGCTGGTCTTGAGCGTTTCGGCTCACGGCCAAACAAAGGTCCGCGTTGGCAAAGCAATCTCGGAAGCATTCTCTTTCGTGCCGCTCGACGTCGGCATCGAAACGGGCATTTTCAAAAAGCATGGGCTGGATATTGAGAAGTACGATTTCTCCGGCAGCGCCAAGCTGCAACAAGGACTCGCCGCGGGAAGCATCGATATCGGACTTGGCTCAGGCCCCGAACTGGCCTTCGTTGCCAAAGGCGCCCCTTCGATTGGCGTAGCCGCCATGGCCAACGCCCCCTGGCTGCTGACCCTAAATGTCGACAAAAACAGCCCCATCAAAAGTATGGCCGAGCTGAAGGGCAAAACCATCAGCGTGTCCACGGTCGGATCGCTCACCGAATGGCTGGTGCACGATTTGTCGCGCGAACAAGGATGGGGCCCGAACGGAATCAAAACTCTTCCGATCGGCACCGACGCCGCGCAAATTTCCGCGCTGAAGACGCATCAAGTCGATGGCGTAGTCATCGATATCGGTGCCGCATACCGACTGGAAGAAGCAGGCAGCACGCGAATCGTTGTGCGCTTCGGCGAAATCGTGAAGGATTTCCACATACACGTCATCTACGCCAGCCGCACGTTCGCCGACAACCATCCCGATGCCGTACGCGCCTTCCTTGCCGGATGGTTCGAGACCATCCCTTATATGCGGGCGAACAAGGCCAAATCAGTCGAAATCGCCAGCCGCGTGATGGCCACCTCGCCCAGCATCGCGAGCAAGGTGTATGACGAGCTGATGCCCGCCTTCAACCCCGACGGCAAATACAATCCGAAGGCCCTCGAAGTGCTGCGAAAATCGTATGTTGAGATGGGCATTCTTCCCACCGAGCCGGACATGAGCAAGCTGGTCACCGAGAAATTCTTGCCGGGCGCTTCTTTGAAGGACAAGTAAGCTTTGATAGACACCACGCCGGCTATTCAAGTGGATGGCGTGAGCCAAGCCTTTGGCGCCGAGGGAGACCCTCGCCGCGTCGTGGCACTGCAAAATGCCTCTGTCTCGATAAATCGCGGCGAACTGGTCGCGCTGATCGGGCCGAGCGGATGCGGCAAAAGTACGCTGCTCAATCTAATGGCCGGCCTAGCCCTGCCGACATCGGGCCAGGTCCAGATTGATGGCCGCCCAGTGCGCGGCCCGCTGCCGCAAAAAGTAGCCTTCGTTTTTCAGGAGAGCGCCTTGTTCCCCTGGCAAACCGTTCTCGAAAACCTGAAGCTCGGCATGGAATTTCAGGGCGTGCCAAAATCAGAGCGCGACCGGCGAGCCCGAGAGTCGCTAAAGGCCGTGGGCCTCTCTGAATTCGCGAATCATTTCCCGAACCAGCTTTCCGGCGGCATGAAACAGCGCGCCCAACTCGCCCGCGCTCTCGCCCTGCAAACCGAAATCCTGCTAATGGACGAACCCTTCGCCGCACTGGACGAACAAACCCGCATGGTCCTGGGCGAAGATCTCTCGGTGCTGCTGGCGCGTAGCCGCAAAACCATCGTGTTCGTAACGCACAGCCTGGTTGAAGCCGTATTTCTGGCCGATCGCGTGGCCGTATTCAGCGCCCGCCCGGGGCAGATAAAAAGACTCATCCCCGTTGACGAACCGCACCCACGCAGCCAAAATTTCATGACGTCGGGCAAACTCGGAAGCCTGCGGAACCAACTCTATGAACTCCTGCACGATGAGATTCGCAAGACAATGGCATTCACCAAGTCCTTTGACACCGTAGCCGTCCAGCCGCTCGATAAGGTCCACGAGGACGAAAGATGACCACTGCGCGACTGGTGCAGCGCCTTGTACAGTTTTGCTTCCTGGCCATGGTCATCGCAGCCTGGCAGGTCACCACCACGTGGGGACACATTAGCCCGCTGCTGCTTCCCCGGCTCCCGTCGGTTTATCGCGAATTTCTGTCGCTCCTTGAAACCGGCCAATTCTGGCCGGACCTCGGCACGACATCATTCGAAGTCCTCATCGCGTTCCTGATTGCAGCCGGAATGGGAACGGCCATCGGCTATGTCGTTAGCCGTTCAGGTTATGCAGTCAAAGTTTTCGATCCGCTCTTTGCGGGCCTGTATGCCATCCCGGCCATACTGCTTTTCCCCCTATACGTACTTTTCTTCGGTATCGGACCCGCCTCAAAAGTCGCCATGGGCGCGAGCATCGCCTTCTTCCCCGTCGTCCTCAACACGATTGCCGCACTCGGTTCGGTCAGCAGCACCTACCTGACCGCCGCGCGCTCGATGGGTGCCTCGCCGCGCCAAATGTTCTGGAACGTAATGCTCCCCGCCGCTTTCCCGGTGCTGCTGACCGGCCTGCGCATGGGCCTGATCCTGGCCTTCCTGGCCATCCTCGGAACGGAAACCATCGCCTCCTTTTCAGGGCTCGGCCACCGCATCGTCGAACTCGGCGAAAACATGGACACCGCAAAAATGTTTGCCTATATCGCCCTGGTCCTCGTGGTTGCCTGCTTGCTCAACGCGGCAGTCTCCTTCGCCGAGGCGCGTGGCCGAAGAGACGCCGCGTGAAAGCGAAACTCCATCCAGCCGTCGCGCGTCTGGGAATCATCGCCGTGGCCTTGTTGGCTTGGGAAGCGGGCGCAAGGTTGTTCGGCGATCCCTTGTTCATCAGCCCGCCATCGCGGGTGCTTCCAGCCCTGTTTGATCTCGCACACGACAGGAGCATCGTCGCCGCCGTGGGACTGACTTGCTGGGAACTGACGGCCGCGTTCGTGTTGTCGATCATTATCGGCCTGGGGCTAGGGCTGGTCGTAGGATTAAACCGATTCACCCGAGGCTCGATGTACCCGATCATTCTTCTGCTGTACGCGACGCCCCAGGCGACGATTCTCCCTCTGTTCGTGTTGGTATTCGGAATTGGCCCAGCGTCGAAGATCGCCTTTGGCGTGAGCCACGGAGTGTTCCCCATCCTGATGACCGTCGCCGCAGGGGTGCAGAACATCCCGCCCATTCTGCTGACCAGCGCCCGTTCGATGGGCGCCAACCGCCGCCAAATTCTCACCGCGGTAGTTTTCCCGCACCTGCTTCCAAGCTTTCTCACTGGCCTGCGCCTGGGAATAACCGCCGTGCTGTTCGGCGTACTCCTGTCCGAGCTCTATGTGTCGCAGTCGGGAATCGGCCATTTCACCACCGAGTTCACGCAAACGTTTCAGCCTCAGAATTTATTTGCTCTGGTCGCGGTGTTGGCAGCCATTGCGGTGACACTGAACGAACTTTGCCGCTGGGCGGAATCGCGATTCACCCGCTGGCGTGCGTAACATTGAGCATCAAAGGAGTGCTTGGCATGTCGAAAAACCTACCGTTGTCGTTTGCATGCGGCGACTACGAAATCACCCGCCCGCTAATCGACGGCACCGTTGAGCCCGATGGAATCGACCTGACCGTGCTCAGTGGCGCCGCCTCGCGCGAACGCCACTGGCGCATGGCCCGCAACAACGAATACCAAATCTGCGAATTCAATGCCTGTGCCTACTTCATGGCGCGCGATCGCGGCGTCGGCTGGAATGCTCTTCCCGTTTTCCTGCATCGCCGCTTCCGCCACGGCTTCATTTTCGTCAACACCAGCAAAGGCATCGCCAGACCGGCGGACCTGATTGGCCGCAAGATCGGCGGAACCAACTTTCAACCGGCCGGCAGCATCTGGATCCGCGGAATTCTCGAGGAGTTTCACGACCTGCCCCATCAGAAGATGACCTGGGTCACCGAGCGCCCCGAGGACGTCGAATTCACTCCCCCTCCAGGCCTTACAATTGAGATGATCCCGTCTGACAAATCTCTCGACGATATGCTGGCTACCGGCGAACTCGATGCGATGATCTCCCCGTCATTCCCTAAGCCTTTCCTGAAGGGCGACAAACGCATCGCGCGCCTTTTCCCAAACTACAAAGAAGTGGAAACGGATTACTTCCGCCGTACCGGAATCTTCCCCATCATGCACGTCAACGTGATTCGCCAAGAAATTCTTCAAGAGCACCCGTGGGTCGCCGCGAGCCTGGTGCGCGCCTTCGAGAAGGCCAAACAGATCGCCTACGAGCGCGTGCGCAACCCGCGTGTGGTTCCGCTGGCATGGTTCAGCACCGCCTGGGAAGAGCAAAACGAATTGCTCGGCCGCGATCCCTGGGCCTACGGTCTGGGCGCAACAAATCGCAAGAACCTCGAAACCGCCATCCGCTACACCTACCGCCAGGGATTAATCGCGCGGGCGATGCCGGTCGCGCAACTATTCGCCGACACCGACGACGACGCCATTCTCGAGAAGGACCGTATCTAGCAGCAATTCACGATGAACCGAGAAGACAGGATCGAAGGGGTACGTCACCGCATGGCTGCCGAAGGCGTCGATCTTCTGATCGCCGCCTCGAACGGCCGCCACACACTTGACCGCGCAGACCCGGTCGTTCACTTGAGCGGTTATCGCTCTCTGGCAGAAAGTGTCTTTCTGCTCGATCGGGACGGCGCTGCCGGGCTCCTGGTCTCGCCCGCGACAGACGCAGAACGCGTAGCAGCGCAGCTCATCGGATCGTCTGTAATTGCAACCGACGACCTCGCGAAGACCCTCGACACAGAGTGGTCCAAATACGCAAGCATTCCCGGGCGCACGGCCATCGCCGGAATTGATTCCCTGCCCTATCGCCTAGCGGAAAAATTGCAGTCCCTTGCGGGCCCCGCCGCGCGTCCCTTTGACCAAATCCTCTTGGCGGTCCAAGGACCGAAGAGCAGTGCCGAAATCGCGCGAATGAAACGCGCCACCGAGATTGCCGAGGAAGGATTCGTGCGTCTTCTCGAAATAGCCCGGGTGGGAATGACGGAAACCGAACTGGCGGTGGAACTCAATTGCTATGCAAAATCCCTTGGCGCCGACGACAACTTCCTGATGCTGTGCGCCTCGCCGCATAATTCCGCGGTGATGCCGTCTAGCTCGAGAAAACTGCAGCCAGGCGACATCCTGCTCACCGAATTTTCCCCCTGCTTTGAAGGTCAGTTTTCACAGATTTGCCGTACCATTTCGATCGGCGCGCCACGACGCGAACTGCAGGGAAAGTACGATCTGGTCATCCGCGCCATGCGGGCCGGAATCAAGACCGTTGGTCCCGGGGTTCCCGTTTCCCAGATCTGCCGTGCAATCGACGAGGTGATGGCATCGGCGGGATACGCGGAATATTGCCACCCCCCACACCTGCGGCGACGTGGACACGGCCTCGGAAGCGGCTCGGTCGCGCCCGGCGACATTGCGCCCGACAACCAAACGCTGCTCGAAGAAAACATGTGCTTCGTCGTGCATCCCAACCAGTACCTGCCCGAAGTGGGATATCTGCTGTGCGGCGAACCTGTCCGCGTCACCTCCACGGGAATCGAAATTCTCAGCTCGCGTGGGGCCGCGCTCGAAGCCATAGGCATCGCGCAGACAGGATCTGCTCCGTGCAGCTGAAACACACCGCACTGCTAACCGGTCCCTACGATTGGGACCCCGCACTTGTGCCCGTGCAGGAATATGAGACACGCCTTGCGGCGGTCGGCCAGGTGCTAGCAAAATCTTCCGCGTCGGGTCTCATCGTGCACGGCAATTCTTCAGAATATGGCGCTCTGGCATATCTAACCGGATTCGTTCCCAAACTCGGCCCAGCTTTCGCTCTGCTGGGCAAAGACACTTCTGTCCGCCTGCACGTTTCTGGTTCGCCTACCATGCTGGCCGCGGCAAAGCGCCTCACGTGGCAGAAAGACGTACGGCCGGTCGGCGATCTAAGCGCATCCATCCGGGATTGGATGCCAGAGGGGCTTCGGGGCGAGCAGATCCAAATCGGCTTGTGGGGCAGCAGCGCTTTGGCGCTGCAAGCTTACCGCGCAATAAAAGTTGCCATCGAGCCTCACGGCCAAATCGCCGACCTCGGAGGGCCGCTCGAGGCTCTGCGGCTGCGCAAATCGCCCTGGGAACAGGCCCTGCTGCGGCAGGCGAGCCGCGTTCTCGACCGCGCGACCAGAGCGATATCGGGCGCTGCCGTGGCCGGAGCCGGGGCCCGTTCGGCAGCACTGGCGGCGGAACGCGAGGCATTCGCTGCCGGAGCGCAGGACGTCAGAATCCTAGCAAGCGCTCGCAACGGCGGCCCACCGCTCGCTTTGGACGGACCCAGCGACCTAGTTGCAGACCCGTTGCTCGCCTACCTGGCCGTGCGCTTCGCCGGGTATTGGGCAGACGCCTTCATGACAGTTTCCCAATCCCCACCCAAAGCTCTGGCACATGCGCAAGAGGCTCTCGGCGCCATGCTGCGAATCGCGGGACCCGGTGTAACTCTCCAGGAACTCGCTTCCCTCGGCGAAGAACATCTGCCTCCATACCAAGTCCATCCTTTCGCGGCGCATCTTGTTGGAAACAGCATTGGCTTGTCGATCGAGGAACCATGCGAGCCAGTCCTGGCAGAAAGCGCGGTGCTCCAGCCAGACGGAGTCTATTCGCTGCGCTATGGCGCGACCGGTGAGGGGAGCGACCATGCGATGGTGTCGGCGCTGATACTGGTCCGCCCCCAAAAAACCGACGTGCTTTGGTCTGCGCTTGGCGAATAGGTTCGGACACCATGAGGATACGCTGTGACCATCCTTGAGCAAATGGATGAATGGCTGACTCCAGCAAGAAATGAGCCCGTCCCGGCTGCCACACGCCAACGGCTCGCGATTCACCTGCTCGATACCGTCGCCGCATGGATGGCCGGTCGCGCAACCGAAGAAGGCGTAATGCTCGCACGATTGAAATCCGCCCCGCGCGCTTCTCTCCCAGTGCTAACCGGCCATGCGCTCGATCGCATCGCGCTCGCCTGCGCCACCACGCGCCTGACCGAAGTCGACGACATTCATATGCCGTCGTGCGTGACGCCCAGCTCGGTGGTAGTGCCGGTGGCGCTTGTTTTTGCCAGCGGCCAATCGCAGCAGCCCAATCGCCAAACATTCGCCGAAGCGTTGCGGGCAGGCTATGAAGTAATGACGCGCTTCGGCGCGGCGATCGGCGGCCCGCGCATAGTCTATCAAGGCATCTGGCCGACTTACTTTACAGCGCCGATGGGAGCCGCAGCCGTTGTCGCGCGGCTACTTGGGCTGGATGCGGCGCGAACCGCCGACGCATTGGGAATCGCACTCACGATGACGAGCGGCGCGCCCGGCGGCCCCAGCCCCGCTTCGCCGCGCTGGCTGCTGCTCGGGCTGGCCGCTAGAGCGGGCTGCGCGGCGGCGCTAGCGGCCGCCGAGGGTTTTACAAGCGATCGCACCTTGCTCAATGGCGATTGGATGATTCGTACACACGGTATCGACTGCACCACTGCAATGCTTATGGCGGCTGTGAATCCCGCGGCCGACGCTGTCGCTTCCCTCAGTCTGAAACCCTACTGCGCCGCAAAGCAGTGTATCGCAGCCATCGAAGCCTTCCGCGAATTGCTGGCCCAGGGCGTTTCACCTGGTGAGATAGCTGCCCTTCGCATTGCCGTACCGCCCGCCTACGCGGGCATGATCGGCCATCCCCATGCTTCGAAAGGGCGCGTGGCACGAATTACCAGCGTCGCGTACAACATTGCGCTCGCCGCCTACGAACCAGAAGCACTTGGCGATGTCTCGCGCCCCGATCGAACATCCAATCCGCAAGTTGCCGCTTTCATGGAACGAGTCGAGGTAGTTCCTGACCAGGAGCTAACGCGTTACTATCCCCAGCGGTGGCCGGCAAGGGCCGAAGCGGACCTACTCGGCGACCGAACTGCGGTGAGCGTGGTCATCGACGCGCCGGGCGACCCGTCGCGAGCTTTGGACATCAGCGCCGTCCGCGAGAAATTTCACCGCTATGCCGATTGTTCCATGGACCAAGCAGCCGCAGATCAGCTTGCCGATGCATGTCTTGCGGCAATGGACAGCGACCAGGCATTGGCGAAGCTGTTTGACTGGGTCAACGCCTGACCACTCCGGAGGGACCAGCCAGCGGAGATCGCGCTGCAGCTCTGGCGGGCGATTACTTTTTCTCGCTGACGTCAACCGAAGCACGGGTCGTTTCCCAGTCGAGGCGCATGGTGCAGCGGTCGGCGGCCTTGTCGAAGGAGATCGTAAAATTTTCCAGACGTGACGGGAGCTTCGCAACTTGCATATCGACTCGCGCGAAGTCCGATTTCGCGCCTGGATAGGGAATGCCCCATTCCCCCGTTTCCTTGCTGATGATGAACGTCCATTTGTTCTGCGTGGGTAGCGTAAAGATCGTGTAGCTTCCGGAGGGAACCAGTTTCTGCTGCACCATCACCGGCGTATTGGCCACGAAGGTCGTCGCTTCGTTTGCTCCGGCGCGCCATACTTCACCATAAGAGACCAGGCCTCCGAAAATCTTCCGGCCGCGCATGCGCGGGCTCGAGTAATCCACTTTGATGCTTTTGCCGTCAGGAAACGTGCAGCTGGCTTTCTCGGGTGGACTCAGAACGGGTTCGTCTCCCTGTCGCGCAAAACTCGCCGCGGACCAGGCCAACAGCCATACCGTCGCGCAGCAAACGAGCACAAAAGATCTCCTCATATATTCCTCACCTCTGCAACTTATTGTGCTTGATTTTCGCATGGGTCGCCACAGCCAGGCGGCTGTTCCGTGTGTTCCCTTGGCGATCTTTGACGCGGTTGGAAATTCAGGGTGCGCTGTTTTGGCTTTTTCCGCGCTCTGGCAGGAGGAAACGTTTCACTCTTTTGTCGAGCCAGTGTGACCATTTTTGTTGTTTCAACGAGTTGCGGAAAAAGTACTCGACAGGGATCTAGGTTAGGGTCTTATTCGGATTTCTTGTTGTTCTTGCTACCCTTTCCCACGATCTTCTTGCCCAGCTTCCCTATTCCCGTGGCGCTTCCTTTACCGATCTTGGCCACGCCTTTTCCGGCGCCAACTCCGACGTCCTTGCCGGCGCCGCCGGCACCTTTGCCCAGATCGGTGGCGGCGTTGACAGGGTGCAAGGTAACCAGATTGCCGGCTGCTCCAGCTGTGCCCTTGCCCAGGCTCTCTGCGCCCTTGCCTGTGCCTTTGCCAATGTCCTCGCCGCCCTTGCCGATTTCCTTGCCGGAGCTGCGCTCGACCTTTTGCTTCTTGTCCTTATGGTCGGTCGCCTGATCCTGGGGTGGATTCGCGGGGCGTGCCGATGCGGGCAGACTCCCCCAAACCCAGATGCCTGCCGTCGCAAAAAGCAAGGCGAATTTAGCCTTCATTTTCATTTTATTTTCTCCTATGAATCGATGGGACGAAAATTTCTCGGTATCGTCCATTCTTAAGCGCAGTCTAGATCTGCTTGTGCACAAGATGGTGTGCTCCCTTGGTGCATAGCGCCCCTGGCGTCGTGTGGGTATGCCAAATTTGCGGCAACTTCGTGCCCAGGCCCTCCGAGTTGCCAGAGGTGTTAAGAGGTTCACTTTGGGACTCTGTTGCCATGAGACTTATGATGGTCATCCCATTCAGCGGGAGTTTAATCTTGCGAAAAGCCATTACCTTAAATCGCTCGTAAGTTTGCCGCAGCATTCCGGGCGTTCGGGCAAAGCTGAGCGATCCCAGCCACCGCCGAGCGCTTGAATCAAGAGGACGGCACTGGCCATGCGACGTCCAAGAATATTGACTGCTGTGACCTGGTCGGCGAGTGCCGCGTTTTGGGCGGTGATTACCTCGAGATAGGTCGTGACTCCACCTTTGTAGCGAGTAACCGACAGTTCCAGCGATCGCTCAGCCGCTTGACCGCAGTATCTTGCACTTGCGATTCCTGTTCTAGAATCCGCAACGCTGCCAGGTTATCCTCAACCTGTTGAAAACCAGCGAGCACTGTTTGGCGATACGTTGCCACGGTGTTTGCATAGGCAGCCTTCGCTTGATCGACGCCCGCGCGTCGCCGCCCGACATCAAAAATGGTCACCAAAGCGGACCCTCCCGCCGACCATAAGATGCTCGGTCCTTGCAGAAGTGTGGTGATGCTGCCACTTTCAAATCCTCCGGAGGCGGTTAGATTGAAAGCTGGATAGTAGGCAGCTTCTGCCACTCCGATCTGTGCATTGGCAGACGCCATCATCCGCTCAGCGGACGCGATATCAGGCCGTCGCTCGAGCAATTCAGAGGGTACACCCGCCGGAATGGATGGGGGTGGTGTTGTTAGCGGCAGCGGCGGAAGAGTGAATTCGGCCGGAGGTTTGCCGAGTAGCACGGCAGCAGCGTGTTCGTATTGGGCACGCGCTACGCCAACATCCATAGTTTGGGCCCGGGTTGTTTCCAGGATGGTCCTGGCCTGCGCGACTTCTACCTCCGATCCGACTCCTCCCGCGAATTGCGCTTCGGTCAATTGCAGCGCCTGTTCGTACTGAGTCACAGTGGTGCGCAACAACTGTTCCTCGGCATCAAGACTGCGTGCGGCAAAGTAGTTAACAGCCAGATCGGCGTGCATACTGAGATTTACCGTTTCGAGATCGGCAGCACTCGCCTGCGCTTGCGCGCGGTATGACTCAACAGTCTGGCGAACTCGTCCCCACACGTCAGCTTGGTATGAAAGCTCGACTGGTACTACAAAGTCGTTAAAGGTGATGCCGTTAAAAATCGAACTCTTAGGCGGACGATTATTGGAATACCTTTCGCGGTCGGCCGATAGCCCCGCGGCGACAGTTGGGTAGTAATCTGCACGGTTATACCTCAACACCGCGCGTGCCTGCGTGTACTGGGCCAGGGCTGCTTTCAGGTTTTGGTTGGAAACGTTGATCTGCTGTTCGAGCGCGTTGAGTTGGGCATCCTGAAATATTTCCCACCAATTGCCGCCAAGATTTTGGTCATTCGGCTGGGCAGGCTTCCAATTCGCGGCCTCCTTATAGGCAGGAGGAGTTTCCGCTACAGGAGTATGGTACTTGGGTCCAACCGCGCACCCACTTAGCAGGAGCACCGCCATCGCGAGCAGAACTTCCAGCCCAGGTTGGTGCCCCAAGCTCTCGGCCAAAATCATTCTTCGCCGGGCGTTTCACTTGATATCTCCTGGCAATGTTGCGCGAACAATTTGGACTTGCTGTCCATGAACAATTGAGTCAGGCGGGTTGATAATGACCTGATCATCCTGTTTGAGGCCGGAGACGATCTCAATCTGATTGCCGAAATCATGCCCAGGAGTCACGGCAGCGAGCACGACCTTCCCGTTCCTCACAATGCCGACATGCAAACCCTCCGGAACGGAATATTAGAGTGTTCACCGGAAGCAGAAAGGTGGAGGCTTGCGTCGGTACCGCCAAGTGGACCTCGGCATAGGAGCCCGTGAGCAGCGTGCCCGCAGGATTGTCCACATCAATTTCAATAAGCAGGGTGCGGGTTGCTATATTGATAGCATCGGCGGTGCGCACCAGTTTCCCCTGAAATTTACGCCCTGGAAATTCAGCCAGGCTGAGATCTGCTGTCATGCCGTCTTTGATTCCTCGCGAGTATTCCTCTGGGACGTTTACGTAAACCCGCAACTTCCCTGGTTGAGCGATGTGAAAAAGATCAGTCTTCACCCCGCCGCCGCTGCCGGAGTTAATCAGGTCCCCAATATCCGTGTTTCGAGCGGTGATAACTCCGTCGAACGGAGCGTAGATCTTTTCAAAGGATACCAGTGCCGCATACTCGTCTACGGCTGCCTGATCTGCTGCGACAATAGCTTTATTCGCATTATAGGTACCGACGGCATTGTCGGCGTCCTGTTGAGATACAGCATTGCTTTTCAAAAGTCCCTGATACCGCGCTTTGGTAATGGCAGCGAGGTCGAGATTGGCCTGCGCGGTCAGAAGGTTGCTGCGGGCTTGTTGCAGTTGCTGGTCGACTTCCGGCGTCTCGATTACGGCGAGTAATTGCCCCTGCTTGACATGAGCCCCAATATCGAAATACCACTTCTTTAGATAACCGTTCGTGCGGGAATAAACAGGTGAAGTGATGAAGGGCTGTACGTTTCCTGGAAGGATTATTTCCTCGGCCGGCGCGGTTCGTTGTGGCGAAACGACCGAGACCGAAGCGATCGCCACTTGCGCCGTCTCCTCGCTTAGGGTGTTGCGGGTCCTGACACGGGACCAGATGCCCGATACCAAGAGGGCGGCCACCCCGATCAGCGCAATCGCCAGGCCCAACCAGTGTTTGTGCGCACCTAACCCTCCCCCTACACCTTTTAATGGGAGTGTTGGCCCGCCGATCTGTCTTATATCCTCAGTTTGAGGCAACATAAGTAGCTCCATACAGAGTGGTGCCTAATGCTTACTTCCACTTTCGTCTCGGATACCGCGCGTGAACTCTGCAGAACGCTGAAAAATGTCGGAACAAAGAACAGCGTCGAAACCGTGGCGAAAAGCAGTCCACCAATGACCGCTCGGCCGAGAGGGGCATTCTGTTCACCGCCATCCCCCAGTCCGAGAGCCATGGGCACCATGCCGATGATCATGGCCAGGGCGGTCATCAGCACGGGGCGAAAACGCGTGAAGCCAGCCTCCAGTGCGGCATTGACGGAATCGCTTCCTTCCATCATTTTTTCCGTAGCAAAGCTCACGACCAAGATGCTGTTTGAGGTTGCAACGCCCATGCACATGATGGCTCCCATCAGTGCGGGTACGCTCAGAGTCGTGTGCGTTATAAACAAGAACCAGGCAATGCCGGCGAGCGCTGCGGGCAGGGCGGAAATCATGATGAAAGGATCCAGCCAGGACTGAAAGTTGACTACGATCAGCAGGTACACGAGTACGATCGAGAACGCCAAGCCGCTCAGAAGGCCGATGTAGGAGGCTCGCATCGTCTGAACCTGCCCACGAACAACGACTCGAGAACCGCGCGGTAATTGCTGGCGTGTGGCGTCAATGATCTTGTTGATGTCGCCGGCCACGCCGCCCAGGTCACGTCCTGCGGCAGCGCCAAAGATGTCAATCACCGGCGCTACGTTGTAATGGGAGACCACGGCCATTCCCGCTCCCCGTTGCATGGATACCAGACTGGCCATGAGCGATGGAGGAGCGGTAGGATCTGTGCCGGTGATCGGGATGTTCTCTACATCCTGCAACGTGTCGGTGCGATATTGCGGCGTCTGAGTCGCGATTTGATAGCTGACACGATTCTTGGGGTCAACCCAGAACGTGGGGGAAGTCTGGAAGCTGCCGCTCAGCGACACCAGGAGATTTTGCGCGATGTCGTGGGCAGTGAAACCAAGCTGCTTCTGCTTTCGTACGTTCGACCCTGAAGTCGCAGATAGGGCTCATCGAAGGGCTGCTGGATTCGCAGATCCGCCGTTCCCGTAACGTATTTCATTTTCTCGAGCAGACGCGTCTGCATAGAGGCGGTTTCCCTTCAAGGTCGTTTCCCACGACCTGTACATCGATCGGAGCTGGCAAGCCAAAATTGAGAATCTGGCTGACCATGTCGGCCGGCAAGAAAGCGAAAGTCACACCCGGAAACTGTTTGGGCAGCGTCAGACGAAGCTGGTGAATGTAGTCGTCCGTGGGATGGTGATTCGCGGAAAGGTCACAAGAATGTCGGCGTCCGATGTGCCCACGGGCGCCGAATTGCTGTAGGAGAGATTGATGCCGCTATAGGGCAGGCCGATATTGTCGATGACGTTGTGGACTTCGCTCGCTGGAATCTGCTGCCGGATCGACTGCTCAACCAGATCGCAAAGGTTGGCCGTTTCTTCAATGCGCATTCCGGTGGGAGCACGCAAATGAAGTTTGAAAGTGCCGCTGTCCACGCTGGGGAAGAAGTCCCGGCCCAGCCAAGGGATCAGAATTGCGAGAGAGCCAAGGCAGCTCGCGAAGAAGGCAATCAGGAAAACACGCCGATGATGGAGACAAATCTCCAGCAGGCTGCGATAGCTGTCGCGAAATCTTTCGAAGGCCTTCTCAAAACGCTTCTGAAGCCGTACCAGCGGATTACGGACGGCGGGCATCTCGGCCTCGTTTTTATCTCCCCGCAACAGATACTTCGCCATCGTCGGAACGATCGTCCGCGAAAGGAAATACGAGGCCAACATGGCGAAAACGACGGCTTCGGCGAGCGGCACAAAGAGATACCGCGCCACGCCGGACAGCAAAAACATCGGAGCAAACACAATGCAGATCGAAAGCGTGGACACGAAAGCGGGTGTCGCGATTTGCGACGCGCTATCGAGGACAACTTCGTCCATGTCCTTCTCGGTTCTGCCTCCCGATTTCGATTGATGTTCTCGACCTCGACTGTGGCGTCGTCCACCAGAATGCCGACCGCCAGAGCGAGTCCGCCGAGCGTCATGATATTGATCGTTTCTCCGATCGCGCTGAACACAATGATGGAGGTCAGGATCGCCAGGGGGATCGAGGTCGCGATAATCAGGGTGCTTCGCCAACTGCCCAGAAAAGTGAGAATCATGAAAGCGGTCAGGCACGCGGCAATCAGTGTTTCCCTGACGACTCCGCTGATCGCGCCACGAACAAAAATCGATTGATCGGCCAGAGGTGCTATCTGCAGCTGGGGCGGAACCGTGGTCTTAATTTGGGGCAGAAGCGCCTTGATACCCGAGATCACGTTCAGCGTTGACGCATTGCCCGCCTTTTGGATCGTCAGCAGTACCGAGCGCTGCCCGTTGACGCGCACGATATTGGTCTGCGGGGGAAAGCCATCGCGCACCCAGGCGACATCTTTGATGTAGATCGTAGTGCCGCCAATCGTCTTGATCGGGATTCGGTTCAGGTCCGCGATCGTCTGCGGTGCTGCGTTGGGAATGGAAACATCGTATTCCTTGGAGCCGATCTTGGACGTTCCCGTGGGCAGGATCAGATTTTGAACGCTGATCGCGTTGACTACGTCCAGCGCGGACAGACCCTTCGACTGCAACGCTGTGGTATTCAGATCCACCTGCACTTGGCGTTGTTTACCGCCATAGGGATAGGGCACAGATGCGCCAGGCACCGTGATGAGCTGCGTCCGAATGAAATTCAGGCCATAGTCGTTGAGTTCTTGCTCTGACAGATTTTGCCCCGAGAGCGCCAATTGAAGGACGGGCACACTCGATGCGCTATAGGCAAGAATGAGAGGCGGCGTCGTTCCTGCAGGCAACTGCCTGAGTTGAGTCTGAGAGACCGCCGTAATTTGTGCGATGCCTTGTTGAATGTTCGCGGTCGGCTGCAGAAACACTTTGACAACAGCAATTCCATACAGAGATTGCGATTCGATGTGCTCGATGTTATCGACGGTGGTGGTAAGCGCTCGCTCTGTGATGCTGACGATGCGGTCGCTCATGTCCTCAGGGACTAGACCGTTATAGTTCCAGATGATGCTGACAACTGGAATGTTGATGTTCGGGAAAATGTCCGTGGGCGTACGAACGATTGCGAGTCCCCCAAGAAGAAAAATCAGGATCGGCGAGCACAAACGATGTGTGCGGTTGCTTCAGTGCTAACCTGACGATCCACATGATTCACTCCCCATCTTTCCATCCGGTGTTACCGGAATGCATCCATCAGAAGGCCTAGGCACTCCGCTTCGGGGTCTTGGCATCCAGGGTCGAGATCAGTCGCGCGGCCGCTGGGGGCACCGGGACAGTTCCGGACAGAACGATACGCCGCGCACGAATCTCCCTACCGTACAGACGGCGGTTGTCGCCAGTGTCCGGACGTATCGTGGACCCTTCAAGGGAGACGCCGGCAAATAGACCTCGCGCTCTTGAGTAGCTCAGGATTTCGGCCCGCAGAGTCGCGTCGGTCTCGGCCGATGTATCGCGGCCGACCGGGCCCGCCGCCACCGAAGCATCCGCTCCGAGCTTGACCTTACTGGCCAGAATGCCGTTTGCACCGCGTTCATTCATCACGAGCAACACAAAATCCGTCGCTTGTCCACCGATTTGAAAACCAAAACTGCCACCCTCCAGGGCCATCATCGTAGGCGCGCCCCAAGACCCTCTGAAGTTTTCACGCTTGCGGCACGACATAACACCCCGCCCGTAACTTCCGCCAACGATGAATGCGGCCTTTAGCACCGAGGGAAAGACCACAACGCAATCCGCCTTGTCGAGCAAATCCTGCGGAATGTTGTCAGGGACGTCGAGAATCTCTTTCAAGACCGTGCCGGAGTTTCTCAACCGGTCGTCATCCTTACTTTGGTCCGATGCGCTTACCACGGATGTAAGCAGCAGTAGAACAGCTAATGGAATGCTCAAACAGCGCAGCAACTTTCGCATGTGACTTCCGCCTTCCAGTTGTTTTTCTCGACTTCTGATCTTGACAATGCAGCTCGGATGCCACATTTCAGGGTGATCGAGCTTTCAGCAAATGACTGAAAAGCAGGGCGCCTAAAGCAAACAGATGCAACTCAGTGCGTGGCTTAACGTTAAAAGGGTCCCGCAAATTGAATGACTGTCAGCACGCTGACAGAGAGATACCGCCCCCAAGAAATTTACTTTGTCTTCCTTGGGTGAATCGCAAACGGGTCGGCGCCCCACGGCACATAGAATGAGTTGCCAGACCGGGCCCCCCTGGAGAGCCGGTATGCAAGGCAAGCCCAGTCGGGCAGGCCCATTTCGATAGGGTTCATCTGCGGCCCTTGGGCTTGTTCCACGTTCGGGTCCTCAGGTCGAGCTGTCAAAATGGTGAAAAGTGTCAGCAGCGAGTCCGAGTCCCTGACACGGAGTGTGAGTAATGTCGATCTCGCGCTTCGCCACTATCCGTGGTTTCCAGTACTTCCAAACAGTGGGACGAAAATCTGAGGTGGCCCGGAAGGTGCTCCTGCTCTACCCGCAGGCTCTGCAATCGAGCGCCTGATCGGCGCGCATAAGGATTTCCGGTGCATATGATCTAACGGAGATAGTTGGATGAGCACAAAGCAGGGCAACAACCGTTGCAAGCCGCATCAAGGTGACAGCTCTTTCGGGCAGATCCCTGACAGAGGAAAAGGCTGATCACAAGAGGGCGGACCCGAGGTCTGTTAGTGTCAATCCAATGGCGTCGCTACATCATTGCAACTCGGCGCGGAAATAGGATCCTTGTTGGAACGTGAGATGCCAAGCCGCTGCATGCGGAAGTAGAGGGTGGAGCGCTTGATTCCGAGACGGGCAGCAGCGCCATGGGGACCTGCCACAACCCAGCGAGTGTGCTCGAGAGTTTTGCGGATGTGGTCTCGTTCGGCCTCCTCTAGGGTAATTGCGCCCAGCGACTCCACTTCGACCGAACGCTTTAGTTCGGCAAGAGGGGGATGCAGAACAGTCCCGGAACTCAGGATTACGCTCCGCTCAATAAAATTCTGGAGCTCTCGAATGTTCCCCGGCCACTGATGCGAGCTGAGCGCAGACATCGTTTCGGGAGAAATGTCTTCGATTTGTTTACCCATCCGACGGGCATAAAGCTCGACAAAATGTTGCACCAAGGCCGGAATGTCTTCGCGGCGGTCTCGCAGCGGTGGCAGCAGTACTGGGAACACGTTCAGACGATAGTAGAGGTCACTGCGGAACTTGCCTTGCTTCACCATGTTTGCCAAATCTCGGTTGGTCGCAGCCACGAGCCGAACGTCCACCTGGTGAGTCCGCGTGCTGCCCAAGCGCTCGAACTCCTGTTCCTGCAATACACGCAACAGTTTGGGCTGCAGTGCCAACGGAATATCGCCAATCTCGTCCAAAAAGAGTGTCCCTTTATCGGCCATTTCGAAACGACCAATCTTTTGCGCGATAGCACCTGTAAAAGCGCCCTTTTCATGGCCAAAGAGTTCGCTTTCCAATAGGTCGAAGGGAATGGCAGCGCAATTCAGTTTCAGGAACGAACGTCCGCACCGCGAACTTATGTTGTGAATCGCGCGTGCAATCAGCTCCTTTCCGGTACCGGTTTCTCCCTGGATCAACACAGTGGAATCGGTGGGCGCCACTTGTTCGACTTGTTCGAGCACAGCCTCCAGAGCAGGGCTGTTGCCTATAAGCTGCTCGAATCGCCCCTGATTACGGTCCTGGTCAGCGAAAACTACCACAGAGCACCTCCTGGCGCACCCGGATGGCGTTCAGTAACCGGTTCAGCTCTCCAGCGCCACTCGAACACTCTCGAGCAGGGTTTCTTCGTCGAACGGTTTTGCCAGAAACTCCACTGCGCCTGCTCTCAACGCCTGCATCCGCATTCTTTCGTCGCCGTGGGCCGTTATGAAGATGATCGGAATCCTGCACCGCTCAGCGTTCAACTTCGCCTGCAGTTCGAGACCGGACATTCCCGGCATACGGATATCCGCGATCAGACACGCAGTCTGGTGGTGTTGGCCAGACTGCAGGAATTCTTCCGCCGACCCAAACACTTGGGCGGGTAAGTCGACCGCTTTCAACAGGCCCTGCAGAGCGCTGCGCATCAAGTCATCGTCATCGACAATGGCAATCAATCTGGTGTTCCTCTGAATGTCCATGAAGCGACTCTAGCAGTGCGGCCAAAAACGACGCAATTATGCTTTGGTATAAGGACCCTAATACCCCCGGATCAGCGAAGCAGGTCCTCCTGGAGAGCCTGCATTCGAGAGAACGGTGTTAATTAAAAGGAAAGAATTGCGAGCTGCCCAAGCTGTCTTGTGTCAATGACGGCGAAGCTAGACTATTTCTTGCTGCGTTGAAGCTCCAGCTTCGCCGCCATTCCAACCAATTCCGCCAGGGACGCAGCTTTCATTTTCCGCATCACGTGCCCGCGATGGACCTTCACGGTAATTTCGCTGGTCCCGAGCTCGGACGCTATTTGCTTATTGAGCATGCCCGAAACCACCAGGGCCATAACCTCGCGCTCGCGCGCGGTCAGCGCCGCGTATTGTTTTCGTAACTCGGCGAACTTACTCTGCTGTTCGCGCGTCACTTGGTCATGCTCCAAAGCTTGATGGATCGCATCCAGCAAGTCCTGCTCCCTGAAGGGCTTGGTCAGAAACTCCACGGCACCGGATTTCATCGCTTTCACCGTCATGGGAATGTCTCCATGCCCGGTGATGAAGATGATCGGAATCTGAATGCCCGCCTCAGCCAACTGCCGCTGAAAATCCAGACCGTTCACTCCAGGAAGTCTCACGTCCAGAACCAGGCAACTGGGCGTGTCCGGCCGCTCACTACGCAGGAACTCTTGTCCCGTCCCGAAGATTTCCGACCGCAAGCCAACCGATTTCAACAGCCCCTGGATTGCCGCACGCACGCTCGCATCGTCATCAATAATGAACACCATGGCAGTGGCCCCAGCAGTCATCCGTGTGTCTCGATTGTGGAGGGCAGGGTGAAGTAAGAGCTTGCGCCGCGCGGGGTGTTGCCGGCAGCCCACAAACGGCCGCCATGCGATTCAACGATGGAGCGGCTGATGGACAGTCCCATACCAATGCCGTCGCTTTTGGTGGTAAAGAATGCATTGAAAATCTGGTTCGCCTCCTGCGGGGGTAGTCCCATTCCGGTGTCGCTGACTGACACCAGAAGATGCCCCTGTTCGGCTCGTCCCGACCCGATAGCCACGTCCGCCTTTTCACACCTGGCCCTCTCGATGCTTTCCGTGGTCCTCAGTTGATCATCCGGATGAGTGCGTTGAAAGAATGTTTCGAATCGCGGTACCCGACCGCGGTGGTCAAAACCTAACACACGGTAGCATTCCTCGGACCAGTACCTGATCTCATCCGGGAGCCAGGCCCAGCTGCCTGTGTGGCTCAGCCTCTGCGCTTTCGCTAAATATGCTTCGCTCTGTCGCAGCGTCTCTTCCGCCTGTTTACGTTCGGCAATCTCAAGTTTTAATTCCACATTAGAGCGGGTCCGTTCCGCAGTTGCTCCGTGACTCTCTCTTGAAGCTCATTTCGCGTTTGGGTAACGCGGATCATTAGGAGCGCAAAGATCAGAAACACCAGGTCATAAAGAGCGTGAGACACGGCGCTGATATCTGGCTCAAAGAAATAGCTGCGGACAAGCCATGAGAGCAAAGCCGCGAGGATGCCTGGTACGGTCCCGCCGTGCCAAAACGTGATTGCGATTGCGGAGAATGCAAGAGCGGTAAAAGGCTGAGGCAAACGGAAGTAAAGAGACGCTTGAGCCAGAGAAAGAGCTGCTGCGACGGAGACCAAAGCCAAGCCATAACGCATGACACCAGAGGCTGGTTTCCGTGGAAACCATTTCGCTTTGTCAGGATAGGCCATCGCGAAGGGGCTGTCGCGCTCAGGATAAAAGCTTTCCATGAGCCAGCCGGATCTTCGTAACTATAACTCGGTTCTGAGAGACTTCCCAGGAGCCGCCGCCGTTGTGCAATGAATTCACTGGCAGTAGCCACATTGCGGCACATTGATTCCCATCCAAGCCTCCTGAGCTGCATGCCATCGGTTCTCCTCGAGACCCTCGACCCCTAGTGACTCCCCTTCCGGCCGCATCGGCCATGGTTGTTACGAAGGGTCGCCCCGCTTGTCCGTTCACGTCGACCGTACATGCGCCGCAAAGTCCAATGCCGCATCCAAATTCCGGCCCGGTCAATTCCAAAACGTCGCGCAGGCACCAGCGCAGCAGCATTTCCGGTTCATCGCCGAAAGACTGCTCAACTCCGTTCACCTTAAGCCGAACCATTTTCCAGCCCTCGCCCAGAACCTCTGCACAGGGAATTAACTTCAGAACAACTCTGTCAATTCCCCTCCAAATCGACGCCGGATCATGTCCGCTCGCTGCCGTTCGAACCCAGATGTGCACGTTTTTCCATTTGCAGAATCACCGCCGAAAAATCTTGTTCCGCTCCTTCGTCCGATTGCCTTGCATTGATCTCAAAAGCAGCTCCGGTGGCGGGCATTCGCGCGCCAACGGCAGCCGCGAGATTGAGAATCAGCCCGAAATCCTTGCTCATCAGCCGAATCGGGAATTGAGGGCGGTAGTCGCCCTTCATCGCTCTTTCCAGTTTGCCCACATGCGCTGGGGCAACCACTGCAGTCTGGGACAACACGTCCAGCAAGCGATTGCGATCAAGACCGGCCTTCTCACCGAGTGCGACGGCTTCGGCAATCGCTTGCATCCCGATTCCCAGTAAGGTGTTCACCACAAGCTTCATCGTCGCTCCGGAGCCGCTCGGCCCTAGATAAAAATACCTTTTGGCGATAACGCGAAAGATCGACTCGGCAGCGTCGAAGCGCTCCTTGTCTCCTCCTCCAAACAGGGTCAGTAGCCCATTTTCTGCGGTCGGAGTACTCCCTGATATAGTCACATCAAGGACCTCCACTCCAAGCTCTGATCCCAGTCTCGAGAGTTCCTGCGAGGTTTCCGGATAGACCGTACTCATGTCGATGACCACCGACGCGCGATGCGCGTGGGCGAACACGCCGTCAGCACCGCTATAAACGTCCAGGACAGCTTCATCGCTCGGTAGGCACGACAACACGACATGGCAACTGGAGGAAAGTTCTGAAACGCTCTCTGCGACGGTGCCGCCATATCGAATTAGCTCCTCCGCCTTATGGCGGTCCCGGTCGTAAGCTGTCAGCTTGAATCCGGATTCAAGTAGCCTCCGCGCGATCGGCCGGCCCATGTAGCCGATCCCGACAAATCCAAGGCTACTATTTTCCTGCGTGATTGGTTTCATGATGAATCGCCTTTAGGGTGAGTTGCGACCTCATTGCAACTTCCGCATTGGCAGAAAGCACGCGTTGTACCGTTTCGCGAGGGACCTGAACATTCCAACAACACTTTGGTAGCACTGAAAATAGCCGGGGTAAACAACGGGACCGAACTCTCTGGTGGCGAGAGTTGTCTGTCGAATCGCTTGGACACTGTCAGCCTGCCGGAAATTAGATTGCATTCGTATACAACTCTCCAGCATTCCTCAGGGCCTTGCAGGGCGGTTCCAAGATTCAATTCTTTTGCTGGAAAAATACCCTGTCAATACGCTGACAACCATGCAATCCGCTGGACTCTTCGCACCTAAGCTCTCACATTCACTTTCCGTCCTTTCTGTTTAAACCGCCGGTTTTCCATAAGTTCCTGAAATCCTCGCTTATGCTCCACTACGGCATTCAGGATGCACAGCAGATCGTAAACATGAACTGGGGTGCAGCGAGCCTATAATGAACGGCTCTTAAAGGAACGATAGATGATTCACGTGGTTATCCATGACGGCATAGTGAGGTCGCAAAGGCGGGATGACCAAGACAACCTCTCGTACGGACGACAAATGGTTTGGAAAGGGCGTACACGATGCGGAACAACGTAAAAATTGAGACTTTGTTGTCTGCCCTCGTTGCGGTCGCCGCACTGTGCGCGGGCATTTCATTGGCGTCGGCTCAAAACCAAGCCAAACCGGCTGCAGAAGCCAAAAACCAAGCCTGCGCAAACGATGACAGCGGGTTGCAGTTACCCGCCGGTTTTTGCGCCACGGTCTTCGCTGACGATATTGGTCACGCCCGCCACATGGTAGTTGCTCCGAGCGGAGTTCTTTACGTCAACACCTGGTCGGGCAGGTACTACGGCAATGACACGCCGCATGCGGGCGGTTTCCTGGTGGCCCTGCAAGACAGCAGCGGTACGGGAAAGGCCGATGTGATTAAGCGCTTTGGCGAAACCGTCCAAACCGGCGGCGCCGGCGGTACGGGCATCGGCATGTACAAGGGATCGATCTATGCCGAAATCAATGATCGGATCGTGCGATATTCATTGCCCGCCGGCTCCATTGTGCCGAGTGGCTCTGCCGACACCATCGTTTCGGGATTGCCTCTCGGCGGTGACCACCCTATGCATCCATTCATCATCGATGCCCAAGGATTGATGTACGTCGATGTCGCCACGGCGACCAATTCCTGCCAGCTAAAAAATCGGACACTGAAATCGCCCGGCGCGGCCCCCTGCAGCGAACTTGAGACCCGTGGCGGCATCTGGCTCTATGACGCGAATAAGACGAACCAAAGCTTTTCAGCAGCTCAGCGCTTCGCTACGGGAATCCGCAACGCTGAGGGTTTTGCAATCGACTCCAGTGGACGAGTGTTTGTGACCCAACACGGACGGGACCAGTTGCGCGCCAATTGGCCCGAGCTGTATAAACCTGACCAAGAGGCGACGCTGCCATCCGAGGAGTTGTTGCTTTTGAAGGCCAAGGGAGACTATGGCTGGCCCGAGTGCTACTACGACGCGTTCGTGCAAAAGCTGGTTCTGGCGCCGGAATACGGTGGTGACGGTGGGAAAACGATCGGCGTATGCGAGCACCTGATTGCTCCCATTGCCACATTTCCCGCCCATTGGGCGCCTAATGCCATGGTGCGGTACGACCAGAAACAATTTCCGGCGCGCTACCGTGACGGCGTCTTCATCGCCTTTCACGGGTCATGGGATCGGGCGCCGTACGCGCAAGGCGGCTACAACGTGGTTTTTCAGGCACTCGCCGGGGACCGCGCATCCGGCGGTTGCGAAACATTTGCGGATGGTTTCGCCGGAGCGGTGAAATCCCCGGCCAGAGCTGAACATCGTCCCGCTGGTTTGGCGGTAGGACCGGATGGATCGTTCTACGTTTCCGACGATGTAGGCGGGCGGATCTACCGGATTGTCTATCGTGGCGGCTCCGAAGGCGGTGCCGCGAACATCACGGCCTGTCCGAGCTTAACAGCCCCGGCCGGCAATCCCGTGGAGGTGGCCGCGGAACCTCCAGAGGGCACTCATCCGGATGCGGGTGCAGCCGCCATAGGCAGTCTCCCCGTTCCCGAAGGCGCGACACGAGAAATGGTTGCGCTCGGTGAGCGCATCTTCCGCGGCCAAGTGGGCGGAGCGGCGTGCACAGGCTGCCATGGTGACAGCGCTCAGGGCACCCCTTTGGGCCCTGATTTATTGGGCAAGAAATGGCTATGGAGCGATGGTAGCTATGCCGGAATCGCGAAAACGATCACCGAGGGCGTGTCACAACCAAAACAATATCGCAGCCCGATGCCCCCGATGGGTGGGGCACAACTTACGCCCGACCAGGTATCGGCTCTCGCTGCGTATGTGTGGAGCCTGAGCCATCGCGCATCGCCCCAGCGGAATTAATCGGCTGATGAGCGCGCTTATCGGCGGGTCAAATCTCCGTGATCCGCAGAACTAGACTTGGGGAGTTGCGCGCGGCCGCTCAGCGAGATTGCGGGCGGATGCGCAGGGGGCCGAATTTATTTCCGGCTTGTTAACAATTCGAGTGTTTACCAGTTCGGTCAGCACTGTGCCGTCAGCAAGAACGAGTGCGGCGGCTAGCGTGCCCCGGCTGCACACTTGTCGGTCATCGTCATGTTTGCGCTTTCTTTGACAGCATCACGAGGAACAAAAGAGGAGCACAGCTCGGATTGTCAAGCTCGAGCAACCGCGCTAACATCTGGGGATCGCGGTCTACGCGATCCAGGTGAGGTTAGACCGTGGCGCGGTGGGACGCTCTATCTCCAACGTTACTACCGCGTATGCTACGCTGCAGTTTTGCAGGTCTCTCTGTCGACGATCGCACCCGCCTAGCCCGTTTTCCAGGATGAAGTTTGGGAGGTAACCGCCATGGCCACGGAACTGCGAAAGACTGGAGTTGAGGTCGTCGGCGACATACCTTGGGGGACACACTTTTGTCTCTTCTACGAGACAGGAGCGGATCTGCTTGAAAGTCTGGTCCCGTACTGCAAAGCTGGATTGGAGAACCGGGAGTTCTGCCTGTGGGTGGTTGCCGATCCCCTGACGGAGGAAGACGCTAGGCGTGCGCTAAACCGAGCTGTTCCCGACCTCGATCAACACCTCGCTGACCAGAGCATAGAGATTGTCGCGGCTCGCGACTGGTATCTCCAGGATGGTACGTTTGATCTCAACAGAGTGATTAGCGGTTGGAACGAAAAGCTCGCGCGCGCATCGGCCAGAGGTTACGCCGGAGTGAGAGTGACTGGAGATACAGCCTGGCTCGAAAAAAAGGACTGGAAGGACTTCTGTGAATACGAAGAGTCACTCAATCAGGCTATTGCCGGTCAGCGCCTGGCGGTGCTGTGCACCTACCCGCTCACCGCATGTGGAGCTGCTGAAATCCTGGATGTGGTGCGAACACATCAATTTGCGGTAACGAAGCGACGCGGGAGTTGGGACGTTATCGAAACCGCCGGGCACAAACAGGCTAAGGCCGAAATCAAGCGCCTGAATGAGGAACTTGAACAACGTGTTCTGGAACGGACCAGCCAACTGACGGCCATAAACAGGGAGCTGACAAAGGAGGTTCTCCAACGTCAGCAGGCCGAAGAGGCCCTGCAACGTAGCGAAGCTTATTTAGCCGAAGCGCAGAGGATTAGCCATACGGGGAGTTTCGGCTGGGATGTTTCCAGCGGGCAAATCTTCTGGTCAGAGGAAGCGTTTCGAATTGTGGAATACGATAAGACAGTTCAACCTACAGTGGAACTTATTCTCCGCCGCACGCACCCGGAGGATCGTGCGCTCGTCCGGCGAAGCATCGATTGCGCAGTACAGGAAAGAATGGCTTTTGACTTCGAACATCGATTGCTAATGCCTGACAGTTCAATCAAGTACGTGCGGGTTGTGGGCCATCCTGCAATCCTTGCGGGATCGGGCGAGGTTAAATTCGTTGGGGCCATCACCGACGTCACTGAACGCAAGCGTGCCGAGGGGGCCCTGCTTCGCAGCGAAGCCTACTTAGCGGAAGGGCAGAGACTCACCTGTACAGGTAGCTGGGCGTGCAACATCGCCACCCACGAGATCCTTCACTCCTCCGAGGAACATTCCCGCTTGTATGGCTTCGATCCAGAAAGGGGGATACCTTCATTCGAAGAAATGGTACAGCGTATTCATCCAGAAGATCGGGCTCGCGTCGGCGAAATCGCCGAACGAGCAAACTGCGCCGGAAAAGATTTCGAGGCGCATTTCCGAACCGTTCTTCCAGACGGTACGACGAAATACGTGTATGGCGTGGGCCACCCTGTTTTCAACGCGGCTGGCGAGGTCGTCGAATACGTGGGTATCCTGATGGACGTGACTGAACGCAAGCGGGCAGAGGCGCTGCGTGACGGAGAGAGTCGTATCTTGGAGATGATAGCGCGCGATGCCCCGCTGGAGGAAATACTGGACAACCTGGTGCGCGTTGTGGAAGCCCAATTTGCCGGCTTGCTTTGCTCTGTCCTGCTTCTCGACGAAAACGGGCAGGCGGCGCGGCACGGCGCCGCCCCTAGCCTTCCCAAGCCTTACATCAAGGCTATCGACGGCCTTCGCATCGGACCGAGGGCGGGATCATGCGGCACCGCCATGTACCGCAGAGAACCCGTGGTTGTGGCCGACATTCTCTGCGATCCGCTCTGGGAGCCGTACCGAGGTGCGGCGGAGCCCTATGGGTTGCGCGCCTGTTGGTCCACTCCCATACTTGCGCATTCGGGCAAGGCGCTGGGCTCGTTTGCCATGTATTACCGGGAACCGCGCAGCCCGAGTCCGGCTGAGACCCGCGCCCTGGAAATGGCCACCCACCTCGCCGGTATTGCCATTGAACGCAAGCTGGCGCGCGAGGAGCGCGAACGATTGCGTCAGGCCCAGGCGGATCTGGCGCACATCAATAGGGTGACCACGATGGGTGAACTGACTGCTTCGCTGGCGCACGAGATCAAGCAGCCGATTTCCGCAGCAGTAACAAACGCTAAGACTTGCTTGCGATGGCTCGGTCGCGATGAACCCGACCTGGCCGAGGCACGCGAAGCCGCATCGAGACTGGTTGAAGACGCAACGCGCGCGGCAGATATCATTAGCAGAATCAACTTGCTGTTCAAGAAGGGTCGGCTGCAGCGAGAGTTGGTTGATGTAAATGAACTCATTCAAGAAATGATTGTCTTGCTGCGCAGCGAGGCCAGCCGCTACTCGATCTCAATCCGCACCGAGCTTGCCAAGAATCTTCCCAAGGTCATGGCAGATCGTGTGCAACTGCAGCAAGTTTTCATGAACCTCATGCTCAACGGCATCGATGCCATGAAGCAAACGACTGACGGAAGTGAGCTTACCATCAAGTCGGAAGCCCGCGATGGTCAACTGCTGATCTCAGTCAGTGACACCGGTGTCGGATTGCCCCCGGAGCAAGCACACCAGATTTTCACGGCATTCTTTACGACCAAGGATAACGGAACTGGCATGGGGCTGCCCATCAGTCGGTCCATCATTGAGTCGCATGACGGCCGCTTGTGGGCCACCTGCGCCTCCGGGCGGGGGGCAACTTTTCAGTTCACCCTGCCCGCCACGGCCGCGGCGCACGCCTAACCTCCCCAGCCGCTCCCCAGGCGGTCGGCCAAAGCTTTTCCTCTATATGGGCTACCCCTCACTGTTCGGCAGACGGCAGTCCGGGTCGGCACCGAAGAGGTCTATCGTTCGGGCTGTGCCCTCGGAGGGCGTGCGACTGAACGGCGCCAAGAGAACTGGTTTGTGTGGAACCCATCAGCAAGATCAATCGCTCTGAGAAGAGTCGGAGGTATGTGCGTCTGCTCCGCTGGAACTCCCGCCACATCAAGTCGGATGGTCTCGCAGGCTGTCAATCCTCGGACAGTGTCGAGATTTATGACACTTGCAACAGGCCGTCTTCAACTCTGATCATTGTAGTCCCCTTCCAATGGCCCCTTAATTCAGCTGGTTACAGAGCCATGCCTTTTGGTTCCCGGAAGTTCTTTGGTATTGCGTTTGCACATAACTGATTCATGTTCGACATCTTCACGACTCACGCCGATGGCAGGTCCCAGCTGGTGATATCGGTCAAGTGCTTGACCCAGGCGCGAGAAATGGCCTGCCAACTATCCTGCCTAGTCCCGGGGGCGTCTTTCGGCTATTTCGAGCAGACCGAGGATACCATCGAGCCCGTCTCAACGTTCGAAGGTCGAAGAGTAGACAGGCCGAACAACAGATGCCTTTAAAGTGTAGGTTGTCCTCGGACAGTCAAAACGGAATTCCGAGGCGTGGAGACTTCGCGATGAGCGCGCTGGCAAGTGGCGAAAAGAAAAAACCTGACACCGCCGCTGAGATGCCCTGTCCGGCGAATTGGGAGGAAAACTCAGTTTGGGAAAAGCGGAGCTTGGTCTTTGGCACGATTCTGGTTCTGTCGATTCAGTTCCTCTTCAAGGCGACGGCAATGGCGCGGCACTGGAATTACTAGCCTCTCCAGCGGGGCAAACTTGACTTCGAAAGGCTCCCCCAATAGTCCCCCCAACACAACCCGGGTCTGTTGCCACTCAGACCCGGGCCTTTCCTCGGATCTTTGCAGTTTAGGAACCGCCAGTTTTTAATAATCGGAAGCTTCATGGACATCGTCGAGGCATCGCGCGAGGAAGAAGCACGGGGACCCTAACCGGGAGGCAGCCATCGCGGGCGAACGACATGCAGTCTGCATCGAAAAAACACTTGTTTGCACAACTGTTCTACGAACTAAACGACGGCGGCTTTCTCCTGCCCCAGGCTCATGCCAGATCAGTTCCGCTCCGGCCCGCGGAGAAGTCCTTCAATATCAGCGTGCCGATGAGATTCAGCCTCACTCGCATAACTTCGATGTCGCGGGTTCATATGACTTCGCGCATAGGATAACGCGTTCAATTTTGTTCCGGGGCGGAAACGATTGGCCGAGCGCTCAAGCTGGTCCCCTGTGACTGCGGTCGCCTGAGGATCGGCCGTAGGGGGGTGGCCAGTCTGGCGCGTGCTCGCGAAAGACGAGATTTCAGCGCTGGTATCCTAATGTTGAGCGTAGAGGCCGCTTCTCGGATCGACTGCCCGTCGAGATCAACCAGCTGAACGGCGTCCCGCAGCAGGGGCGACAGTCCATTCAGAAATCCGTGCACGATGTCACGCAACTCGTTCTCCTTGTAAATATCTTCGGGCCCAGGCCCATGGTGAACGAGTTGGTCGGCCAGGCTCATTTCCTCCCCGTCCGTTTTGTGATCGAGCGAGACCATTGTGCGCCGGGATCTCCGTCGTAACTGCGAACCAGCGGCGTTAAAAACAATCCTCGTTAGCCATGTCGAAAACTGCGCTCGACCCTCGAACTGGTCGATGTGTTTGCAAGCGGACAACCAAGCATCTTGAACGGCGTCTTCAGCGTCGGCGGGATTACGAACTCTGCGGAGAGCCGTTCGATAGAGCATTGTGGAGTAGCGGGCCAGGTTCCCCTCGATACTCTGACCTGGGTTTGAACTTGCTGCAGCGATGTTGGGTGCCACGAGTGATTCTCCTTTCTGACGTAACCGTTCGTGAGTCTCTTGGTGCATGGCACGGTGTGTTCCAAATCGCCGGAAATCGACTTTACAAAGGGGAACTGGTTTGAATTCAACCCAGTCACGCAATCCGAGTGCAGTTCAGGAAAGCATTCAAGGGCAGAGGCACCGCAACGAAGGTGTCCGCCGGTCGACGACACGTTGGCATGCTGGCACCTATTCGATAAACGCAATGGCCTTGAACTTTTCCCTACTTGTTCCAAGAGCGTAGTTCTGAAATCCGTCGGTGCCGAGCGTCGACTATCAGTTCTACGCCAAAGAGGCAAGTCGCAATGGTTGCGAGGGACAGAATATGTCCTGGATCGCAGATGATCGTTCAAAAACGCCTGAGAAGGACGTCGGCTGGAAGCTAAATGTCCAAAGAGCCGCCACTCTGTCCGTATGCGGGCGGCGTTCGATACGGTTCACCTTGAAAATTTGATGAGGATCCCAATTAAATCTCTTGCAACCACTTTGCCTTCAATCGTTTCTTCTGACGAGACCGCCCTGTGTAATTGGAACCAGACGTGTACTACCACAACGCGGGCGACGCGCCCTTAACGATACCCTTCTGCATGCAACGGCGCGAAGATATGGATGCACGGTGCTGACACGGAATGTTACCGACTTCGACTTTCTACAGCAGCTTGATCCCTCGGGCCGCCTTCTGTTCTATCGCATCTGAAAGAGCCTATTTTAGTGACGGAACGGAAGAGTCCGAACCAGCGTTGTAGGCAAGTGCGATGCGGCCATCCTCAGTAGCAGTGTTGACAGAGGCCCCTGCCACAACCCAACGGCTGCGCTTGCCAAGCGAGAACATGCCGACCAAAACTTGAGCGCGACGCCCGCAGACCCGTAGCGTCCTCGCGATTTCCTGTGCTCTCATTTTGGCCGACAATTTGCAATCCGAACGCAATCCGGGTTGCGTAGTTGAATCGCGGGGGCTCGACCTCCCATGCACGAGGAAGTTACTTGATTTCGTGAGACGCAAATCCCAAGGCTTTGTGGGGTTCGAGTCTTTGGGTTTGCCTCGACACCTCTTCGATGTCGCCACGCATTGCAAAAGGGTAGCATGCAACCCGAGCGGTGCTGATGCGGCTGATAAGCGGTTACCGAAGAAGCGGAACCGCACCTCAAAATCAGCGCTTCGCGTTATTTTTACAGTATCTGCTCGATCATAGACTTGAGCACCCTCACCAACCTATCTGCTCGTTCACTCTCTCGACAATTCGAGGATTTAACCGGGATCGCTGTGGACTACTGAGGACTACAATAAGTTTGGGTCCCATGGGAACTAAGGAATTGAAAGAAATTCTAATCGAAGTAGTTGATTTGGTGGCTTCCTTGGAGGAAGAAGTTCGGTCTCTTGAAATATTGACCAGTCATCGTGTGAATCATCTTGTAACCGAGAAACTGGGGATTCCCGCAAAAACCAACGCGCTGCACGTGCGGGTGCAGTCGCTTCGTGCCAAGGTGAATCAGCTCGGCGAAAAGAAGGATTCTTCTCGCTGAAGACGTTCACCGACGACAGCTGAAGACGCCCTTAAATTTGACCATCAAATTGTCTGCAGGGTTCAGAATCTAGAGCGCAAGACCACCACTCGATCTTTTCTCGATGAAGTTCACAAAGAGTCGGGACGCGGTCTTTGCGCTCATGAGACACGAGAATTCCACGGAAACACGTTCCCGCACTTGTTCGTCGGTAAACCACGAATACCGGGCGACGACGGCCGTCTGAAAACCCATCCCAAGTTCGCCTCGGAGAAGTCCGGTTACGATGTCCTCATTCAGGTCAGCATCCGCCTGAAAGCGGAGTTTTTCACTCCCCCTTCGCCTGGATCTGCTGGCGACCTTCCTGAAGTTTTTATAGAGGAGAGGATTCCAGCTCTGCTTCTGGAGGGCGGAAAACTCCGCTTCATCCTGCTGCAGATACGAGTCTATCTGGGACTGGTGAGCTAAAGAGCCATGGGAACTCTGCGCGAGAGAGGTGCTGGCGGAGAATCCCAGCATCAGTAAGTCCGATTAGCAAGTCCAAGCTTGCTGTGATGCGCAAGGTAGCCTAAGATATTTTTCAATGCGGGAGTGGCGGAATGGCAGACGCGGCGCGCTCAAAATCCTAAATACATATCTCCAAAACGTCAGTAACTGCATCCAATAGAACAAGTTATTGGCATAATGCCGCACCTGGAATAGCCTTACACAACTCTTTCACAGTTTCGATTTTCGAGAGAGTTCAGAGGTGATCCGTGGCGGCGGAACAGCACACGATCCTCGGCGGCAAAGTCCACGTTTACAAACGCCCGAACAGCAGCCACTGGCAATGCTCCAGCTATTTCGCCGGCAAGAATCGGCGGACCAGCACGAAAGAAGACAGCCTCTCCAAAGCCAAGGAAATCGCAGAGGACTGGCATCTCCAGCTGCGCGGCAAACTACGCAACGGAGAAATCAAAACCGAAAAAACATTCCGCGAAGCCGCCGACCGGTTCCTCAGCGAATTCGAAATCGTCACCCAGGGCCAGCGCAGCAAAATCTACGTCAAGGGTCACGAGCTGCGCATGAGCGCACACCTCATCCCGTTCTTTGGTTCTCTCGGCCTCTCGGAAATAACCTCCGGCAAGGTTCAGGAATGCCGTATTCACCGCTATAAGGAAGCTCAAGCGAAGCGCGGCAAACCGCCGGCGCGCAGCACCATTCACCAGGAAATCGTCGCCCTCCGGCAGACACTGAAGACGGCCATGCGCCACGGATGGCTCGACCGTCTCCCCGATCTATCCGAGCCTTACCGCTCCTCCCCCAAAATCTCCCATCGCGCCTGGTTCTCGCCGGAGGAATATAAAAACCTCTATACCGCGACACGCAAGCGCGCGCACGAACCCTTGAACGTCCGCTACAAATGGGAATCCGAACAACTCCACGACTACGTGCTGTTCATGGTCGATACCGGCCCTCCGGCCGGACGAAGCCGGCTTGCTTCAGTTTCGGGATGTCACGATCGTAAAAGACGACGACATGACTGAGAAAATTCTCGAAATCGAAGTGCGCGCGAAGAGGGGTGTCGGCTGCTGCAAGAGCATGCCGGGCGCCGTGCGGCCCTTTGAGCGTTTGAAAAGCCAGCCGCGTCCGTTGCGCCTCGACCAGCCGGAGCGGGGAAGGGGGGCCGACTTCCCGCTATCCCCTCAACGCAAACGCGCCCGACGCGGCCAACCGATCTTATTTTTCCGAGGTCTCACCGCGAAATGCTGAATACTATTCTCGAAGAGGAAGGCCTGAAATTCGACCGGGAAGGACAGCCGCGGATAGCTTACAGCCTGCGGCACACCTACATCTGTCTGCGCCTGATGGAAGGGGCTGACATCTACCAGATCGCAAAAAACTGTCGGACGAGTGTTGAAATGATCGAGAAATACTATGCTTCACACATCAAGACCAACCTTGACGCAGCCGCCATCAATGTCATGAAACCGAAACCAAAGAAGTCGAGCGAACGCGAAACAACCGAACACGAGTGACGGTGCACGGCCGGCGCGAGAAAATCCAACCGAACTTTCCTTTCGTGCGTTATTATGATTTCGCAAGGAGCCACGGGGGCGTGGCGGAATGGCAGACGCAGCGGACTCAGACCAAACTTGAGTGCCTGCCGGGAAACCGGCGGTGCAGAACTGCTCAAAGTCGGGGAAGCCTTTGCTGGTAATCCCGAGCCAAGCCTGAATGCAAAACAATTCAGGAAGGTGTAGAGACTAGACGGGCAGCACCTAAACCCGCTGAAAAGCGGGCAGGGTGAAGGGATAGTCCAGACCCCAAACCGGATAGTATTCCGGGCGGCGAAAGCCGTAGCTGGGTACGAAAATCCGCCGGTCGCAAGGCCGTGTGGGTTCAACTCCCTCCGCCCCCACCATCTCCTCGACCATCCGCCAAGCACACCCGATTTCCAATTATTGATAATCGTCAGCATGCCAGGTTCATTTACACCCATGCGTAATCCGAGTCTGCTTGTTCTGCTTCCCGATATCTCGGGGCGCAATGTCTGGATGGCATGTGGGCTGTTCTTGTGCGCATTAGCCAGCAAGGAATCTGCTGTGGTTTTTCCAGCGCTGACCACGATTACTTTTTTCGG
>CAVQZU010000062.1:0-108621 GCA_963718485.1 uncultured Acidobacteriota bacterium
ATCATCGCCAAAGAGCGCCGTGGCGATTATCTTGGCAAAACGGTGCAAGTGATTCCGCACGTCACCGATGAGATCAAGGCCGCGTTTCGCAAAGTGGCTGATGGCGCCGACGTAGTTCTGGTTGAAATTGGCGGTACTGCGGGCGATATCGAATCGCTGCCGTTTCTGGAAGCCATCCGCCAGATGCGGCTCGAACTTGGTCCGGAGAACGTCGTTTTCGCCCACCTGACGCTTGTTCCGTACATCGCCACCGCCGGCGAACTCAAGACAAAGCCCACGCAGCACAGCGTGAAAGAAATGCTGAGCATCGGGATTCAGCCCGACATTCTCATTTGCCGCAGCGACCGCCAGCTTTCCGGCGACCTGAAAGCGAAGATCGCGCTGTTCTGCAACGTGGCCGAATCGTGTGTAATTTCCGCGCCAGACGTGAGCAATATTTACGAGGTGCCCATGTCGCTTGCGGCCGAAGGCCTGGACGAGCAAATCCTGCGCTTGTTGCATCTCGAAGCGCCGCCGCGGGACCTGGGCCCGTGGCTGGCGATGCTGGAGACGCTCGAGAATCCTCAGGGTGAAGTTCGCATCGGGGTGGTCGGCAAATACGTGCAGCTGGAAGACGCCTACAAAAGCCTTCGCGAAGCGTTGGGCCATGGCGGCCTGGCAAATCGCCAGCGCGTCGTGATCGAGTGGGTCGAAGCCGAAGACATTGATTCGCCGGCAACCGCGGAACGCCTGCTGCGGCAGGTCGACGGAATTCTCGTCCCGGGCGGTTTCGGTAAGAGGGGAATTGCGGGCATGGTCCACACGATTACTTACGCCCGCGAGAAGAAGGTTCCGTTCTTCGGCATCTGTCTGGGCATGCAGTGTGCGACGATCGAATACGCGCGGCAAGTTTCCAAGCTCGATCGCGCCGATAGCACCGAATTCGATCCCTCGACCCCGAATCGCGTGATCTACAAATTGCGGGAACTTCTTGGCGTCGACGAAATGGGCGGCACCATGCGTTTGGGCGC
Organism: uncultured Acidobacteriota bacterium; assembly: GCA_963718485.1. GTDB lineage: Bacteria > Acidobacteriota > Terriglobia > Acidiferrales > UBA7541 > Palsa-295. The sequence continues at coordinate 1,011 of CAVQZU010000062.1, forward strand.
GTGGCCCTGCAAGATCGAATCCGGTTCATTTGCGTTTAAGGCCTACGGCCAGACGGAAATTTCTGAGCGCCATCGCCATCGCTACGAATTCAACTGCGAGTACGATGAAACGCTTACCCGGGCCGGCTTCCGCATCAGCGGCCGCACGCCCGATGGAGCCTATGTGGAAATTATCGAGGTGCCCGACCATCCCTGGTTCATTGGCTGCCAGTTCCATCCCGAATTTAAGTCCAAGCCGCTCGCGCCGCACCCGCTATTTGCCGCCTTCATCCGCGCGAGCGTGGAAAACCGGCGCCAGCGCCAGGGGCACACGACCGAAGTGCATTCTGCGGAGCCTCGCGTTCGCGCTGCCGATTCAGCGGCCACCGACTAATAGTGCGGGGAGGACCTGCGGGGCTGCTTGGTTTGCGGCCGAGACCGCTTGCGACGCAAGAATTTCCCTAGACCCTACGAGGTTTCCTGATTTTGGAGAGCCGCCTGCCGCTAGGCCGATTTTGCCTGAGCGAGGACTTCCAGAACGCGCGCCTGTTTGACATCGAACAGGTAGTAATCGTCGGTTGAGCGGGATTTATATTCAGACAGCCGCTTCTTGCCTTTTTCCAAGCCTTCGACGGTTTCTACCCAAACAGGGCCACTCTGGGTGGAACTCTTTTTGAAGATAATATAAGTCGCATCCATGGGATGCTCCTCAATACTCTGACTAGCTCAACCGTAAAGCTCCGCGGGCCGTCTGTCAAGAGTACGTTTGAACCCTTTTTTGAAGCGATTTTTTCGGACCTTGGGCTGGCCGGATGGGCCTTGACGAATCATTCCAGCAACGTATCTTGTATAGTCGCTTGCGGAGAAATGGACCGGGGAGCTGACGCTGTGGCAAGCTCTCGGGGAGGCCCCCAAATGGCGCCGCGCATCACGCCAGTAAACGAGGAAACCGTCTCGCCCGAGGTTCGCGAGTACTTTCGGCTGGCCGAAAAGCGTGGCGCGCCCAATTCAACCCTCCTGCGCATCCTGGCCCGCGACCCCGAGTCTTTGAAGACTTTCTATGATTCCTGGATTCGCTCCTTCTACGGCGGGCGCCTCGATCACACTCTGAAGGAAATCGTGCGCGTGCGCATGGCCGAGCTGCGCGGGTGCCACTATTGAGCGAACGTCCGCTCTGCTGAGGTTCAGCAGACCCCCGAAACTGCGGCGAAAATCCAGGCGGCGGCGAACATGTTCGATCCGGTCTTCACGCCGCGCGAACGCGCCGCCCTGGAAATGGCTTCGATCTTCACCGAGAACTACCAGGATTTTAGCGACGAACACCTCGCCCGCTGGAAGCAGCATTTCACCGAGGAAGAGCTCGTCGAACTGGCCGTGTTCATGGCCCTGGCGGATGGCTTTGGCAAAGTGGTGGAAATGCTGGGATTGGGTAGCGCCGACCAGGTGTGCAAGTTTGAAATCTAGGCTGCCGGAGCAATTCCGCATTGAAAACGTCGGGGAACCCGCATAGGCTGTCTCATCATCAGGAGGATTCAGGCATTTGAACGCAGGCGCGCCTAGCTTCACGGTTGGGGGCATCGGTTTCGGCACCAACCAGCCGCTGTTCCTCATTGCCGGCCCCTGTGTGATCGAAACGGAGGCTCACGCTGCGTCGATGGCCGAGCAGCTGGCCGCAACTACCGCCGATCTTGGCGTGCCTTTTGTTTTCAAGGCATCCTATGACAAAGCCAACCGCTCTTCGATCTCGTCGTTTCGCGGTCCGGGCCTGCACGAAGGTCTGCGCATCCTGGCGAGCATAAAAAAGCGCCTCGGAGTTCCCATTCTCACCGACGTCCACGAAGTTTCGCAGGTCGGTCCGGCCTCTGAGGTCTGCGACGTTCTCCAGATTCCCGCCTTCCTTTCGCGTCAGACCGATCTGCTGGTTGCGGCGGGCCGCTCCGGCCGTATTGTGAATATCAAGAAGGGACAGTTTCTTTCACCGCACGAAATTCGCAACGCAGCCGAGAAGGTGGCGAGCACCGGAAACGAAAAGGTCATCCTTACCGAGCGCGGAGCGTGTTTCGGGTACCAGAATCTCGTGGTTGATATGCGCGCGTTCCCCATCATGCGCAAATTCGGCTATCCCGTGGTTTTCGACGTGACCCATTCCGTGCAGCTTCCCGGCGGGGAAGGAAAGTCGAGCGGCGGGCAACCGGAGTTCATCGAGCCGCTGGCGCGCGCCGGCGCAGCCGTGGGCCTCGATGGGATTTTCCTCGAAGTTCACGATCACCCGGCGAAAGCCTTGTCCGACGGAACCAACGCGCTTCCGCTCGCCCAGTTTCGCCCGCTGCTCGGAAAAATTCTGCGGTTAAGCGAGCTGGCGCGCGAGTGGGACTCACCCCAGCAAGCGGTGCCGGCAGGCAACGGGAGGAAAGACGGGCGATGAGTTCCCCCAAACCGATCGGCGGCGCAAAATCTTCCAGGCCCTTACGCGCGGGAACCCCGAAAAAATCAAAAGTGATCGCAGTAGCAAGCAAGAGCCCTGGGGCCACATCATCCGCTCTGGGTACCGCACGGCGCGTGCTGCGAATCGAGGCCGAAGCCATCGCCGGGCTCATCGACCGCCTCGACGCGCGCTTTGAGCAAGCCGTCGAACTTCTCTACGCCTGCCCGGGACGCATCGTGGTCACAGGCCTTGGCAAGTCCGGCCTCATCGGCCGGAAAATTGCCGCTACCTTCGCCAGCACCGGCTCGCCTTCCTTTTTCCTGCACGCGGCGGAAGCCTTACATGGCGACCTCGGTATGCTCACGGCCAAAGACGTGCTGCTCGCGATGTCATCGAGCGGCGAAACCGAAGAGCTCGTCGAGCTTATGGAGTCCGTGAAGCGCCTTGGCGTGAGGATGATCACGCTCACGGCAAAACCGCGCTCCACGCTGGCCACTGCGAGCGACATCGTCCTCGACATCGCCGTCAAGGAAGAAGCTTGCTCTTTGAATCTGGCTCCCACGGCATCTACAGCCGCCGCGCTCGCCGTGGGCGACGCTCTGGCGATCGCGCTGCTCGAGCGGCGCGGATTCAAGGAAGACGATTTCGCCGCGCTGCATCCCGGTGGACGGCTAGGCAAAAAGTTGCGTCGCATCGAGGCCCTGATGCACACCGGCGAAGATCTTCCGCGCGTGCTGGCTACCACGAAAATGCCTGACGTGATCTACGAAATGAGCCGCAAGGGCCTGGGCCTCGCCGCCGTCACTGAGCCCGATGGCCGCCTGCTCGGTATCATCACCGACGGTGACCTTCGCCGCGTGATGCAGAATCGCAGTGAAAACGTTCTCGATCTGAGCGCGGCCGATTGCCTGACCAAAAATCCCGTGACCCTGGCCGGTTCGGAACTAGCCGCCACGGCCTTGCACCTCATGGAAGAGAAGAAAATTACGTCGGTGCTGGTGGTCGACGCAGAAGGCGTCCTCGTGGGGGTAGTCCACATTCACGATCTGTGGACCCTACAACTTTTCTAGTCAATGATTCCCGTTTACCGCTGAGAGGCTCGATGGCGATCCGTGAGATCAAATTCCCGGACAAAGTGATGCGCCGCGCCCGAAACATCCGCGTGCTGCTCATGGACGTCGATGGCACCATGACGCCGGGCGTCGTTTGCCTGCAATCGTTTCCCGACGGCAGTGTGGCCGAAATGAAAGTGTTCCACGCGCACGACGGCGCCGGAATCAAGCTTGCCGGCATCATGGGCATACGCACGGGCTTGATTACCGGGCGCGATTCGACCGCCACCGCGCGCCGCGCCCGCGAAAGCTCCATGGAATTCGTGATTCAGGGCCAGCCCAAAAAACTGGAAGCGTACAAAGCGATCCTCACCCGCGCCGGCGTCACCGACGAAGAGGTCGCCTACGTGGGCGACGATCTCCCAGACCTGCCGCTTCTTGAGCGCGCCGGCCTTGCGGTCGCGGTCGGCGATGCGGTTGCCGAAGTCAAGCGCGCCGCGCACTATGTCACCACCGTTGACGGCGGCAAAGGAGCGATCCGCGAAGTCGTCGAGCTGATCCTGAAATCGCAAGGAAAATGGAAGAAAGCGATTCCTCAGGCGATTGCATAAGACTCGCTGCCCCCACTGGGCATAGAAATCCCAGCCCAAAACCGTCTCATTGTGAGACGGTTTTTCCACATCTTTCCGTATAAAACGGTACTTTCGGCCAGTAGGTTTGGAATGCTCTGGAAGTATAGTCTTGCACTCGGATGCGGCTATGCGCTACCCCAGCCACCGCGGTTCGTTTGCAAAACTCTTCGTGCGCCGCACGTTTTTCGCGGCGGCGTGTGTGCAGCTGATCGTGCTCGCTTCGTCGTATGTATTGGCGGGCGATCCTCCGGCGATCTCCACAAATTCGATTCCGGAACTCGGCCAGTCGGAAGTCGAGATGTGGAGGTTGATTAATCGCGATCGCCTCACTGCGGAGTCGGTCCCAGAAACAAAAGGCCGGGCCCGTCCGCTCATTTGGGACATGAGGCTCGCCGCCGTCGCTCGCAAGCACTCCGAGGAAATGGCCAGCGCGGGATTTTTCGGTCACCAGGGAATCGACGGCAGCCTTCCTCAGCTGCGCCTATCAAGGGCCCGAATTCGGTGGAAAGCGATGGGAGAAAACGTCGCGAAATTTTCGCAGATCGAGCAGGCCGAAGCAGCGTTCATGGATGAGCCTAAATTCCAGCACAATCACCGCAGCAATATTCTCGATACCAATTTCACGCACGTCGGGGTGGGCATCGCGAGAGGACCCGACGGATTCCTCTATATCACCCAAGAATTTGCAGACCTGCGCTAGCATTGCTTCGAAGTTTCGGTCGCTCCAGACCATGCGGATTTGAGTTAAGTAGTGGAACGCGAAGGGGATGCCGGGACCTGCCGCGATGGTGGTTCCGCGCTAGGTTCCTCGGTGTCCGAGGAGGTCTTCATAAGCGGGCATACCAACATCGCAACAATGCCGCCGACTACCACCCACAAGAGAAAGACTACGGCAATGATCGTGATTGTCATGGTTGATCGGACCGTCTGAGTTTGGCCGGCGGCTACGCCAGCGGGAATGGTAGAGAGCTCTCAATTCGGCCATACCAAAGTGCTAGAACTAGGCGAAAGGCCCGAGGGTGCAACTAGCTGAAAAACAGCAGGTTGTCTTACTGCGTCAGGCAATTGGAATCCTACAGGCGAAGGGTAGGATCGATGTGTTGATGCTTTGAGGACATTTCCGCGGCGCTCTTGAAACCCATCAAGGCAAGCCCACGTCTGATTCCATGAGCAGATTTCCAGTCAACTGCAAGGTCTGCTCACCACAGGGAACTCGGCAAGTCCACAATGTCTTCCGGGGCCTTCATTCAATCAAAGGAGAAACAGCAGAATTGCGCCTAAACAAAGGGTATCTCAGCGCTATTGCAGGTCTTTTAGTTGCAATGCCAATCTGGGCGGCTCACACCAATTCCGTCACATGGAATGTCAGTCAGCCCGCCACAATCGGCGGTATGGCAATCAAGCCGGGCGAGTATGTTATCCGGGTTGAGGATGGCGGAACGCAGCTGGAAATTGTCAGCCGTGGAAAAGTGGTTGCCCAGGTGCCTTGCCAATGGACACAGCTCCCCCAAAAGGCCCAGGCTTCCGAAGTGGATGTCGACGGCGGCCAAGTAACCCAAGTGAAATTCGGCGGAAAGACCGCGGCAATCGCATTCAGCAAGTGACTCTCGCTTAGATTCGCAAGGAAGCCCGGCCTCGTTTGGCCGGGCTCTTTGCTTTTTGCCCCTCGCCTATTCGCGGACGATGCCTAACCTTCTGAACCGCCGGCTGCCAACCCGCTGGTGCGCCGGTGTGGTATGGGGAGGACGTGCGACCGATTCCCCCGATGCCCATTTTGCCGCCGCTTGTCCGCCATCGGACGAGAATGCGCCATTGGCAATTGGAGAAAACCCAAAAATTTCTGTAGGGTAGCTTGCGTGGAGCACTTTTTTACGTGTCCGCACTGCGGCGAACAGATTTCGATGCTTCTCGATAGCTCTGTCAGGCGACAGACCTATGTGGAGGACTGCGAAGTCTGCTGCCATCCGATCGAAGTTTCCTACACGATCGAAGACGATGTACTCACAGGATTTCGCGCCGAGAAACTGTAATGCGTCGCAGTTCGTCTCAAAGAGCAGGCTGCCGGGTAAGTTCGCGCTGGATTCTGGCCAGCCTCCGGAGTAGGATTTGCGTCGCCAACGTGCCGTAGGCATCCAACCGGGGAAATTGAACACCCCTCAGGTGTTCGAAGCTTTTTGCCATCTCAAGCGGAGCGGCAGTTTAGGAGGGAGCATGAACAGGGCAGGGAGTTTGCTGCTGCTGGTTTTCCTCTTCGCGTGTGTGGCTCACGCTGCGCCGGGCGGAACGATCGCTGGAACCGTGAAGGGCTCCGACGGCGCGCCGTTCCGGGCTGCCTTTGTGGCTACTCGCAGCCTGCAGACCCAGGCGACGATGTGGGTTCTCTCCGACGCGCAGGGTCGCTATTCAACAGATCATCTCGCGCCGGGGAACTACGAAGTCTGGGCCGCATCGGTGGGCTATAAGAGCAACGTGCAGGGTCGCACGAAGGTGACGGTTGCTGAGGGCAAAACCCAGGCGCTCGATTTCAGGATGCAGAAGGCTCCAGTGCAATGGAGCCAGCTGACTAAGTATCAGGCCGGCGTTTTGGCGCCCGAGGCTCCGGGAAAGGCCGACATGATCCAGCAGTGCTTCAATTGCCACGCGTTCGGCAAGATCGGTGCGGCGGGGCGCCACGACCAGGATGGCTGGAAAGATGAAATTGAAGTTATGCGCCAAGTCGGCGTCGCCAACATTAAGCCGGACATTACCGAGACGGTCACCAAATATCTGGCCGCGGCTTTTGGCCCCGATTCGACCACGCCGCTGTCGCCCTCGGACCTGCCGGCCTATCAGCAGGTGAAGCAAGAGCACGATTCCTTTAGCGACGATGCCCTCAACATTGAATACGTCGACTACGAATTAACCGGCGACCCGCGTGACCGTCCCGGTACCGCCAAGCAGGACAAAAACGGCTACCTGTGGACCGAAATGTCCGCCGGCACATCGCGCCTCGACCCCGCCACTGGTGCAGTAAAAACCTGGCGCTTACCTGATCGCCGCATGAGTTTCATCCACGAGATTCTGCCCACTAACGATGGGGCCGTGTGGCTCACGCTTGAGGCCCAGGATGGAATTGCGCGTCTGGACCCTCAGATCGGCAAATTTGATGTCTACATCGACGACAAAGCCATTGCCAAGTTCAACGAAGACAAGCCCAGGCAAAAGGATCCCAACGATCCATTTCCGAATCTGCCCAATCCCGCAGGATCCCAGGACGGTGCGGGACGCGCCCACACCGCGGTGATCGATCGCGACGGAAATCTTTGGGTCTCCGGGCGACCACTTAAGAAATTCGATACCAAGACCAAGGAGTTCTCCTTCTTCAACGACGATGCTCCGGACACCTATGGGATCACCGTCGACAAAACGGGCAACACCATCTGGTTTACGGAATTCAACTCAAGAGACCACCAGGACTTCGGTATGGTCGACGTGAACACCGATAAGATCACTAAGTTCCAGCCGCCTGCGGGCGTGACGCCGCGCCGCATCAAGCTTGATTCGAAGGGCATGGTATGGATGGGCGACTATTTCGGAGGTAGCCTGACGCGCTTTGATCCTTCGACAAAGGCTTTCAAGGTGTTTAAACTGCCCGGCCCAATGCCCACACCCTATGGAATCGGCGTCGACCACAACGACAACATTTGGTACGCCTCGATGTATACCGACGTGATGGGGAAGCTTGATCCCCAGACCGGCAAAGTCACCGTGTATCCATCTCCCTACGGCGAGAAGGCTACGCGTGATATGTTCGAGGATAATCAGGGCCGGATGTGGTATGGCGCCCAGCCCTATTACAAAGCGGGTTTCATCCGTCTACGGAATGATGTTGAAAGGCCGATAGCTGAGAGCCGCTAGGCGGGCCTTCTCGGGACGCGACGGCCGGTGCTTGAGTTCGGAGCAGCAGCGTAGCTGATGGGTCGGACGCGTCCCCCACGGCTCCCCTTTTACCGATTGATTTCCTTCCTGCCGCGCTTTCAGCAGCAAGTCCCGCTCCTTGGCAAACACGCGAAATCTACCTCACTCTGAAAGAAGAATTCCTGGGCCTCGGCACTGCGCCGTGCATTCGCCGATTTCGAGAACACACATGGGATGGCCGGGTAGATGAGGCCAGAAAACAGGAAGGAAAATTGGGCACTGTGTTCCAGGGTGAAAGGCGGTCCGCGCTTTTGCTATCTTGTCCGGCGCGCGGCCGATGACAAAACGGCCGCGGAGTGGCGCGCCGAGGGAAGCCAACTAGGCTTGCTGAAACGGGAACTGGAATGCACGCTTGCCGGCATCGTTGCCCGGCATGTGGCCGAGGCGGCTGCCGACGCTGTGGGGAGCCAGACCTGCCTGGGAGTTGCGGAAACGTTTGCCGCCACTACCTCTCTGACGCCTGCACTTCCCGCAGACGGCGCTCGAGAAACCGCCGCTCGCTCTGGTTGCTCACGAGCGCCAAGGCCCGTCCGTAGCTTTTCGCCGCTTCCTGTGAAGACCCGAGGCGGCGTAGCAGATCGGCGCGTGCCGCATGGAACAAGTGATAGTCCTCAAGGCCACCCGCTGCGGCGAGCGCTTCGATGAGTGCGAGCGCCGGCTGGGGGCCTTCGGCCATGGAGACCGCAACCGCGCGATTCAACGAAACAATCGGCGAAGGCTGCACGCGCTCGAGCCTGTCGTATAGCTGCACGATCTGCGGCCAGTCCGTATCCTCAGCCCGCGCCGCCTGGCAATGCAGCGCTGCAATCGCAGCTTGCAGCGCGAACGACCCCCCGCCCGCGCGCAGCGCTTCCTCGACCAGAGGCAGTGCCTCTGCAATTTGCTGCTGATTCCAGCACCGCCGGTCCTGCTCCTCGAGCAGGACAAGGTCGCCTGTGTCGTCAAGCCGCGCCGCGCGCCGCGAATCGTGCAGCAGCATCAATGCCAGCAGGCCGGTTAGTTCCGCGGGCGGTTGGGGAGCGAGCGTATCTTTCAGCAGCCGTGCCAGCCGAATGGCTTCGGCGCAAAGGTCGGTCCGCAGCAGAGGCGCGCCGCGCGTCGCGAGGTAGCCTTCGTTGAAAATGAGATAGAGTACCGTGAGCACCGAATCGAGGCGTTCGGGCATGTCGCTTGTGCCCGGCACTACATAGGGAATCGCCGCGTCGCGGATTTTGCGTTTGGCGCGCACGATCCGTTGCGCCATCGTCGCGGTAGGCACGAGAAAGGCGCGCGCGATCTCGTCGGTCTCAAGGCCGCCGAGGGTGCGCAGCGTCAGCGCGACCTGAGCATCTGTCGCAATCGCTGGATGGCAGCAAGTAAAAATCAGCCGGAGCCGGTCGTCGGGAATTCCGCCGTCGTCGTATGCTGGCTCCTCGACCGCCGGGCGTGCTTGGGGTGTCCCATACCATTCGAGCTTTTCTTCTAGTCGCGTGCGGCGCCGGATTCGATCGATCGCTTTATGCCGCGCGGTTTGAACAATCCATGCGCGGGGGAACTCCGGGACACCGCCCGAGGGCCACTGATTCACCGCTGCGGCAAACGCCTCTTGCGCCGCCTCTTCGGCCAAGTCAAAGTCGCCGAGCAGCCGAATCAAGGTGGCCAGGATGCGGTCCCCATCGGACCGGTACAGGGAATCGATCGCCGCGGCAACATCCTGAGCCATGCCCTGATTGTAGATTCTTTTGCGGGTCGATGTCGATTTGCGCGCTCGCCATTCGATACACCCATGTAAGCAGGATCAAAAGAGACCACAGGAGGATCACCATGAAATACATTTTGCTGATTTACGATGAAGAGAAGAATCGCGCAAAGCTCAGCGAAAATGAGCTGAATCAGATGCGTGCGGAGTACACTCAGCTCACTCAGCAGATCACAGCGAGCGGGCATTACGTCACAGGCGCCCCATTGCAGCCCACGCGAACTGCGACCAGTGTCCGCGTGCGCGACGGCAAGCGCCTGGTCACCGACGGCCCGTTTGCCGAAACACGCGAACAGCTGGGCGGCTACTACTTGGTCGACGCGAAAGACCTCGATGAGGCCGCCAGTATCGCCTCCCGCATCCCCGGCGCGCGCACCGGCACCATCGAAGTGCGTCCGCTCATGGAGATGCCCGTCGCCGCCCGCGCATAAGCGGGAAAAACGGGGCCATGCGACTCGGCGTGAAGCCGCCCGAATTGGCCCCGTCTTTTTCTGGATTTCTAGTTGGTGTCCAGGGGACTTTTTGGGAAACGTGGCGCCCAACCGTTCGAGAAACGCAAGGGCCTGATGCACTGGCCCAGCAGATTGGGCGCGCCGATAGGAAGGCCCAAGAGTTGCACCATCGTTTTTAGGGATCGAGCTGTTCGCAGCAGCCATGGGCTAAAAGGCGACGCCGTTAGAGCAATAGATAACGAGCTATGGCGGTTGCTCCCACGATGTGCGGCGAGGCTAGAACCCGCCGCATGCCAGGGCCGGGCAGGCTGGATTTTTAGCGGGTTTTTTGTGTCGACGGCTAACCGCGCCCGCCCATGGGTCAAAACCGCAAAACTCCGGAGGCTATTGATAGGTCCCATATTCCTCCCCCCATGGTGGAGCCTGCCTCCAAGGCTGTGGTATAAGACCTGTCGCGCCGCGTGAAATTGTAGATGCGGCTGCCTGCACAGGAGTCAAAGTCATGTCCAGGGACCAGCGCCAAGCTCTCGGGTTGGCTGCGATTGCGGCGGCGCTGCTGATCGCCGCGTTGACCGTATTGCATGCGTCGGCTCACGCGGCTTCCAGCGCCGCGCGGCAATACACGCCGCTCACCGTCAAAACGCCCGATGGCCTTACGATTCGCGCGCAAGTCTGGGGGAATCCGAGCGGTCCTGAGATACTGTTCATTCACGGCTTTTCGCAGAGCTACTTGTCGTGGATCAAGCAGACCGGCAGCGACCTGCCGAAAACTTTTCGGATGGTAACCTACGACCTGCGCGGTCACGGAGGCTCCGACAAGCCTCTCGACGCAAAGTTCTACCGGGACGACAAGGGCTGGGCTGACGAAGTCGCCGCGGTGATCGAGGCCGCCGGATTGAAGCGGCCGGTGATCGTCGCCTGGTCCTACGGAGGGCGCGTCGTCGGCAACTATCTGAAATATTATGGCGCCGACCATCTCGCCGGCCTCAACCTGGTGGACATTCGCAGCAAGACCGCGGAGCCGGCGTGGGATGGCGATGTCAACAAACGAACCGCCGCGGCGATGATCTCAACCGACGTCGCCAGGAACATTGCAGGGACCAGCGAATTTGTCCGTGGCGTTACAGCCGCGCCGCTTTCACCGCAGGATTTCGAGCAGGCTTTGGCCTACAACATGGTTGTGCCGGTCGAAGTGCGCGCCGCCATGCGCGGCGGACGCAACGCCGATCTCGATTTCACTGGGGTGTTCAAAAGTCTGAAAGTGCCCGTGCTCGTAAGCCACGGCGCGAAAGATAACCTGATCAAACTTCCGGCGGCGCGCTTCACGGCATCGATCATTCCTGGCGCGAAGCTGTCAATCTACGAAAGCACCGGCCACGCCCCGTTCCTCGAAGATCCGCAGCGATTCAACCGGGAACTCGCTGCATTCGTCACCAAGGCTGCGAGCCAGCACTGATCCTGCAATGATGGCCAAGGCTAAATGGGCCGACCGGCCTCCGGCCGTTACCGAATGGCCTCCCGCGACCTCGTTCGGCGTTGCCGGCTGGCGCGCTGGCCCGATGTTGCAGAATTTCAAGTCGCCAGATACCGGGCAAATCCTTCGGATCGTCCTTTGCTGTGCGCGGGGCACCCTGCCGCTAAATACAATGAATCGATTGCCCGGCATAACTCGCAGAGATCGCTCGGCCATCCGGCTTCTTGAAGCGGTCCCTCTCGACCGGACAGGACCGTCGATATTTTTGCCCGCGTGAGGCTCGGCACGCGCGGGTGATGGAAGTCAAATTCTCAGCGAGGCACGGGCCGTGCAGTTAGTGGCGGGCCCGCGGGCGTTGTAGTCCGCTTTCGAACACCAGGGCTCTTACTTGGACGCGCTCCCAGAGGATTTCCTAGATTTCGGCTACGCCGTGGCGCATGTCGGGCGGCCTACCTTATTCGCCGGTAAAGGTGCAACTGGCGGCGTAGGCGACAGCTCGGCTAGCGGAGCGGTCATGGCCGGCGGAGAGAGCTTTGCGATTGTCGTGGACTTCAAGGACGCCTCGCGGCGGGATGACCGTCAGCAAGCAAAAGCTGAGGGCAAAAATGAAGAAATCACGAGAAGGCGCGCGTCCGGAGGTGCGCTACTGAAGCGGCTCGACTTTCACGATGGAGCCGCCGTGATTGTTGCCAACCCAGAATGTTACCGGGGTGGTGGAGTTGTCGACGGTGGCGCTGCGCATGTTGGTGTGGCGCGGGAGCAAGTATTCAACGGACTGGCCAGTCTTGGTGTTGATGCGCAGGACGCGGTCGGTGTACTCGGTGGCGGCCCAGGCTTCGCCGTTTTTGTCGCCGGCGACGCTGTAGGGAAAGGTGCCGGGAGTGGGCGCGGGCCACTCGTGCATTTCGTTGGTTCGGGTATCGAACATGCCGACTTTGTCGCCGCGGTTTTCGCTGAACCAGGCGCGGTCCGCGGCGTCTATTTTAATGCGGCGCGGGCCCGACTTTGGCGTGGGCGTTTTGTAGAAAGTGATGGCTCCGGTTTTGGCGTCGATGCGGCCGATGCGGTCGTCGCCGAAAACGGTGAAGTAGGCGTTGTTGTGGGAGTCGGAGGCGATGTCGTAGATGTTCGGGCGCGGGATCGGGAAAGGCTCGAAGCTCTCGAATCTGCCGGTTTCGATGTCGAGGCGGAGCACCGTAAAAGTTCCGGATTCGATGAGCCAGACTTTGCCGTCGACGTCGTGATTTTCGGTGGCGATGTTGTCGAACTCGCGGTAGTCGGTGTCTTGATCGGGCGGCAGCATCCAGGTCTGGAATTTTTCGGTTTTGGGATCGAATTTCGCAAGCGCGCCTTGCGAGATCATTCCCATCCACAGGTTTCCTTCTTTATCGCAACGGACCGCGAGGGTGCCAGTGCCGGCGCCGGGCTTGGGCATGGGCGCGTTGTATTCGGTGACTTTGCCTGTTTGGGGATCGAGCTTGCCGAGAATTTGTTCGCCGAAGCTGGCGTACCAGATCATGCCGTGGGGATCGACGACCACGTCGTGGGCTTGCCGAGTGGGATTGGGCAGAGTGTATTCGGTGACGATGACTTTGGTGGCGGGGCCGGCGGGGCGGGGAAGCGTCTTGAACGGATATTTCCATTCGGGCGTGGTGCTGAGATTTACCGTGGCAAGGTATTCGGCCAGCTGGTGGCGGCCGGCCTGCTGCGCTTCCTTTTGTTCCGGCGAGACGGGGCCGCCTCCCCGCCGATCAACGGGGCGGGCTTGCGGCATCATCGGAAACGAACTTGCGGGATACGCGAGCATGCGATTGATCAGCGGGAAGAACTGGTTGGCGTCGAAATTGGATCGCGCCGGGCGCTCCAGCGTGTGGCAATGCGTGCAGGGCTGCACCGCCGCGTGTTGCTCGGGCGAGCCGGGGAAGCTGGCGAGCCACTCCCAGTTGCTAAGTTGAGAGGCGACGACATCCGGTTGCGCTTTGTGGAGTCTTAGGTCGGCGATCGCGGTTCTGCCTGCGGCGATTTCTACGGCCGAGGCGCTATCTCGGCTGTAGCCGACGGCGCGGATGCTCAGCGAATATTGGCCGGGACCGAGTTTGCTGGCGGGGAATTGGTAATGGCCTTTTTCGTCGCTGATGACGGTGATGGTGATGCTCGATCCGGATTGCTTCGCGCTGATCAGCACGCCCTCCATGGGGCCTTCCTCTTGCGAGGTGACTTGGCCTGCTAGCGCGGTGGCTCTTGACTCGGCTGCTTGCGCCACCCAGGGAAGCAGCGGCAATAGCGCGATAAACGCCATGAAGGCACAGCCCGGCAGTGCAAGACGGCGGCTTTTCAGCAAGGAATTATCCCCTCGACGCGAAAAAATAATCGCCAATGAATGTGAAGATAGTACAACAAATTGTGGGCACGGAAGTGATCGAGGTTTACATCGCAAGACGCCGCGCGGAAGATCGCGGTGCTGCATTTAAATCTTGGTTATTTTAGGGGCATATGGCCGATGCGGTCACAGCGGGTGCCGGGAATCCAGATTTCTCTGCCAACTTGCAGGGCGGTGCTCCAGGCATTGAATTCGGGATCGGGCTCTGTGCGCGTGATGAACCGAACCTTCATCGTTTGGGGATCGAGGGTGATGACTTGGAAGCCGCGCGGGCAATCGCTGTCGAGTTTGCCGTCGCGGGCAGTCATGGTTCCACCGCAGGCAGGTTCGTCGGCGCGGCCGGCGATGAAGAGCAGGCCATTCTGACCCCAGCGGACGTTGTCGGGGCCGAAGTCGAGATCGATTTTCTCGGCTTTCAGTTCGCTGCCGGTGCGGGTGAATCTTGTTACGGAGCGGCCGCCGGTGGCATTGACCCAGAACTGCTTTCCATCGGCGGAGGATTCGATGCCATTGTCGCCCGAGAGTTCCGTGCCCGGCAGGATGTGGATTGGTGCGCCAGGGTGCCATTCATAGACGGCGCCGGAAATTTGTCCCGAGAAGGCTTCTTCGCGGGTGTGCCCCGGTTCGATGTTGCTGGTGACAAGGAACCCGTCGTCGGGCAGGGCGGTCACGGCATTGGCATTCGATCCTTTGGGCATAATGACGCAACCGGTCCAGGTGATGCTGGGCTCTGATTTGCTCGAATCGACCTGGAAAACTTCAATCGCGTCGCGGCCGCCTCTGCCAACAGCGTAGAGCGTCGCTGCGTTGTTGCCGCGGCTACGAATGCTAAGGCCTACGGTGGTGAACTTGTGCGGGTCGGGGGCACCGGGGCATTCGGCGTAATTTGATTTGTCGGGATTCTGCTGCGGATCGGCGCCGGGATAGGCTTCCTTCCACTTCTTGGAATCGGCGTTGATGGCGTAGAGGCGCGCGCCGCTGGCAATGATCCAATGGGTACCGGGGACCAGGATCAAGTCCTCGGACCGCGAGGGACCGCAGACAAATTGCAGCTTGCCTGATGGCGCGCAGTCATCGGCGGCCTTTGCAGCGGGTCCTGCAAGGGCCACGCCGAGAACCAACCAGAGCAAGATGGCGGCAATCTTCATAAGCGTCTCTCCATTCATGGCTGACTGGTGTTCCTCAAAAAAGGAACCAACGCGGGGCGACTATACACCAACCGGGTCGGTTTCATGAGGATGTCGCCTGCGACCCTGCGACCAGGTGCGGGGAGCCATGGGGGAGATTTTCGAGCGGCAGGCGCCCACGCGGGATTCTAATTCCTAGCGTCCAGGATGGAATCAAGATAGGCGTTCATTTGCGGGCTCTGCCAATCCTGGGGGCCGATGATTTTGCGGTCGATGCGACCGTTACGGTCGATGATGTAGGTTTCCGGGTACATGATCGTGCCATAGTCGAGTGCGCTCTTCTTGGTGGGGTCGCGGTAGGTGGGATAGTCGATATGGTAGGTCTTCAGGAAATCGGCGTAGGCCGACTGGTCGTCGTCCAGACTGATGCCCAAGATCGTCGCGCCGTGGGAAGCAAGGCGCTTTTGCAGTTGCAGAAGCGAGGGCGTTTCCTCGACACAGGGTTGGCACCAGGTGGCCCAGAAATTCAGGACCACGACTTTCCCGCGGAGGTCGCTGAGGGTTTCCTGCTTGCCGTCGATCGTGAACTGGAAATTCTTTGCAGGGCGTCCGCGCATGCTCGCTTCGCCCTGGCGGTAATCGGGGCGAATAAAAAGCGCCAGCAGTCCCGCGATGAAGGCCAGAACCAGGCCGGTTTTGACTTTTCGTTTCAATTTCCGTTTCAGTCCGGTTGTCCAAGGACACTATAATAAAAGAGCCCGCATCCGAACCGCATAGTTTAGCAGTTCCCGCGCGGAGGGGATTCGAAAAACCTTGATCTCTGCCATCATTCCCGCAAGAAACGAAGAGGCGTCCATTGCGCTCGTAATCGAGTCGCTGGCGACGCAGGCGGAGATCGGCGAGATCCTCGTGGTGGATGACCAGTCAACCGACCAGACCGGCGCGATTCTGGGCGCGCTTGCCGCGCGCTTGCCGAAACTCAAGGTGCTGCATGCCGGGCAACTGCCGCCGGGCTGGACGGGGAAGAACCGCGCCCTGTCGCTGCAAGCGGCGGCTGCCGCAGGCGATTGGCTGCTTTTCACCGACGCAGATACCTATCATCTGCCGGGTTCTGCTTCGCGGGCGCTTGCGGATGCAGCCGGCCACGCTGCCGACATGGTGTCATATTCGCCGGAGCAGGAAATGCACACGTTCTGGGAGCGCGCGCTCATTCCGGTGGTTTATTGGCGGCTCGCGCACAGATACCCGTTCGATCGCGTTAACGAAGCTAAATCTCCAGACGCCGCTGCGAACGGTCAATATATTTTGATGCGGCGCGAGGCTTATGAGGCGATTGGCGGACATGCGGCCATTGCAGCCGAGATTTTGGAGGATGTGGCGCTGGCGCGGCGGGCGAAAGAAGCCGGCTTCCGGATCTTCTTTGGCGCCGGGCAGGGCATCGTGCGAACCCGAATGTACCGGTCGTTTGGGGCGATGTGGGAAGGCTGGACGAAGAACCTTTATCCGCTGTTGGGAGGCAGCCTAAGCGAAGTCTTGCTGGAAATTGACGCGGCGACGCCTTGGCTTGGGATCGCATTGGGCGGCCTGGTCGGATTTGAACTCGGGATGGGTCGGCATTTTGATTGGCTGTTGGCGATCGTCGCGACGATCTTTCTGCTGCGGCCGTGGGCTTGGTATGAGATGTGGCTGCGGCGGAATCGTTATCCGAGCAGGTACATCCTATACTACCTGGCCGGGTCGGGGCTGTATGCGGCGGCGTTGATCGCCTCCTGGTGGAAGAATACCCACGGGCAGGTGGCCTGGAAGGGCAGAGTGTATGCACGGCGCAGATGAATTTGTGGGGTGGCGATGGTTCGAGTGACTCGCAAGGTCGAGTTTTCGGCGGCGCATTTTTATCATAATCCGAAATTTTCGGCCGAAGAGAACCGGCGGCTTTTTGGCAAGTGCAACAATCCGCACGGCCACGGGCATAACTACGTGCTGGAAGTGACGGTCGCGGGCGAGCCGGACCCCGATACGGGAATGGTGCTCGACCTGAAGGAGCTGAAGGATATTTTGGAGCGCGAGGTGACCCAGAGGATGGATCACCGTCACCTGAACTATGAAGTGCCGGAGCTGGCCGGCCAAATTCCAACTTGCGAGAACATTGCGGCGGTGATCTGGCGATTGCTCGAGCCGAAGATCACAAAAGGGCGGCTCGATCGCATTCGGCTGTATGAATCGCCGGACTTGTTTGCGGATTGCACCTCGGCGGTCGGTGCGAACGGTGATGCGGCGCCCGCAAGCGCAGCGGGAGCTAGCGTCGATCGCGGGCCCCAGGAAGCAGGGAGGCGTGCATGGCGCGACCGCTGAAAATTTCGTTGACGCGGCGCTACCGTTTTTCGGCTGCGCATCGCTTGTACAGTGCCAAATTCAGCGAAGAGGAGAATTGGCGGCTGTATGGGAAGTGCAGCAATCCGCATGGACACGGGCACAACTATGTGCTCGAGGTGACGATTACCGGTCCAGTCGATCCGGCGACGGGGATGATCGCGAACCTTGGGGAACTGGACCCGTTTGTGAGGGGCGAGGTTTTAGAGGCGTTCGATTACAAATATCTGAACGAGGAAGTTCTGGAGTTTCAGACGAGCGTTCCGACCACGGAAGTGGTGGCCCGCGAGGTTTATCGACGGCTCAGCAAATTCCCGAGCGCGCGGCTCGAGCGGGTGCGCATCGAGGAAACCGGCAACAATAGCTTTGAGGTTGAGGGTGAGCTTGCAGCCGCGAGCTGAAGGAGCACAGGCCGAGAAGCAAGCAGAGCTCGCGGCCAAGGCACAGCGGGAGGATGGCCCTGTGCGCCTGGGTGCTATGTCGCAGCTGAAGCTTCAAACCCTAATTAAGGAACGGGCGGCTCAGGGGCAGTGGGGAAAGTAGATGGTAAGGAGCTAATCGACGATGAGTGAGACAAGCGAGATTGTGGTTCCCGACGCAGTGGGGAGCGAAAGCATCGCCGATCTTGTGCGCAAGATGCTGGTGCAGCTGGGCGAGGATCCCAACCGCGAAGGATTGCGGCGGACGCCAGAGAGGTTTGAGAAGGCGCTCAGGTATCTGACGAGCGGTTATAGGCAGGACCCCGACAAGATTTTGAATGGCGCCATGTTCAGCGTTTGTTACGACGAAATGGTGGTGGTTAAAGACATAGAGGTTTACAGCCTGTGTGAACACCATCTGCTGCCGTTCTTCGGGAAGTGCCACGTGGCGTATCTGCCCAACAAGAAAGTGCTAGGGCTGAGCAAGATTGCGCGGCTGGTGAACATGTACGCGCGGCGGCTGCAGATTCAGGAGCGACTGACGAGCCAGATCGCGCAGGCTCTTGAGGAGAAGTTGAGCCCGCAAGGCGTGGCCGTGATCATCGAGGCGCGACATTTGTGCATGGTCATGCGCGGGGTGGAAAAGCAGAATTCCAAGGCCCTTACGAGTGCCATGCTCGGAGCGTTTCGCGAAAGCAAGCAGACCCGCGATGAGTTTTTGTCGCTCGTGCGGGGAGGGAAATAAGTAACCAGGCCGCCCGCGGCGGACGGGAAATTTGGGCGGCGCGTTTCTGGTCGCCGCAATCGGTGGCTTGCGAGTCATCACTTCGCTCTACTGCTTCGAACCGCTGGTAGGAGGAAGGAATCCTCCCGCGGTGACCCATCGGGAGTTTTAGGGCGGAATTGCCGGCTTGGCTCTTGCCTGGCAGGCGGCGGATGACGCAAGTCGAAAGGCGGAACCTCCTCCGACCACGGTCATTTTTCCGAGTACGGAAAATCCTGTAGCAGTCCTTCCCAAGTATGTGCTAGCATTTTGCGTTGAAGAAGAGCAAAGAGAGAAGAGTAGGGTAGGACGTCTCAGTGGGGGAGGGGCGAGTTGATGATGGAAGCCAAAGCAGAATTGATCGAGCAGTTCCGTGCGCATCCCAAGGACACGGGATCGCCGGAAGTGCAGATAGCGTTGTTGAGCGAGCGCATCAACTACCTAACGACCCACCTCAGGTCCCACGCCAAAGATCACGCGTCCCGGCGTGGGTTGATCATGATGGTCAACCGGCGGCGCAGGCTGCTGGACTATCTGAACCGTCGCGACCCGGATCGGTATCGCGAGATTGTGGAACGACTTAGTTTGCGCAAATAGCGCAGATTCCCTGAGCGGCCGCGCAGGCCGCACTTTCCTCCGCACAAACCGGTGTAGTAGGGCTACATGCGGGCCGGCAGGCCGAGCTGCGTCGAGTCGCGCGCTGAGTCCTTCATTCTCCGTTCCCTTTCTCCGTTTCTTTCCTTTTAGGCTGTTCTTCTGTTTTCTTCAATAGGTCGCAAATCCCGAGAGATGTCTCTCGTATCGTCGCACCCGGTGAACCGGGAAAAAGGATGTGAAGTATGTTTGAACAAGTAAGTTTGGAGATCGGTGGACGCAAGCTGTCGTTTGAAACGGGCAAGATGGCCCGGCAGGCGCATGGAGCCATTGTGGCGCGCTATGGGGACACGGTCGTGTTAGCTAGCGCCTGCATGGACACCAATGCCAGCGAAAAAGATTTTCTTCCTCTCACGGTGGACTACCGCGAGTACACATATTCCGCCGGAAAAATCCCGGGCGGATTCTTCAAGCGCGAAGGGCGCCCTTCGGAGCGCGAAATTCTGGTGTCGCGGCTGACGGACCGTCCGCTGCGGCCGCTTTTCCCCGAAGGCTGGGCGACCGAAACGCAGATCGTCGCCATGGTCCTGTCGGCTGACAGCGAGAACGATCCCGACGTGATCGCGGTGACGGCTTCTTCCGCCGCACTCTACATTTCCAAGATTCCTTTCGGCAATCCGGTGGCGTGCGTGCGTGTGGGTTTGCTTGACGGCAAGCTGGTGGTGAACCCTACCTACGGCGAACAGAAGACGAGTCTGCTGAATATCGTGGTTGCGGGCACAGAAGATGCCATCGTCATGGTGGAGTCGGGTGCGCTGGAAGTTTCCGAAGAGACGGTTGCGGACGCGCTGGAGTTTGGTCACGCGGAGATTCGCAAGATCGTTGGAGCCATCAAGGAATTGGGGAAGAAGGTGAATCCGCAGAAGGTTGCGGTGACGCCACCGGCTTTCGATGAGGCGCTCTACAAGAAGCTCGCCGACAAGTACGGCGACCGCCTGCGTGATGCTCTCGATACGGCGAAACACCCCAAGCTTGAGAGCTACGGGCTGGTGGATGGCGTCAAGAAGGAAATACTCGAATCGATCCCAGAAGAGGACGAAGACAAGCGCAAACTGGCGTATCGGGCCTTTGAGCGGTTGCGCGAGCGGATTTTTCGTGACGACATGCTGCTCCGGAGGCGGCGTCCCGATGCGCGCGCTTTCGATGAGATTCGCAACATCGCCTGCGAAGTGGGAGTCCTGCCGCGCGTGCACGGCTCGGCGCTCTTCACTCGCGGGGAAACGCAGGCGCTGGCTACCGCGACGCTTGGCACCAAGGATGATATGCAGCGCCTCGACCTTCTCTTTGAAGAGGACGTATTCAAACGCTTCATGCTGCACTACAACTTCCCGGCATTTTCGGTCGGCGAAGTAAAATTTCTGCGAGGGCCGGGACGCCGCGAAGTCGGGCACGGCGCGTTGGCCGAGCGTGCGCTGACGAATCTACTGCCGCCGGAGTCGGAGTTCCCATATGCGGTGCGCGTAGTGTCGGACATTCTCGAATCGAATGGGTCATCGTCGATGGCGACGGTGTGCGGTGGGTCGCTCGCGCTGATGGATGCGGGTGTGCCGCTCAAATCTCCCTGCGCGGGAATTGCGATGGGACTGGTGGTGGAGGGCGATAAGTACGCCATTCTTACCGACATCGCGGGCGCCGAAGATCACTACGGCGATATGGATTTCAAGGTTGCGGGCACGCGGCAGGGAATCACCGCGCTGCAAATGGATATCAAAGTCGGCGGCGTGAGCATCAGCATGATGCGGGAGGCGCTGGCGCAGGCTAAGAAGGCCCGCTTGCAGATCCTCGATACCATGGATGGCACGCTCTCTTCGGGGCGCTCGGAAATTTCTACCTACGCGCCGCACCTGCACATGTTGAACATTCCCACAGACAAGATTCGCGACCTGATCGGACCGGGCGGGAAGAAGATTCGCTCGATCATCGAAGCCACCGGCGTGAAAATCGACGTGATGGACGATGGCAAAGTGCACGTGTTTGCCGGAAACGGCAAGGCAGCCGAAGATGCCCTGAAGATGATTCGCGATGTCACGGCGACGGCGGAGATCGGCAAGACCTATCTTGGCAAGGTTGTGCGCATCGCGGACTTCGGCGCTTTTGTGGAAATCTTTCCGGGCACCGACGGGCTGCTGCACATCAGCGAGATTGCAGACCAGAGGATTCGCTCGGTGCGCGATGAGCTGAAGGAAGGCGATCAGGTGCTCGTAAAGGTACTGGCCATTGAAGGTAACAAGATTCGCTTAAGCCGCAAGGCTGTGCTGAAAGAGCAGCGCGACAAGCAACAGAAGAGCGAAACAGCGGGCTAGACGGTTGGTTGTTAGACCCGAGCCTGCCGCCAGACGGGCGGGTTTCGGGATCACCAGAGAGGCCGATTTCGGCCTCTTTTTTGTTGGCTATTTTTGTGCGCTGCGATCATCGGTTGCGGCGGGGGTATAACTAAGCCGCGCCGCTGACACGCTCGATGTTCGCGCCAACCGCGCTCAGTTTTTCCTCGATGCGCTCGTAGCCGCGGTCGATGTGGTAGACGCGGTCGATATAGGTGGTGTTGCTGGCAACCAGCGCGGCCAACACCAGGCCGGCGCTGGCGCGGAGGTCGGAGGCGGTCACCGGGGCGCCGCTCAGAGGCGTGGGGCCGGTGACGGTGCCGAGGTGGCCGTCGATGGCGATGTTTGCGCCCATGCGCACCATTTCGCTTGCGTGGATGTAGCGATTCTCGAAAATGGTTTCGCAGATGTGCGAGATGCCCTGGGCCTGCGTCGCTAGGGCCATGAATTGGGCCTGCATGTCAGTGGGGAAACCGGGATATTCCTTGGTGGTAACGTCAGCGGCAAGGAGTTTTCGCGTCGCCTTCAGGCGCAGTCCATCTTCCCCTTCGCAGCGAATGTCCACGCCGCATTCTTTCAGTTTGTCGATGAGGGTGCCCAGGTGCCGCGGCTGGCAATTTCCTAAAAGGAGCTCGCCGCCGGTGATCGCGCCCGCGACGAGAAAGGTTCCTGCTTCGATGCGGTCGGGAATCACCGAGTGTGTCGCACCATGAAGTTGTTCCACGCCTTGGACGCGGATGGTGGGCGTGCCGGCGCCTTCGATGTTTGCTCCCATTTTAGTGAGAAGCTCGGCGAGATCGGCCACTTCCGGTTCGAGGGCGCAATTTTCGAGAACGGTTTCGCCCTCGGCGAGAACCGCGGCGGTGAGGACGTTTTCCGTCCCGGTGACGGTAATTTTCGGAAAACGAAACGTGGTCCCGCGCAACCGCTTGGTGCGGGCCTCGACGTAGCCGTGGTCGACAGTGATTTCGGCACCGAGTTCTTCTAGCGCGTGAATGTGCAAATCGATCGGGCGCGCGCCGATGGCGCAGCCGCCGGGCAACGAGACCCGGGCGTATCCGAAACGCGCGACGAGCGGGCCCAGAGTCAGCACCGATGCGCGCATGGTTCTGACCAGCTCGTAGGGTGCTTCGGCGTGTGAAACCGTTTCGGCCTGGATCAAAAATTCGCTGGGAGGAAGGTCCGGACTCTGCACCAGGCAACGCATGTGTGCGAGCAGCTTGGCCATGGTGATGATGTCGCGGACGTGCGGGATGTTTTTAAGGTGAACGGTGTCCGCAGTGAGAAGCGTGGCGGCCATGGCGGGAAGCGCGGCATTTTTTGCGCCGCTGATCTGGACGCTGCCTTCGAGCTTTCGTCCTCCTCGAATTTTGAACTTGTCCATAGCGCTAGTCTCTGAGCTTCATGTTTTCCGCAGTTTCTTTTTCTTGTGATGCCTGGTGCCTGCCATTTCCAGGGCCAGTCGCACGTTGCCATCGGTGGCCGCAAGTGCTCTGCCGGCGGTGACGGCGCTCGCGCCGGTTTTGAGCATTACTAGTGCTCGCGGCAAATCGTGTTCTGACTGACGCAGAGCGTGTTCGGCGGTGGACGCATCGACGCCTGCAGCTTGTTCGAGAATGAGCACGCCGCGGCGGCGTAATTTCTGATTGTTCAGCGTCACATGAACCATCCAATTCTCATACACCCTGCCAATTCGCACCATCGCCGCGGTAGAGAGCAGGTTCAGCACCATTTTTTGGGCGGTGCCGGCTTTGAGGCGCGTCGAGCCGGTAATGGCCTCAGCGCCGGTGTCTGGCGCAATTAAGATGCGTGTTTCGGGCGCCAAGGGCGAATGCCGGTTCGAGGTGACTCCCACGGTTACCGCGCCTCGCTGCTTGGCGAGCCTCAGCGCGCCGAGGACATAGGGCGTCGAGCCGCTGGCGGTGATGCCGACAACTACATCGTTCCGGGATACATCTGCGCGCAATAAATCTTTCGCGCCGGCGATTGCGGAATCCTCGGCGCCTTCGACCGAGCGCTGAAGCGCCGTGGCCCCGCCTGCCATGATGGCTAGCATGATTTTCGGGTTAATGCCGAATGTTGGCGGGCATTCCGCCGCATCGAGAACTGCGAGGCGGCCGCTCGTGCCCGCTCCGACGTAGATGAGCCTGCCGCCATTGCGGAGCGCCTTGGAGATCGCGTCGACGGCGCGCGCAATTTGGGGCAATTCGCGGCGAACCCTCGACGCGACGCGTGCGTCCTCGCGATTGAGTACGCGCAGGATTTCGAGCGTGGACTTCCGGTCAAGGCCGCGTGAGTGCGGATTGCGCTGTTCGGTTTTGAGCGGCTTCAATGGGACCTGAAAAACCTCCGCATGATTATACCGGCTGCACTGCGGCGAATCGTGGTGGGAACTCGATGCTCGTAAAGATTTGTGCCGAGGAAGTTATCGGGCCGCAGTGGGTTGTTTTACCAGGCCAAGGCCTTCAAAAACGGCGTCGTGAAGCGCCGGGCGAACCCTCCGGATTTTTTCATTCTGGCGGGTGGGGTTTACGCGATTGGTCAACAGAATGACGAAGAGGTCGCGCTCGGGATCGATCCACAGTGACGTGCCGGTGAAGCCGGTATGACCGAAACTTCTGGCTGAAAAGTATTGGCCAGAGGAAGAGGGCTGCACGGGGACGTCCCAGCCTAGGGCGCGTGCCGAATCGCCGAGGTTCTCGCGGGCGCTGAATTGCTGAATGATTGAGCGGCGAAGGAGGCGATGATGGGCGTAGATGCCGCCGTTCAGAATCATTTGCGCGAATGCGGAGATGTCGCCCGCAGTTGAGAAAAGGCCTGCGTGGCCTGCGACGCCGCCCAAGGCCCAAGCGTTTTCATCCTGGACTTCGCCTTGCAGCAAGCGCTTGCGATAGGCGGTGTCATCTTCGGTCGGAGCGATGCGCGGGCGAAGGCTTTTCGGCGGATTAAAAAGCGAGCTGTTCATTTGCAGCGGTTCGAAAACGTCCTTGGCCGTCGCATCCAGCGATTCGCCCGTAAGGCGTTCGCAAATTTCTCCGAGAAGAATGAAGCCAATATCGGAGTATTCGATTTGCCTGCCGGGCTCGCGGACGAGCGGCTCAGCCATCACGTGTGAAAGGACGGCGTCGTGACTGTTGGCTTCGAGATAGAAATCACGGTGCGCGGGAAGGCCGGCGTCGTGAAGCAGCAACATTTTGAGGGTCACGCGGGCGCGCCAGGAGGGGTCGGGATCAGATTTGGCGGCTGCCGCCCATTCCGGCAGGAAACGCACCACCGGCGAGTTCAGGTCAACATCGCCCTGTTGCACGAGCCTCATGATGGCGGTGGTGGTGACGATGGGCTTGGTGAGCGAAGCCACATCATAAATTGTATCGGCGGTCACCGCAGGCGATTTCGCCTGGCGCGTCAGTGTGCCGAAGGGATGGAGCGCGAGTTGATCGTCTAGGCCCACGGCCAGCACGCCGCCTGGAAATGCGTCATCGGCTACCGCGCGATCGAGCAAGTCGTAGGCCGGTTTGAGATGGTCTTCCATCGCGGAGGGGGCGGGCTCGAGTGTCATCGGATTCAGCGCCAGATGTATTCCATCGCCGCGCTTGACCGTGCGGGGAACAGTGACGGGAATTTGTCCGCCGATGGGGGATACGCCAAAGATCGCGCGAGCCGAGGCGCGCTGCGAAACATCGTTCGTGGAGAATTCGGCCACCCAGGTGGGGGCGTTGGGAAAGCGTTCGATCAAGTAAGGGCTGCCGAAGGAGGCGATCACGGTGGGTTTTCCTTGCGCGAGCAACTGGTTCACGAAGGCCTGCTGATCGTCCGGGAATCCGACGTTGCCTTTGCGGTCGGCCACCCGCACGAATAGAGCGGCGATGGCCACGTCGTAGGTGTCGGGCTTCGGGAGCTTGAGCGTGGCGACGCTGGAGAATTGCGTGTCGGCGCGAAGCACGGCGAGCGAATCGACGTTGGGGCGAATCGCGGGCTCGATGGTTTCGCCGGGGAACGGGTCGGGATCGGCGGAAAGCGCCACCAGCAGTACGCGCAGGGGGCGCGTCGAATCGAGCGGCAGAAGCTTTGCGGAGTCGCGGAGAAGAGTGACTCCGCGATCGGCGATGCTTTGCGCCTGGTGATCGTAGACCGGCAAGCCGAATTTTTCGTTGAGCCGCGGGACATCGACGAAGCGCTGTTTGTCCAGGCCGAGGAGCGCCTTGGCGGCCAGGATGCGGCGGACAGACTCATCGATGCGCGCAACCGAAAGACGCCCAGACTCGACGGCGGCTTCGAGGCCGGCCATGGCGGCATCTGGTACTGGCGGCATCAGCAGAACGTCCGAGCCCGCTTCGACCGAGCGCGCGGCAGCTTCCCCGGCGGGTAGAGCGTGGTGACGCCGCCCATATCCATCGCATCGGTGACGATCAGGCCGCGGAATTTCATTTCTTCTCGCAGCAGGCCGGTCAAAATATTACGAGAGAGCGTGGCCGGCAGGTTGGGGTCGGGCTCAAGCGCGGGGACAGAGAGATGGCCGGGCATGATGGAATCGACACCCGCCGAAATTGCGGCGCGAAACGGAGCCAGTTCGGTAGCATTCAGCTCTGCGCGGTCGCCGGGAACCACTGCCAGCGCGAGATGCGAATCGACGCTCACGTTGCCATGGCCGGGGAAGTGCTTGGCTGTGGCCAGCGCGCCATTTTCTTGCACGCCACGGATGAATTGCGTGGTGTAATCGGAGACGCTTCGCGGATCTTCACCAAACGAGCGAATGTTGATGATGGGATTGTCGGGATTGTTGTTGACGTCGACGTCAGGCGCGAAAATCCAGTGCACGCCGGCGGCGCGCGCTTCGAGCGCGATCGTTTTGCCGACCGTATAGGCGAGCGCCGGGTCGCCGGCGGCGGCCAGGGCCATGGCGGAAGGAAACGAGGTGCCTTCATCAAGACGCATCCCGGTGCCGGATTCAAAGTCCGCGCCGAAAAGCAGCGGAATTTTCGCGCGTCGCTGAAGTTCGTTGGTGATGACGGCGGTGGCATATACCTGGCTGCGCTCGATCCCCAGGGGGCCGCGCGAGGTGCCGACGATCATGCCGCCGACGTGGTTTTCCTCGACTTGGTGCAGCAACTCTTTGTATTCTGCGCTTTCGGTCGAAGTGAACACGCCGAAGTAGTAGACCATCAGCATCTGGCCGAGCTTTTCGCGCAGGGTCATTTTGTTGAGGGTTTGTTCGACCCAGGTTGGTTGCGACGCCGAAGGCGATCGCTGGAGGGCGGGATTTTTTTTGCGCGCGAGCCGAGAGTGTCATGAGAAGGAACAGCGCGAGCGACGAAAATCCCAGTTTACGCATCGCGGCGGTTCCGGGCCTTCCATGCGCAGCCGTGCATTCCTGAACTGTATATAGCACGGGGTTTTATGCGGCACAATCGAGCGCCCTCAGGCATGTTTCGTTACCGTTCTCATCCCATTTTATGGCTGGCCGCGATTGGCTTCGTCGGAAACGTCTTGGCCAGCGTATCGGCGGATCGAAACGCACCGCTGCAGCTGCCGGAAACATCATCTCACACCGCGAGCGCACGGACGCAGACCGGTATTGACGTGCTCGAGGCCCAAAAGTTCGCGGCCCTGCGCGGGAAACGGGTGGGACTCATCACCAACCAGACGGGCGTTGATTCGCAGGGGCGGAGCACGGTCGCTTTGCTGGCGCACGCGCCGGGCGTGAAGCTGGCGGCGCTGTTCAGCCCCGAGCACGGCATTTCCGGAAGCGTGGACGCGCCGGTCGGGAATTCGACCGATGCGGCGACGCACTTGCCGATCTAC
This sequence comes from uncultured Acidobacteriota bacterium, assembly GCA_963718485.1. GTDB lineage: Bacteria > Acidobacteriota > Terriglobia > Acidiferrales > UBA7541 > Palsa-295. The sequence continues at coordinate 28,556 of CAVQZU010000062.1, forward strand.
AGCCTGTTTGGCGACACGCGCCGGCCGGCGCCCGAAATGCTGAAAAATCTCGACGCGCTGGTCTTCGACATTCAGGACGCGGGCGTGCGGTTCTACACGTACATCACGACAATGGCGTTATTGCATGGAAGCGGCGGCGCAGAGCCACATTGCGTTTTTCGTGCTCGACCGGCCCGATCCGCTTGGCGGCGAGGTGATCGAAGGGCCGATGCTTGATCGTGAGCGCACATCGTTTGTCGGCTACTTTCCGATGCCGGTGCGATATGCGATGACCATGGGCGAGTTGGCGCAGATGTTCAACTTGGAAAACCGCATCGGGGCGGACCTGCACGTGATCGCCATGAAGAATTGGCGGCGTAGCGAGAGCTACGATCAGACCGGCCTGGCTTGGATTCCGCCGTCGCCGAATTTGCGCACGGCGACGGCGGATTTTCTTTATCCTGGCATGGAGATTCTGCAAGCGGGCGGCGTATCGGTGGGGCGGGGCACGGACGCGCCATTCGAGATGTTCGGCGCGCCGTGGGTGCACGCCGACGAACTCGCCGCGGCGCTGAATGCACAGAGAATCCCCGGCGTGAGTTTTGCGGCGGGCGAGTTTACTCCGCGCGAAGATCCTTACCGGGGCCAACCGTGCGAAGGCGTGACCATACATCTTACCGGACGCGCCGAGCTTCGCTCGATGCGGATGGGGATTACAATTGTGGACGTGCTGCACCGGTTGTATCCCGAGCGATTTCAGGTGCAGAAAACCGTTGCGCTGCTCGGCTCGCAGTCGACGATCGAGCAGCTTGGGCGTGGTGATGGCCCGGCGCAGATCATTGCCGGATGGGCGAGCGAGCTCGATGAATTCCGCCAAATGCGCGCGAAATATCTTTTGTATCCGTGAGATCTCTCCGTGGAAAGTGACGCCAATTCTAGAAATGAACCCCGGCCGAAGGCGTGGCTTGCTTGGAGCAGCGGGAAAGACAGCGCCTGGGCGCTGCACACGGTGCGCCAGGCCGGAGACTTCGAGATTGTGGCCCTACTCACGACCGTAAATTCCACCTATGGGCGGGTGGCCATGCATGCCGTGCGCGAGAGCTTGGTCGAAATGCAAGCCAATGCGGTGGGATTGCCACTGGTAACCGTGCCCATACCCTGGCCGTGTCCAAATGCGCTCTACGAGAGGGCCATGGATCAGGCGATGGCTCGCGCCCGCGCCGAGGATGTGAAACACGTCGTCTTCGGCGATCTTTTTCTCGAGGATATTCGCGCTTACCGCGAAAAACAGCTTGCCGCGTGCGGCATGACTCCGGTGTTCCCGGTTTGGGGCAAGGACACGAAGCGGCTCGCTGAAGAAATGATCATTGGCGGCCTTTCCGCATATCTGACCTGCGTCGATCCGAGCAAACTCGAGCGAAGTTTCGCAGGCCGTCGCTTCGACGCCGAGCTGCTGGTCTCCTTGCCGCCGGGCGTCGATCCGTGCGGCGAGAATGGCGAATTTCACACTTTCGCAAACGACGGACCGATGTTCCGAGAACGAATTCCGGTCGCCGTGGGCGACGTTGTCGAGCGAGATTCATTTGTGTTTGCCGATCTGATTTCATCGGCCGCGAGAACGGGCCGCGTATGAAAAGCGTCGCCGCGACCCGAGCCGAAGAGCCAGAACGAGAATTGATGCGCATCTGCTCGCTTCTGCCTTCGGCGACCGAAATGCTTTACGCCCTGGGCCTCGGCGATTGCATCGCGGGAGTCACGCACGAATGCGACTTTCCTCCGGAAGCGGCCAGCAAGCCCGCGCTCGATTCGTCCGCGAATCGACGCGCGTGCGGCGCCCGCTGAAATCGATCGCCAGGTGAGCGAGCTGGTCGCGCGAGGCGAAAGCATCTACGCGGTGGACGCCGATTTGATCGCTGCACTGTCTCCCGATTTGATCGTCACCCAGGATCTCTGCCAGGTATGCGCCGCGTCCCCTGATGATCTGGCAACGGCGCTGGCTCGGCTGCCGAAAATGCCGCAGGTGCTCTCACTCACACCACATTCGCTCGCCGACGTGTGGAACGACATTCGGCGACTGGGCGAGATTACCCGACGACGCGAGCAAGCAGAAGCCCTGGCAGCAAAGCTTCAGCGGCAGGTTGCGGAAGTGGGAGCGCAGGCTGCCCGAGCGCGGTCGCGCCCGCGTGTTCTGTGTCTTGAATGGCTCGATCCGTATTATGTCGCAGGGCACTGGGTTCCGGAGATGGTCGACGCAGCCGGCGGCGAAGACGTGCTGGGTTGCGCGGGCCATCCGTCGTTTCCAGTGACCTCCGAGGAAATAGCGGAATCGCGCGCAGATGTAGTTGTCATCATGCCTTGCGGCTACAATGTCGAACGCGCCGCCGCCGAAAGTTGCGCGATGAAAATTCCCGAGATTTTGAAATCTTCGCCGGCCTCCCGGGAACGCATGTTTGCGGTACATGCGAATAGCTATTTTTCGCGCCCCGGTCCGCGCCTGGCCGATGGCGTGACGATTCTGGCAGGCATACTTCATCCTGACTTGTTTCCGCCCGCCATATCCCCCAGCTTCGTCAGAAAGCTTTGAGCGCATCCGGGAAGGTCTCCAGTCCTGTTCGCCGGCATCTGGAATCGCGGCGGCTTGTGATGGCGGGGAACTCTGCGCCTTTTATTCTCTGTACCAAAACTGTCCGCGCGTGTAGTTGACCCGCCCGTCCAGGCTCGCGTAAGTTGCGCCCACTTGAGCCGGATCCCATGGCCCTCGGTTCCAGTAAAACAGATTCAACCAGAAGTTGAGAGCACCGGTTGACTCCAGCCTGTTAACCCGGAGATTGCCCGCCCCAGGGGTGTGTCTTGCCGCTGGGGCATTTCGGGGGCCGAGTGTGCTTCCGCCAGAAACGGGAAAGGAGAAATGCAGAAATGAAAAACGTAAAACCGATCACCATCGCGCTCATGGCCGCAGCAGCTTCGCTGAGCGCCGGCGTTTTCGCCCAGAACCATGAATTCTCACAAGATTTTTCGCGAACCTCGGCCCGTGACCCAGGCGTGCGCGCCGGAAGCGTAGGTGCGGGAGGGTATCTTTCGACCCTAACGGCGGATCAGATCGAATACTTTAACGACGGCCAGTCGCGATTCATGCAGGTGGATTCGGTTTCAGGAAGCGTCCCCGGCGAACCGGGTAGTGGACTGGGTCCGGCATTCAATTCCAATAGTTGCGGAAGCTGTCACTCACAGCCCGCGCAGGGAGGGTCGAGCCCGAGCACGAGCGAATTTCCCAACATTGGCCCAAATCCCCAGATAGCGGCGGCCAGTGATGCGAGTGCCACCAACCACATTCCGTTCTTCATCGCTGCTGACGGGCCGGTGCGCGAGGCGCGCTTTCCATTCGTCGTCAATTCATGGGGCAGCGTGACGCAGACTCCCGACGGCGGCGTGCACGATGTGTTCACGATTGCGGGCCGTACCGATGCGCCGGGTTGCGGTATGCCGCAGCCGAACTTCGACCATATGCAGCAGCTTCACAATCTCATCTTCCGCATTCCGACTCCGGTGTTTGGCGCGGGACTGATCGAGAATATTCCCGACGCGGCGATTCTCGCCAACATGAACGCCAACTCCCCGCTCAAGCAGCGTCTCGGGATTTCCGGCCACCCGAACATGAGCGGGAACGATGGGACGATCACCCGTTTCGGCTGGAAGGCGCAGAACAAGTCCCTGAACATTTTTTCCGGTGAGGCCTACAACGTTGAAATCGGAGTCACCAACGAGGCTTTTCCCGATGAACGCGAGGGGGCCCCGTCCTCTTGCCTCTACAACCAGACGCCGGAAGACGCCACCAACTTCCACGCGGTCGGGGATGCGATTCCAAGCGACCTGGTCGCGTTCTCGGATTTCATGCGCTTCCTTGCGCCGCCCACCCCTTCGACGCAGGGGATACCGGGCAATCCCTCGCTGCAGTCGATTCAGAATGGCCAGAACGTTTTCTCCCAGGTTCACTGCGACCTGTGCCACACGCCGACTCTTCAGACCGGCCCTTCCTACTACACTCCAGCGCTCAACCGCCAGAATGCCGCTCTGTTCTCGGACTTGCTCGTGCACAATATGGGTTCAGTTTTGGCTGACAAGGTGTCGCAGGGAGCGGCTGGTGGTGATGAATTCCGCACCGCACCTTTGTGGGGGCTGGGCCAGCGGATATTCTTCCTGCACGACGGGCGCGCGACACCCGCGAACGGCGGCTTGCTCCAGGCGATTCAGGATCACGCTGGGCCGGGATCAGAAGCCAATGGCGTGATCTCGCTGTTTGAATCGTTGCCGGACCAGCAGAAGCAGGATTTGTTGAACTTCCTGCGCTCGCTATAGCCCAGGTGGCAAGAAGAAGCGCCGGGCTGCGGAGTGCATCTCTGCCGTCCGGCCGAGGGAGGCCTATCGCGGTGGTTGTTGTGGAGCTTGTTGTGGAGCTTGCTGCGGTGTTTGCGGCGGAGGCATCTGCGGATTCCCCGGCGCCCCAGGTGCGCCAATTTGCGTTCCGATGATCTCGCCGGAGATGATGAGCTCGACGCGGCGATTCAGCTGGCGTCCCTGGGATGTGTCGTTGCTGGCTACCGGATTCGACTTGCCATAGCCAATTGCGGTGACCGCAGTTGGATCGACACCCTGGGCGATCAGATAGGCGCGAACCGAATTGGCGCGGTTCTCAGATAGTGTTTGATTGAACGTATCGCCACCCACGTTATCGGTGTAACCCTCGGCCTGAATTTTCAGGCCGGGATGCGCCAAAATGATTCCCGAAAACTTCGCCAATGCTTCGCGGGCATTGGGTTGAAGTTCAAACTTGCCGGTTGCAAAAAGCACGTCAGACAGATTGGCCTTCAGGCCTCGTGGTGTGTCGGTCGTCGGTAGAATGCGATTGAATTGTTGCAACAGCGCGGCGCGAAGCTGTTGCTTCTCGAGTTCCGCCTGCTGGGCTGCCTGCTGAGCTTGTGCTGCGGCTTGCTGTGCACGGGCAGCCTCGGCCTGTGACTGCGTGGCGGCTTGTGCGTCACGCTGCGCTTGCAGCTCGGCTTGCTCGCGAGCCTGCGCGGCCTTCTCGGCCTCTAATTCCGCCTGCTGTCGCTGTAATTCGGCTTGCTGGCGGGCGGCTACTTCCTGCTGTTGCTGGGCTTGTGCTTCTGCTGTGCGGCGCGCGGCATCGGCTCGTTCCTGGGCTTGCGCTTCCTGTTCCTTGCGGGTGATGGTCGCCTGGACCGCTTCGGCCGCATTTTGAATTGCGTCGCGGGAATCCTGGACGATTACCCTTCGATCGCCCTTCTTGAGCAGAGCTTCGGCGTTCGTTAAAGAGAGCTCGGCTTTGCTCAGTACGTCGGGGGCATACTGCTGAGCGCCGGAACTCTTCGCGATTTCCACCGCGTTCCGGGCTTCATCCAGTTCGAGCGGGACCTTCGTCTTGGAATAGGTCTGGCTGGCTGCCGCGACATTGTAGCTATAGGTTCCGCGGCTAAACAGGCGGTAGTCGACGTTGAGCTGCTCGGAGGGTCCCCGAAGTCCCGGAGACGACGATATTTTCGAGTACGACCGCATCGCTGGGCTCGGCTACAGCGTAGTAAGGTTCGGCCGTCACGATCAGGCCAAAGGTCTGAAGCGTGGTGGTTGCCTGCAGCTTGCTCTTATCGCTGGACAGCAACAGCTCACCCAAGTTGTTCGCTCGGCCCTCGGGCGTGATGGCCCACAGGACGTAGGTGAGATATTCAGCGCCGAACTTCGTTGCGGGCTCGACATTCCTGAATTCCGTGGAGATGGCAATACGGCCATTCTTGCTTTCCACTAGCCCTTCCCCTTTCGCCAGGGGCATCAGCGGCGAACCTTGAAAGCCGATTTCGGTTTTGGTGCGATTTTGATAGTTGATCGCGAGAATGGTTCTCGGGATCATGGTCACGTGATAGGTGGGCTGATTATCCCGCGGCGCCGGCGCCGGTCGCTGCTGCGCGCGGGCCGCCGGGGTAAGAAGCAGCAGGAGCACCGCAAAAGTGAGATTCAGATCAGCAACGATTCGTTTCAAAGGTCCCTCCCGTTTTTCTTCGCGCCTTTTGAACCCTGAATATGGGCGTTATAGGCTGGACCTTCAATCCGGGTAAGGTATTAGAACTTTAGTGAGAACGCTTGATGGCACTTGGAATCGGTGTTGGCTGCGCTACAGCGCGCGATCGAATTGCGTAGGGACTTTCTTGTAGGCCGGGCCGTCTGCCACGACCTCCACGACAATTTCCGGTTGGAAAGGGAACCTTGCGGCCGCGGTTTGGGAATACTCTCTGTGTCTGCCGCGAGACGGCGGCGCGATCCACCCGATGCAAACGAAGAAAATACCCTCGCAGAGGGCCCATTTCGAAGCGGGAAGCAATGCTATAATCCCACCAAGCTTTGGCGGGGTTACAAGGAGCCACGAGGATGGGAATTCAATTCCAGGAACTAGCCAGCTGGATTCGGCGACGCAAGATTTTCGCCTTCATCCTCGTAATGTTCACCCTCGGCATTGGCATTATGATCGGCACGCTGATCTCCGGCCGCGCCATGGCGACCCGCGATCAGTCCCCTACAGGAGCTGCGCTGCTCGCGGTGCCTGATCCGGTAACCCTCTCCAATGGCTTCGCGGGCATTTCCAAGAAGGTTGAGCCCGCAGTCGTTAACATCTCAACCACGCAGCTGATCGAAAAGCCCAAATCAAAGAGCCCTCGCGGCGGGCAGGACGACCCCTTCCATGATTTCTTCGATCGCTTCTTTGATTCGCCGAGCGATGGACCAGATGCCGAGCGCAGCCTCGGTTCGGGCGTTCTGGTCGATCCCAAGGGATTCATTCTGACCAATGACCACGTGATCGACCAGGCGAGCAAGATTCAGGTGACGCTTGATGGCGACTCCGGGCACTATACCGCCCGCGTGGTGGGCACCGATAAGGATACCGATCTGGCGGTCATTAAGATTGAAGTTGACCGTGAGCTTCCTACCGCCAAGCTTGGCAACTCCGATGGCGTGCAGGTCGGAGACTGGGTCCTCGCCTTCGGCAGCCCCTTTGGCTTGAATTCCACCGTGACGGCTGGCATCGTAAGCGCCCGCGACCGCTCAAATGTGGGTCATCAGTTCCAGCGCTTCGTGCAGACCGACGCCGCCATCAACCCGGGCAATTCCGGCGGCCCCCTTGTCAACATGGCCGGAGAAGTCATTGGGATTAACACGGCGATCTATACAGGCAGCCGTGGTTTTGAAGGCGTCGGATTTGCGCTGCCCTCCAATACCGCCATCACCGTTTACAACCAGCTGGTCACCGTCGGAAAAGTGACGCGCGGCTCAATCGGAATTACATTCCAGGAAGATCGCAGCAACAACACCGTCCTCATGAAGGAGCTTGGCGCGCCGTATGGAATCGTTGTGGAAGCAGTCGAGCCTGGCAGCCCGGCCGAGAAGGTGGGATTGCAGGCCGGCGACGTGATCACAACCGTCAACGGCCAGCCCGTGCATAGCGGCGCCGATCTCGTGAATCCCATAGCGCAAACCACCATCGGTCAGTCGGTTCAGGTACACTACGTCCGCAACAAGCAGGCCAGGGACGTGACCCTTACCGTGGCCGACCGCTCCAAGCTGTTCCCCGGCGCGGCGAACGCCGCTGAGGAACAACCGGAGCAAAGCGAGGCGCCTTCGCAGTTCGGTCTGCATGTGGAGGAACTCACACCTGACATCTCCCGCAAACTGGGAATGACCAAAGTGAGCGGCGTAGTGGTCACCCAGGTCGACCCAGCGAGCTTTGGCGAAGACATCGATTTCGCCCGGGGCGACGTGATTACCGAGATGAATCACGTTTCCATTGCCTCGATGGCGGATTACCGGGCGCAAGTGGCGAAGCTCAAGCCGGGCGAGGACGTGCTCTTCAGGGTTGCGCGGCACGGCGACGGCGACCGCGTATTAATGCTGTTCCTTGCAGGCGCGGTGCCGAACTAAGCTGCATCGCGGCTTCCGGCGTGGCCGCCATTGTCTGTTTGGTCCGGCGACTGCTTGGTCCTATTGAAGTCCAGCTTGAAACCGCGATAATGAGAGACAGATCGCATTCTGCCTCGCAAAGCTGGGATTTAGAATCTGATCGGGAGCCTCAGGATGAAATGCTTTTGCATGGGCGTTTTGGCCGCATTCTCGTGTCTGTCTGTTTCGGCGGCCCCTGCCGTCCGGGACACGGCGCCTCATAAAGTTACTCAACCACATCCTGTTTACCGCTCATCCGCTCAGAAGTCCGTGGGTCTAGAATCGACGAGCCACTCATCCCAGCCGGTGCATGCGAAACTGCGAACGGCCAGCTTCAGCCCGGCGAATGTGCGGCCGTCGACTTCCTCATCGACATCGACGAATGCGTCACGCAAGAAATCGAGCAAGAGAAAACGCAGCACTTCGCGCCGCGAGCCCACGCAGATGGCTCCAACGGCGGATCGGATCTCGGAAATTCAGTCGGCTCTGGGGCGCGGCGGTTATTACAAGGCAGATCCGCCGACCGGAAAATGGGATTCCGACACGGTGGATGCGCTGCAGAGATTTCAATCTTCGAACGGCCTGGACACGACAGGAAAACTGGACTCCTTGACCTTGCAGAAACTGGGTCTGGGATCCGATGTGGCCGGCGTTTCCGCCCCCAAGGGAATCGTATCGCACAGTTGCTGCTCGATGTCTCCCTCGCCTTCGCAGGCGCCGAGGGTACCCGCTGCGTCTGTGACACCGTCGGGTTCAGCCCCTTCGGCTTCCGCTTTGTCACCGGTTGCTACGGCAGCACCAAATGGCTTGGCATCAGGCGGCTCTGCGATGGCACCTTCGCAAAACAGCTCGCGCTGAGCGGAACGCCCAATTAGATAAACCTCATCGGCGATGCGCGCAGATCCAGACGCCGCACTGCGGCCTTTGACGCGGCAGACTGCGATGGTAGCTCTTTGAAGGAACTCCCGTTTGTAGACGCGCCTACGCGCGTGGTGCTCGCGTTTGACGCTCGCGGCAGCCGCTTGCTAACCTGAGTCGTGCAGTGGCGCAACGTCACCAACAGACCAACCTTTACTTCTGACGCGCGAGTCGCGCGAACCCCCACGGAGGACCCATGGCTACCTCGTCTGCCATCACGGTTTACAAAAACTACATCAACGGCGAATGGGTGGAAGCCCGTAGTGGGCGCGTGATCGAGGACCACAATCCCGCGAATACCGATGAGCTGGTCGGAATTTTCCCGGCCTCTGATGAACAGGACGTTGCAGCGGCCGTCGATGCTGCCCAGGCTGCGTTCAACAACTGGCGGCTCACGCCCGCTCCCAAACGCGCGGAGATCCTGTTCCGCGCCGCCGAAATTCTGGTTGAGCGCAAGGAAGACTACGCCGTGCAGATGACGCGCGAGATGGGCAAAGTACTGGCCGAGACGCGCGGCGACGTGCAGGAAGCCATCGATATGACCTATCTGATGGCCGGGGAAGGCCGCCGGCTGTTCGGCCAGACGACTCCTTCCGAGTTGCCGAACAAGTACGCGCTGTCGGAACGGGTTCCGGTGGGTGTCGCGGGGCTGATTACCCCGTGGAATTTTCCGATCGCCATTCCGTCGTGGAAATCAATGCCGGCGCTGATCTGCGGAAATACGGTTGTGCTGAAGCCGGCCGAGGACACTCCGCTATCCACGTATAACCTCGCGCAGGCCCTCGATGAGGCGGGCCTGCCGGGCGGCGTGCTGAATGTGGTGTTCGGCGAAGGCCCCAACGCGGGCGCTCCGATTCTCGCGCACCCCGGTGTGAATGCGGTCAGCTTCACCGGCTCGACGGAAGTAGGACGCATCGTGAGCCAGGCCTGCGCGCCCACTTTTAAGAAGCTGCATCTCGAAATGGGTGGGAAGAACATCATCATCGTGATGGATGACGCCAACCTCGAGCTCGCCATCGAGGGGGCGCTTTGGGGCGGCTTTGGTACCACGGGCCAGCGCTGCACAGCGGCGAGCCGCGTGGCGGTACACCAGAGCGTGTATCGAGAGTTCTCTGAGAAATTTGCGGCGCGCGCAAAAAAATTGCGCGTGGGCAATGGGCTCGATGGCGGCACCGACATGGGCCCGCTCGTGAATGAGCAACAGATTCAAACCACCATGAAGTACGTGCAAATCGGCATCGCTGAAGGCGCGAAGCTCTCATGCGGCGGACATCGGCTGGACCAGGCCCCGTACAACAAAGGTTGGTTCCACGAGCCGACCGTCTTCGCGGATTGCGATCCACTGATGCGGATTTGCCAGGAGGAAATTTTCGGCCCGGTGGTCGCCTTAATTCCGTTTGGCACGCTCGACGAAGCGGTCGACATCGCCAACGGCGTTAACTACGGGCTATCCGCTTCGATTTACACGCGCAATGTAAATAGCGCCATGCGAGCGCGTCGGGACCTCGAAGCGGGCATTGTCTATGTCAATGCCCCGACGATCGGCGCCGAAACCCATCTGCCCTTCGGCGGAACCAAGAACACCGGCAACGGCCATCGCGAAGCGGGAAGCGCCGCCCTCGATTTTTACTCCGACTGGAAGACGGTATACATCGACTACTCCGACCGCTTGCAGCGCGCCCAAATCGATAACACTCCCGGCTAGAGGATCGGTTTGTTTTTCGTTGTCATCGCGACAAGGCGAAACGGCGAGGGCCCCCTTTTCGCTTTGGCAGAAAAACTCTCGGTTCTTGGCGCTTCGATGTCAAGAAATAGCCTAGGTGCCAGAATGGCGCTGATGCGGATTTGAACCGTCTACACCTTCAGGCCAATTAGCCGCATCAGTTCGAGCGCGTTGCTCTTGGCGACGACCCCTTCCCGAAGCTTGTAATCGAAGCGCATCTCGCCCTTCTCGACGAAATCCTGAAAGTGTGCGTTGTGAGCAATTGCGCCCAGTGAATGCGTGATTTGCGTGAGCGCCAGGTCGTGGGTGGTGACGATGCCCATCGCGCCCTGGTCGATCAAAGCGCGGAGCAGGCCCTCGGCGCCGATGCGACGGTCTTTTGAGTTTGTGCCCTCAAGCAACTCGTCAAAAAGAAACAGCAGCTGGCGTTGCGGATTGATGGACTCAAACACTTGGCGGATGCGGAGTATTTCGGTGTAGAAGTTCGAACGCCCCGGCAACGAATCCGTGCTGCGAATGCGCGTGCCCAGGACGAGCGGCGAGAGGCGCAACGCTTTCCCTCGAACGGGCGCCCCGGCGTTTGCCAGAACGGCGTTGATCCCGACCGTGCGCAGAAATGTGCTCTTGCCCGACATATTGGAGCCGCTTACAAGCAGCAGGCGGGCTTGCTCGTCGAGCCGCACGGAATTCGGGACGCATTGCGCTGCGGGAATCAGAGGATGGCCGAGATCCTCGCCATCAAAAAGCGGCCCGGCATTTCCTGCGGGCACAACTTCTGGAAAGGGGTCTCGGGGATGCTCGAACGAGTAAGTGGCGAGCGAGAGAAGCGCCTCCATTTCGCCCGCTATATCGATCCAGCCCTGCATCCGTGCTCCCCATTCTCGCCTCCATGCATCGGCGGCGAAGGCAATGTGGATGGTGTACAGCAGGGTAACGTCCAGAAAGTGGCCGATCGCGCTTTCCCGGGCCTCACTCCAGTAAGCGATGCGCGCGAGCTTGCGCAGCGCTTGCGCCGCCCTGCCTCCATCCGTCGCCAGTTCGGCCACCAAGTCCTGCAAGCGGGCAGGGGCGAACTTCTCCTGCGCAATACGGTCAAGAATTCGAGAGAACAGCATCAATCCCTCGGCATTCGCGGACATTTCGGAAACAGCGGCCTCCGCGCCGCGGTGCAGCCATCCGTACAGGATCCCTTCGAGAATTAATACTGCGAGCAACGGCCACAGCAGCGAAGTCGCCAGAAAGATGACGAGCGTGATCGGCGCGAGAACCGAAAGCGCGGTCGTGGCGTTGCGAAGAGCGACCGACCCCATGGCCGGTTTGCCCTCAGCCCAGCGCGCCAGCGATTCCGGATTCAGCCGCACCCGAAGGTCGCTGCCGATGACGACGAGGCTTTCGCGCAAATCAAGATTGTCGCGCAGCTCCGCAAGCAGCTCTTGCCTCTCGGTAATCTCCTGCGGCGGGGAAGGGAAACAAAGCCACCGTGCCAGGAACGCTTCGCCCATCGGCAGCCTGGCCGTCGAAAGCAATTCGAAAAGGCTGGCGCGGCCAAACAGATCGAGATCGTCCGCATAATTGTGTTTGGGATCGCGGAAGCGTTCGCCTGTCTCTCCACTGCCAGCCCAGCGGTCGTTCATGCGCGCAGCGCCACGCTGGTAAAAGGCGACCGCAGACTCCGCGTGTGCCTTGGAACGAAGCACCGACTCGTGCCACGCCGCGAGCGCCGTATACAGTCCCACGGGAACCAGCAGCCAGTAATAGGGAAACGACTGCCTTATCAGCGAAAGCCACGCGATCGCTAACCCGGCAACCACCACCACCAATTTCGAGTTCCCGATTTGGCGGTGAGCCTTTTCCTTGGTTACAGCGACGCCCCGATGTCTCTCGACGCGTCGGGTGTATTCGGCCTGGGGCTCAAGCACTCGGTTCCTTTCGACAGAACCGATAGTCTACTCCGGGAGCGAGCCACGCGGTACCCAGGCGGTTAGCGGAAAAAGGTAACCTCACTTCAGCCGCCCGGTAACGAGATCGAACGTCCAACAATCAGGGAGGCAGTCATGCCAAAGGGTTCGCATCGCGGAAGCCGCCCCCCGAGTTCCACGAACTTGCCGCGCACCCACCACCTGTCGCAGCCGGGCGTCCCGATAAGGAAGATCACCTAACTGGGCATCAGCACTCGCAACAAGCGATGGAACACTCGGCCAAGCCTTAGCAGGCTTCCCAGCGAAGCCCTCGAGAAATCTGCGGTGTTTGCCAAGCAGAAGGAAAAACAAGGGCTAGTTCCGGAGTAAAAGCGCACTTCTTTGAGTGAAATGCCCTCGTCGTTGCGGTTGGCGTCGATTACTTTTATCGCGAAGCAAGTCCAAACGAGGCGACTGGGCACACCATCGAGGACGGCTCCCGGTTCCTTCGCTGGAATCTGGAAGATATGCCTACAATATGCCCGTCAGATGCGTGCTAGTTTCAGGAAACCGATATGGGACAAATCGAGAATCAAGATCGACGGCGATTCAATTACACTGTAACCAGGGAATCAATGGGAGAAGCGTACGACCCTCGGGCGGTGGCGATTCCCTCTGCCTGGTTGGGAAGATCGTGGGACTGCATTCGAAATGCCCGTTGCCGCGTCTAATTCTTTTCGAGCGAGGTTTTTTCCGATGATTCGACGTTTTTGCTGCTTGGCCGTGCTGCTGACTCCCGCACTATTGCTGACTTCGGTCCTTTCATCGCAGGCGAGGCACGCCGGCGATGCTGCTATTTCGGTGCCCGTTTCTGCGGGGTGCACGGCGTTCGCTGCGGGGCAGTCTGCCGGGGGCGCCTCTGGGTCGTCGTCGGGCAGGGGATTGGATGTGGCCAATCTCGACCGCTCTGTAAAGCCTTGCGACGATTTTTATCAATTTGCGGACGGTGGCTGGACAAGGAGCAATCCCATTCCCCCGGACCATTCCTCTTGGGCCACTTTCAATCAGCTCCACGATAAGAACGAGGAGGTGCTGCGCGCCATTCTGGACGAGGCTTCCAAGGACAGGTCTGCGGCTCCCGGCTCGAACTGGCAGAAGATCGGCGACTACTATACGAGCTGCATGGATGAAGCGCAGATCGAAACGGCGGGATTGCAAACGCTCGCTCCGCAGTTTCAGCGCATCGCGGAAATCAAGGATGCCGGCAGCTTGCAGCAGGAAATCGCTCGGCTGCAGCGAGAGGGTGCCAACGCCGTTTTCGGGTTCGGCTCGGAGCAGGATTTCAAGGATAGCACCCAGGTGATCGCCGCCGCAGAACAAGGCGGGCTCGGGCTGCCGGATCGGCAGTATTACCGGGATAACGACGACCGCTCGAAGCAGCTTCGCGACCAATACGTCGAGCACGTGACCAGTATGTTCAAATTGATGGGTGACGACGCCACCAAGGCGGCCGCCGAAGCGAAAACAGTTCTGGAAATAGAAACCACCCTGGCCAATGCTTCGCTCGACCGCGCCGACCGCAGGAATCCCGACAACATCTATCACAAGACGGCCTTGACGCAACTGAGCGAGCAGACGCCGCACATTTCCTGGGGCGTTTACCTGAAGGAGGTGAACGCGCCGCAGGTGACTGCGATGAACGTCGAGGAGCCGGATTTTTTCAAGGCGGTGGATGCGGCGTTCACCTCGGTCCCGCTCGATGACTGGAAAACCTACCTTCGCTGGCACCTGATTCACTCCGCGGCGCCCGGCCTTTCCGCGAAGTTCGTCGAGGAAAATTTCAGTTTCTACGGGAAGACGCTCACCGGACAGAAAGAAATGCTTCCGCGGTGGCGCCGTTGTGTCGAATCGACGGATCGCGCGCTCGGCGAAGCCCTCGGTCAATATTACGTGCAGCGCAATTTCCCGCCCGAGGCGAAAGCCAAGGCCATCCTGATGGTCAACAGCCTCATCGATGCGCTGCGAGCCGATCTCTCGACGCTCGACTGGATGAGCCCGGCCACGCGCGAGCAAGCGACCAAGAAGCTCGAAGCCATCAACCTGAAAATCGGTTATCCCGACAAGTGGCGCGATTACTCCGCATTCCAGGTTGATCGCGTCTCCTATGTCGGTAACCTACTGCGAGGAAGGACCTTCGAATTTCAGCGTGACCTCGCGAAAATCGGCAAGCCGGTGGACCGCAACGAATGGAGCATGACGCCGCCCACGGTGAACGCCTACTACAACCAGCTGATGAACGAGATCGTTTTTCCCGCAGGCATTTTGCAGCCGCCCTTTTTCGATCCGAATGGCGATCCAGCCATCAATTACGGCGGGATAGGCTCGGTGATCGGTCACGAAATGACCCACGGATTTGACGATCAGGGGGCGCGGTTTGACGCGCAGGGCAACCTGAAGAATTGGTGGACGCCCGAGGACCTGAAAAATTTCAAGGACCACGGCGACTGCATCGCCAAACAGTTCGAAGGCTACCAGTATGACGACCTGCACGAGAACGGCAAATTGGTCGAAGGCGAAAGCATTGCCGATCTCGGCGGGCTGACGATTTCTTATGCGGCGTTCGAAAAGACGCTCGCAGGCAAGCCCGCGCCGCAACTAGTCGACGGCTTCACGCCCGAACAGCGCTTCTTCCTGGGATTTGCACAGATTTGGGCGGGCAATTATCGCCCCGAATATGCGCGGCTGCTCATCAAGACCAACGAGCACCCTCTCGGGCAATTTCGGACCAACGGCCCGCTTTCGAACATGCCCGCGTTTTCGAAGGCGTTTGGTTGCGCCGCGGGCTCACCGATGGTGCGCTCGGACACGACTCGCTGCCGCATCTGGTAGCCGGCCGCCGGTCTCGGGCGGTCCGAACTGTGTACGCCTTGGGGCCCACTCTGCGTGGCGAAGTTGACGCCTCAGTCCCCGCCGTTTAGAATTTCGATAAGGAGTGTTCTTAGCGACTCTACGCCGGGTGCGTAGACCCTAGGAAAAACTCCCCTTAACCCATGATCCCGGCCATTCTGCAGCAAAAGCGGCACCAGCAGATTCTAACCGACGTGGTGCGTCATTACATCGAGACGGGAGAGCCGGTCTCGTCGCGTAGCATTTCGCGACGCCACCTGGAACCGCTCAGCCCCGCGACGGTGCGGAACGTGATGGCGGATCTCGAAGAGGGCGGGTTTCTGTTTCAGCCGCACACCTCGGCCGGACGCGTGCCCACCGCGGCCGCCTACCGTTTCTTCGTCGAACAGGTGGCCGCCCAGGCAACCGCTAGTCCGGAGGACCGCCAGTGGATTCGTCGCGAGCTCGAAGCCGCGGAAACGCCCGAAGCGGTGATGGAACGCGCCAGCCACGTTCTGTCGGCCGTCTCGCGAGGGCTTGGTATTTTCATTTCGCCTCCGCTGGCCCGCGCGACCGTGGAGCACGTACGCTTTTTGCTCCTGCCCGATAATCGCGTGCTGATCGTGCTGGTGGCGAACGGCGGCCAGACGCGCGACAAGCTGATCCGGCCCGAACGTCAGTTTACGCAGGCGGAACTCGACCGTGTGGCCGCCTATTTGAACCATCACTACGTCGGCTGGACGCTCGAAGCGATGCGCACCGACCTTCGCGCCCAACTGGAACGCGATCGCGAGCGATACGGCCGGCTGGCCGGAGATGCGCTGCTACTGTGCGATCCGGCGATTCTTGGAGACAGCGGCGAGCGCAAAGTGTATGTAGAAGGCGCGGCGCAAATCGCATCGACGGTTGCCTTTACAAACCAGGATCAGTTGCGCGAGCTGCTGGAAGCCATCGAAGAGAAAGACCGGCTGATCGCGTTGCTCAGCGGTTGCATCGAGGCGCCCGAGCCCGTCCACGTGGAATTGGGTCTGGAGAGGATGTCCACTGCGGGAAAACATCTTGCCCTTGTTTCGGCCGCATACTCATCTAATGATCGGGGGCAGGGAACTCTCGGAATCCTGGCGCCGATGCGCATGCACTACGAGCGGGTGATTACGGCCGTGGCCTTCATGGCCCAGTTTTTTTCCGAGAATAACGAACAAGGGAGTTGATTCCGTGTCTTCGCACAATCGAGAGAAGGATCGGGACAGGATGGGCGAGCCATCGCCCGGCATCGCTTTTTCGGCCGGCCCAGAGAACCTAAACGCCGATGACCCGGATGTGGCAGCGGTAGGGAATTCCAATACCGTATCGGATGCCGCCGGATCGCTCAACGAACAGATTCGAAAGCTACAAGCCGAAAAACAAGAATTGACGAACACGCTTGTCCGGCGTCAGGCGGATTTTGAAAACTACCGCAAGCGTATCGAGAAAGAACGCCACTACGACCGGAACCGTGGCGTCGAGCTCTTTGTCGAAAGTATTCTTCCCGTGCTCGACGCGTTCGACCGCGCACTTGACACCCTCGATGATTCGGCGTCTGCTGAGTATCTGAAGGGTTTTGAGATGATTCGCCGCCAGCTGGCCGAGCTATTGGCAAAGCAAGGGTTGAAGCGGATCGAGGCAGTGGGCAAGGAGTTCAATCCCCATTTCCATCACGCCATTGAGCGCGTGGAAACTCACCAGCATCCAGATGGCTTGGTCATTGGCGAAATGCAGCCCGGCTACGTGTTTCACGAAAAGGTGCTCAGGCCGGCGATGGTCCGCGTGGCGAGTCAGCCGAAAGCCGCACCAGCTTCCCCACGGGAAAATTGAAAGGCGATCATGGCAGCAAGCACTGAGTTCGATTACTACGAGTTTTTGGGCGTCGCACGCGACGCCAGCGGCGACCTGATCAAGTCCGCCTATCGCAAAGCGGCGCTGAAGTGGCATCCGGACCGCAATCCGGATAACAAACAGGAAGCCGAACACAATTTTCGCTGCGCCTCGGAGGCTTACACCGTACTCTCGGACCCGCAGAAGCGTTCGATTTACGATCGCTTCGGACATGCGGGGTTGAGCAATCGCGGCTTGGAATCGACGGGCTTCAATTCCACGATTTTCGAAGAATTTCAGGACATCCTCGGCGATCTTTTCGGCGTAGACGACGTTTTCGGTGGAGGCTCCCGACGTGGCGCCGGCAGGCGTGGCTCGCGCGGCCAGCGCGGAGCCGATCTGCGATACGACATGTCGCTTAGCTTCGAAGATGCCGCCGCCGGCGTCACCACAAAAGTTCAGGTCACACGGCGCGAGAATTGCGAATCGTGTCAAGGAACTGGAGCGAAGCCGGGCACCGGCATGTCCGCCTGTAAAACCTGCGGCGGCCGCGGCCAGATGGCCTATCAGCAGGGATTCTTCTCGATTACGCGCACCTGCCCCGCATGCCAGGGCTCAGGCCAGGTGATCCGCGACCCTTGCGTCTCCTGCCGCGGGTTGGGCCGCCTCGAGCGCCAGCGAACCTTGGAAGTAGGCGTTCCCGCAGGTGTTGACTCCGGCACGCGGCTGCGCATGCCGGGGCAGGGCGAACCAGGAATCAACGGCGGCCCTGCCGGCGATCTGTACATCTTTCTCGAAGTGAAAGAGCACCCGTTTTTCGAACGCCGCGGCTCCGATCTTTACTGCACCATCCCGATCAGCTTTCCGCAAGCGGCGCTGGGGGACACAATCGTAGTGCCCTCGTTGAAAGGCACCGAGGATTTTGACATTCCCGAGGGCACGCAATCGGGCCAGATCTTCCGCCAAAAAGGTAAGGGGTTGCCGAATCCCCACGGTGGCAAAGGCGACCTGTATCTCAGCGTGGCCGTCGTGACGCCATCGAAGCTTTCGAAGGAACAGCGCAAACTATTTGAGCAACTCGGCCAGTCGCTGAAAGTCGAGAACAATCCGGCTGAGCGCTCTTCGAGCATCTTCGATAAAGTGAAGGACATCTTTGGCTGAACCGCCGTGCAAAAATCGCTGTCTGTGGTGGTTTTGTCGACTGCCTATGCCTCACATTGTCATCCCAAGCGGCGAAGCGACGCAGGCGTTTTCATTCCACCTGCTTCCGATGGGCCTTTCGGGGCCGAATCCTTGTGGGTCCCGGCTGCAGCCGTAAAGCACCTTCCCTTCTCGCGGCGTTTTTCCGGTGAGCCTTCGATCTGAACCGATGCGGCCGGGACATCGCCAGATCATGGCGCGGGCCGGTGTCGGCACGCTAAAATGCCCCGGTGCGCCGCCGGTTCTTCATCGAACAATTTGAGGCCAATTCCGCCACATTGCGCGGTGAGCGCGCCGATCATCTTGGCCGCGTGTTGCGGGCCGAGCCTGGCCAGCTCTATGAGCTGAGCGACGGAGCACGGGTCTGGCTCGGGCGCATCGAGCGAGTCGCGCTTTCCAAACGCGGCGACAGCCATGTTGAATTCGCACTGATCGAACCGATCGCCGCAGGCGAACCTTCGCTGAAAATTCAACTGCTAATCTCGGTCGTGAAATTTGACCGCTTCGAGTGGTGTCTTGAAAAGGCTACCGAACTGGGCGTGACAAGCGTAGTCCCGCTGGCCGCGGCTCGCACCGATCGGTCTTTGCTCGACGCGGCAGGGAAGCGCCAGGCCCGCTGGGCGCGCATCCTTGTTGAGTCGGCGCAGCAGTCGCGCCGCATCCGGCCGCCGGAAATCGCCGCGCTGGTCACTCCTCAACAGGCGTTCGCGGCGACCACCGCTTCCTGCAAGATTCTGCTCTCCGAGCGCGAGGATACCGCGCCCCTTCGCGACGCGCTGGCGTCAGCCCATGGGATGGCAACCGCCGCGCTAGCCATCGGTCCCGAAGGCGGCTGGACCGACGACGAAATTCGCCTCGCGCACACCGCCGGATTCGCCGGAGCCTCTCTTGGAGAAAATATCCTGCGTACTGAAACCGCCGTTCTTGCCGCCCTGGCCATCCTGCGCTTCGCCGCTGAGGCCTAGGTACGAAATTTGGCGTGCGAGAATCGTTCCTCTGGCTCGAAATCCACGCAACCTTCAACCAGGGCCCAGCACATCGTTCGCGAATGCGAATACTTATGGACCAAGGGTAAGTGTGAGCGGGCAGCTTCGGCTTCCACAGCTGCTTCTCGACCTCCGGCCGCAGCCGAAAGCGTTTGCGGATCCATGGCATTCACCGGGGCAGTAGCGCCTTCAGCCGCACCGACCAGGGATATCCCGCTGCCTCCCACACCGCTGTCGGCACAGCCAGGGTCTGCTGGCCATAGCTTGTCCCGCGTCGCCGGGGAGGTCTCCGTCGCTTCTGCGGCCGCGGCCCGTTCAGCAAACCGATCGCATACCTCCGGTTATATCCGGTGTTCGTGCAAAACTCGCCCCCAATCACTTTCCTGCTCTTTCGTCCCGCCGCCTGATAACGGTCATAGATCGCCCGCAGATACTTTTACCGTCCTTACTCCCCAACCTATCCTCCTCAAGTGCTCTTTTTGGTTGGGTTACAGTCTAAATGGCGCGACGTTTCAACCTTCCGTTACATTCCAGACGGCTCGATACGGCAGCTTGACCCAGCTTGCTTGGACGCGGTAGGCTTGCCATTAGAGCTGTGAGTCAGTGTCGCCAAACTTGATGAAGCAAACCGTCCGAATTGCCGGAGGAATCAGCGAATTCTTCGGCACCCTTGATGAAAATTTAAAGTACTTCGAGTCCGCCCTGAAAGTCAGGACGCATTTGAAGGACCACGACCTAATCATCGAAGGCGAGGCCGGGCAGGTGGAACGGGCCACCCGCATTGTGGATGCCTACAACGAGCGCGTTCGCGGCGGAAAGGTTCCCAACAGCCAGGAGGTGAAGGCGCTGCTGCACGTCGCGGCGGAGGAACCGGTGGCTACGCTTCATGGTGCTTTTTCGCCGACACGCACGCGCGTGCTCGGGAAAAAGAGCGTCGCGCCGAAAAGTCCGAACCAGAAGCACTACATGGAGGCGCTCGAAGCGCACGACATGGTTTTCGCCATTGGTCCGGGAGGCACGGGGAAAACCTATCTTGCTGTGGCGATGGCGGTGTCGGCGCTGCTCTCGAAGCAGGTCAACCGGATTATTTTGGCGCGACCGGCGGTGGAAGCCGGCGAACGGCTCGGATTTTTGCCTGGCACACTTCAGGAAAAAGTCGACCCCTACATGCGCCCTCTCTACGATGGCCTACATGATTTGCTCGAGGCGGACAAGCTTGAGAGCTTTCTCGAGAAGGGCATCATCGAGGTTGCGCCACTTGCTTTTATGCGTGGGCGAACGCTTAACGATTCTTTTGTGATTCTCGACGAAGCGCAGAACACAACCAGCGAGCAGATGAAAATGTTTCTCACTCGCCTGGGATTCAATTCCAAAGCGGTGATCACCGGAGACGTGACCCAAATTGACCTCCCTAATGAACGGCGCTCGGGGCTGGTGGAGGCGATCGAAGTGGTCGGCAACATTGAAGGCATCGCGCTAGTCTACTTCGATGAGCGCGACGTGGTGCGGCACAGCCTGGTGCAGCGGATCATCAAAGCTTACGACGAGTACGGCGGCACGCAAAAGGCGCGTGGCGGCCGCCACACGCACGCGAATAACGCGAGCAAAGCCCGCGAGCACGGCCAGCCCGACTAGATGGGCGCGTGCGCAGGCAAGTTGCCGTTGTAATGGATTCATGGGTGCCATGATCCTGAATCGCCAGCGCCGCGTTCGCATTCCGCTCGGCGACCTGGACCGGTTTGCCGCAAATGCGCGCCAGCTTCTGCGTCTTCCCGCCGATTCGGTGACCGTTTGCCTGGTGAGCGACGCTGCAATGGCGAAGTGGAATCGCGCTTACCGGGGCAAGAACCGGCCTACCGATGTGCTGTCCTTTCCGGTTAGCTCGGCCTCAACAATTCATCGCAATCGGCGCTCACGTCGCCCCTTCCATGGAAAAGCAGTTTCGGCTGCCGAACCAGACAGTTTCGCCCCGAGCTCCGGCTATTTGGGAGATATAGCCATCGCTCCTGCCATAGCGCGCGTGAACGCGCTTCGTTTCGGACGCCCCTTTGAAGTCGAAATGCGCATGCTGATCCTTCATGGCATGCTGCACCTGATGGGATACGACCACGAAACCGATAGCGGCCAGATGGATCGCCGGGAGCGGCGCTTGCGCCGCGAGCTGGGCCTCGAATAGCGATGCCCATTTTCTTATACACACTGGGCGTTCTCGCCCTGACGGTCGGGCTTACGATTTTCTCCTACCTCGATCGTGTCTATCGCGAGCTTGGGAACGTGTGGACGGGCCGCTTGCGCCGGCACCTGGAGACGTTTGAATCGGAGATCGAGCCACGGTTCAAGATGGAGCGCCGGCGGGCCGCGCCGATCTTCAATCTACTGGCAAGGCTGTGGCTGGTTCTGGTCGCCGCGGTGACCGCTCGGGGAGTCATTTTTTTCGTTCCCGGCATGTGGGAAGCGGTCGTCGAGATGGGTTTCTTTCTCGGCGCGGAAGTGGTTATCGCGATGCAGTTCTGGCCGGCCGTCCTCATGGCTGGGTTGCCCGGAAACTGGATCGCGCCCATCGTTCCGGTGGTGCGCCTGTTCGTTTGGCTCGTGTGGCCGACCCAACTGGTTCTCGAACTCCTTGTTTCGGTCCTGCACCTCTCGGAAGAGGAGCCGGTTGCCCAGGGTGACGAGCAGCAGGCCATCGAAGCGCTCATGGACGCCGCGACCGAAGAGGGAATCATCGAACAGGATGAGGCTAGGCTCATCGAGCAAGTGGTTGAATTCGGCGACAAGCGCGTGCGCGACGTAATGACGCCGCGCCCCGACGTCATCGCGATTCAGGCCTCCGCTACGCTTGAAGAACTGCGCCAGCTGGCGGTGAAAACGAAATTCTCGCGCCTGCCGGTATATGAGAAATCGCTCGATGACATTGTGGGAATCGCGTTCGCGCGCGACATGCTCGAAGTTCCCGATCGCGAGGCCGCAGGCCGCACCGTTCGCGAGCTGATGCGTCCCGCGCTATTTGTCCCCGAGCTGAAATTCGGCTCCGAGCTGCTCAAGGAAATGCAGCAGAAGAATCAGCAGATGGCCATCGTGATCGACGAATATGGCCTGATGGCAGGTGTCGTCACGGTCGAAGACCTCGTCGAGGAAATCGTCGGCGAGATCGGCGAGGAAGACCGGCGTCCCGCGCCGGACGTGATTCGCGAAGCGGGCGGCACGATGGTGCTGC
Organism: uncultured Acidobacteriota bacterium; assembly: GCA_963718485.1. GTDB lineage: Bacteria > Acidobacteriota > Terriglobia > Acidiferrales > UBA7541 > Palsa-295. Next base: position 51,218 of record CAVQZU010000062.1, read on the forward strand.
GCGGCAGCGTCCCGGTTGACAAGATTGCCGAACTCTTTGGCGTGCAACTTGACGAGGCGGCGCAGCACTCAAATGTGACGACGATCGCAGGGCTGCTCAACGGTGTCGCCGGGCACGTGCCACGAACCGGCGAAGTGGTGGAATTCGATGGCTTGCGTTTCGAGGTGCTCGAAGCGAATCAGCGCAAAGTGCTTCGTGTTCGCGCGCGAAAGCTCGCCGCGGGAGTCGCATCACCCGCTCTGCCATAGAATCGCGTCAGGTGGCTTGGCCTGGTCAGTCCTTCGTCGCCGGGATTCTCTGCTTCAGGCGCGCGATTTCCGCGCGCAATTCCCGCACTTCCCGCTGCAGTTCGGGCAGGCGATTGAAGGCCGCAACCGACTTGCGCCAATCGCGGTTGTTCATCGCCGGATAGCCGGAGTAGACCGCCCCTGCGGGAACATCGGCCGGCACGCCACTTTGCGCTGAGAGAATGGCGCCGTCCCCAATGGTGAGGTGCCCTGCCACCCCCACCTGCCCGGCCAGAATGCAACCGTTGCCAACGATCGTGGTTCCCGCAAGGCCCACCTGTCCGCACAGCAGCGTATCCTCTCCGACTTTGCAGGCGTGTCCGACCTGCACCAGATTGTCGATCTTCGCGCCGCGCCCGATGTGCGTTTCGCCCACGGTAGCGCGGTCAATCGCGCTATGCGCCTGAATCTCCACGTCATCCTCGATCACTGTGATTCCTGATTGCCGCATCTTGCGCCAATGCCCGTCGGCCTGCCGCGCGAATCCGAAGCCGTCGCTGCCAACCACAACGCCATTCTGCAGCAGCACGCGGTGGCCAATACGGCAGCTTTCCCGGACGCAGGCGTGCGCGTGCGCAAAAAAGTGATTGCCAATCTGGGCGCCTCGGTAAATGGTCACAAAGCTGTGCAGCACGGCGTTAGGCCCGATCTCGACCTCCTCATCGACGAAGCAATACGGTCCGATGTGAGAACCGGCACCGACTCGCGCCGATTTCGCGACCACTGCGGTGGGGTGGATCGCCGGGGCATATTCCGGAGCGGGATGGAACAGCTCAATGGCACGCGCGAAATCGAGATAGGGATTCGCGGATCGAAGCGCTGCCATGGGCACCGAACCCGCATCGCGAGCAACCAAGATCGCCGCTGCTTGGCTCTTTTCGAGCAGCGGACGGTATTTGCGGTTCACGAGGAATGTCAGTTCGCCGGCTCTCGCTTCCTCGATGCCTGCCACGCCGGTGATCTCGGCGTTGGCGTCACCCTCCAGTTCGCAGTCAAGTTTTGCGGCAATTTCTCCCAATTTCATGACGGACTCCTCGTACATTTTGCGTTTGGCAGTGTTCGGAACTGTCGAGCGTAAGCGGGAGCGGAATGCTTGTAAAGGCTGTGAGGATCGTTTTCCATCAGGCTGGGAATAACTCACGGAAATCAGGGAACTCATTCGCCGAAGAGTTTTGATTGCGCGGCCGCAACCTTCGTTCCTGGCCGCGCTTGCGGCGCCCGCCGGGAGACGCCCACGACGCCGAGCACCTTCATCTCGACCAAAGCGGATCGAGGCACGAACATGCGCAGAGTATTGCCATGGAGGTCTGGCGGCGTGATCTGCACACCGGAGTCAAGGAGGTCGAGCAGGTTGTTTCCGACCATGCCTTCCAGTGCGTCATCGTCTCTGAACCGCAGCCTCACCCATAAACCATCGAGCTTGGGGCGGCTCAGGAAGATCTTTCGCTCGAGTTCAAACGGATCGCCAAATTCCCGCACGAAGTAGACGCTTTTAATCTCTGCCAGTCGCACAGCCCGGTGCTCCCCGGAAGGCGTCAGCAGATCGACCTCGTCACTGCGGCCGAGCAGCGCGGCGTTCAAGTAGCCCTTGAAGGTCGACCCGTCCATCAGGAGGATCACAACCTTCTTGTGAGTCGATGATGATGCAGGGGTTCTCACCTGGAAGGGCCTTTTGGGGGTGACGGATGTTGCTATATCCCCGCGTGTTATGTTATCTTTACGCCGAGTTTTGTCAACTTATTGGTGCTTAAAGGGTTAGCGCCGGAGCAACCGCCGATTGACCGTCAAAGGACAGATCCTCAGATCGGCCTCGGTTATTGCCCTCATCACTGTTGTCAGCCGGATTTGCGGATACCTACGCGATCAACGGGTAGCCATCCTCCTCGGGACATCGCCTGCCGCCGACTCGTTCGTACTTGCCTTCCGCATCCCGGCATTGATCCGCCGCATGACAGGCGAGGGTTCCCTGGGCGCATCCTTCATCCCGCTGTTCAGTGGTTATCTGCGAAACCGGCCTCGCCGGGACGCTTGGGACTTCGCCTGCAAGATTTTCTGGGACATGGCCATCGTCTTGGGCGTCGTCGCGCTCCTCGGCATTATATTCTCCCGGCAGGTCATCGGAATCTACACGCTGTTCAGCGGAAATCACGGGCAGTGGGGATTGGCTGTTGCGCTGAATCGTGTCATTTTCCCCTCGATCCTATTCATGGGACTCGCGGCACTGGTTACAGCGATTTTGAACAGCTTCCACGTCTTTGCTATCCCTGCGGCGAATTCAATTTTTTTCAACCTCAGCGTGATTGCTCTTTCATTTGCGGTATTCTATCGGCCGATTTTGCAAGTGATGCCGCAGAGTTTGCGCACGCCAGCGCTCGCACTTGGCATCGGCATTTTGATTGGAAGCGTTCTGCAGTTGGCGATTCAGATTCCCTCGTTGCTAAGGCGCGGCATGGCCTTGTTTCCTCCCGCCGTGTCGGTGACAGATGCCGGCGTGCGCCAGTTTGGCCGGCTAATGCTCCCGAGCTTCTTTGGTATGGGCGTCTATCAGATCAATTTGTTCGTGGATACGATTTTTGCCACCTCCTCGCGGATGCCTTCGGGCAGCATCACGTCGCTATACGTTGCCGACCGGGTGATGCAGCTTGTGCTAGGCAGTTACGCGATCGCCATGTCCACCGTGATTCTTCCGACCATGTCGCATCAAATCGCCATGGGCCAATCAGACCAGATGAAACGCACTTTCGGATTCGCCCTGCGGATCGTTTCCTTTATCACGATTCCTGCCGCGGTGGGGCTGATCCTGCTTCGGCGACCGATTATCCAGGTGCTATTCCAACACGGCCGATTCGTGGCCGAATCCACATCGCTCACGGCCAATGCGCTCCTGTACTATTCTCTGGGCCTTCCCGCGTATGCCGCGATCAAGCTGATCACTCCGATGTATTATTCGGCTCAGGACACCATGACTCCCGCGAAGGTCGGGGCCTACGCGCTGCTCGCAAATGTTTTGCTCAACGCCGCGTTTCTGGCGTTCGCCTTTCGCTATCTTTCGAACGGAAGCCCGGCGCTGGCCAGCTCGCTTGCGGCTTATTTCAATTTCGCTCTTCTATTTGTATATTTTCGCAAGCGCTATGGACGTCTTGGCGCGCGAGGCCTGGCCTGGTCGCTTGGCAAAATGGGGGTTTGCGCCGCCGCCATGGCGGCCGTCTCCTACACCGCCCTAAGATTTTCGGATTTCGCGGAGGTTCGCCAAGTGATCGTGCAAGCGGGCTTGCTTGCATTGTTGATCGGGGCTTCGGTGGCTGTTTACTTTGGCCTCGCCTGGATCTTGCGCTGCGAGGAATTGACCGAGTTTTTGCTGTTGCTGCAGCGCGCTGAGCCCGGCGGAACGCCGGTTGCTGAAATCGGAATTTGAAGTTCGTGGGGACAGGGAATTGGAATCACACGTTCGCTCGTTTCTAAACTACCTGCGGGTCGAAAAGGGCTTGTCCGACAACACCATCCAGGCCTATCGCCGGGACATGCAGAAATTCGCGGCCTTCATCGGCAAGCGCGGTGTGGGAATGGCAGCAATCACCCGCTCGCACGTGGTGGAATTTCTGAGCGGCCTCTATCACCAGAAACTCGACAGTCGCTCAGTGGCGCGACACTTGGTCACCGTCCGGCACTTTTTCCGGTTCTGCATGATGGAAGGCGGGATCCACGATGACCCGGCGGCCACCATCGAATCGCCGAAGTTCCGCCAGAGCCTCCCGGCCTTTCTGAGCGTCGAGGAAGTCGACCGCCTTCTGCGGCAGCCTGACCCCAACGAGGTGGTAGGGATGCGCGACAAGGCCATGATCGAGTTGATGTACTCCACGGGCATTCGCGTTTCCGAACTGTGCGGTTTGCAAACCTCGGATGTCGCCATGGATCCAGGTTGCCTTCGCTGTATCGGTAAAGGCGACAAGGAAAGGCTCGTGCCCGTCGGTCGGCCGGCCCTGGAAGCCGTGCAAAAATATGTGCGCGAGTCTCGTCCCAAGCTCTTGCGCGAGGCGGTTTCTCCTTATCTGTTCTTGAATCAGAAAGGTCGCAGGCTGAACCGCATCTCCTTCTGGAAGATCCTGAGCCAATACGGCCGCAAGGCGGCCCTGCGCAAAGGGCTGACGCCGCACATGCTGCGCCACAGCTTTGCCACGCACCTACTCGATCGCGGCGCCGATCTTCGCGCGGTCCAGATCATGCTTGGGCACTCGGATATCTCAACGACGCAGATCTACACGCACGTGGTGGAAGAACGACTGAAACAAGTTTACAAGGCTCATCACCCGCGCGCCTGAAGCATTCGCGCGCGAAACGGAGGAGGCGGTAACCTCATGCCCGATTACATGTTTTTGCTGGAAAGTCGGCTTTCGCCCGAGCAGCGGGCGGTGCTCGAACGCGTCCAGGAATTGGCGCGATCGCAGGATCTGAATATCTATCTAACCGGAGGCGCGGTCCGCGATCTCATCTCTGGCCAGCCCATCCGTGATTTAGACTTTACCGTCGAAGGCAATCCGGTGCGTATGGTCCGGGAGCTCGAGAAGGGGGGCGCGCGTGTCCTTGACGAGAACGAAAAGCTGCGCCACTACAATCTGGTTTTCGCCGGGGATGTCGATGGGTCGATTGCCGCCGCCCGCGACGACGTCTACGAGCGCCCTGGGATCAAGCCGGAGTATCGCTTTTCCGGGATCATGGAAGACTTGCGACGGCGCGATTTTTCGGTGAACGCAATCGCCGTTTCGCTGAACGTGCAGTCGCGCGGCCTGCTGCTCGATCCGACCAACGGCTTGGCGGACCTTGAACGCCAGGAAGTTCGCGCGCTCTCCATTCACGCCTTTACCAACCAGCCCATTCGTCTGGTGCGCATTCTGCGCTATGCCGCCCGCATGGGATTCAAGCTCGAATCGCGCACCCAGGAGTGGTTCGATCTCGCCATGGAGCGCAAACTAAACGAACATTTAAACGGCGCGGATATCGGCGATGAAGTCCGCGCGCTTTCCCGCGAAGACAATCCTGTCGCGACGCTAAAGGAATGGGAATCCCACAATCTACTCGAGGCCATCCATCCGCAGCTGCAGCGCCGCAAGCCGGACTACGATAGCTTGAACAAGCTCGCGCGGGTCCGCGTGAATTTGTATTCGGCTGGCATCCGGCCGAGGTTGTCGCGGCCCGTGATGTATTACACCTTCAAGCGTCTGAAGCCACGCGATGCCTCCGCGGCCATGCGCAACCTGGAATTTCGATCGGCGGAAGTGGAAAACATCGCGCAGTTGGTGCCTGAGGCGCAGAAGATCGTCCAGCTGCTCAAGGGTCGCAAGACCAATTCGCCACGCGAAGCGTATGCCTACATCGCCTCGTTGCCGCCCGAAATGGTCGCTTTCATCGAGGTGGAGTTCCCCCATCCGGGGGTTCTTGCCAAACTCCGCAACTATCTGCAGAAGTGGCGCCCGATTCGCATGGCGTTGCCATTGAATGAACTCGATGCGCTGGGAGTTCCGCGCGGCCCGAAGTTCGACAAGATTATCGAGCAGCTTTTCGACATGCAGTTGCGTGGCCGGGGCCGCCTGCCCGAGGACCGCGCCAAAGCACTCCGCCAGCTTGCGGGGATAAAAGACGAGCCCAAGAAGAAGCCCGAAAAAGAGAAAAAGAAAAAAGGCGAAAAGGTGGACACCGCCTCGGGCGCCCAGCCGGCCGAAGCCAAAGCAGATAGCTTGAAACAGCATCACAAGGAAGGTGGAGCGCAGCCAGCGGCCGTCATCGGCGCCAAAGCAGAGGCAAAACACGCCGCCGCGCGTGCCAAACAAAAGCCGACGCCGCAGGCGGGAAAGAAGACCAGCCGGCGATAGTTCGAAGCGCGACGGCAATATCCTACGTTGGCGAAATTGCTTGATTCTCATTCCGGCATTGCCCGTATCCGATTTCGCGAAGGTGGTTTAAAATAGATTTTCATGGCCTCCGCAAATTTCGTACACCTGCATCTCCACACCGATTACTCCCTGCTTGACGGCGCTTGTGAAATCGGCGAACTCACCGAAGAAGCCGCACGCCGCGGCATGCCCGCAGTAGCGGTTACCGATCACGGCAACCTGTTCGCGGCGGCGAATTTCTATCACCAGGCGACGACGCATGGCGTGAAGCCGATCATCGGCTGCGAGGTTTACGTCGCGCCCGACAATCATAAAAACCGTGGCGCCGATACCGAACGCTCGAACCATCTCGTTCTTCTTTGCGAAAATGACGAAGGCTATCGTAATCTCATCCAGCTTGTTTCCACGGGCTTTCTCGAGGGCTTCTATTACAAGCCGCGTGTGGACCACGAGCTCCTTGCCCGCCACAGTAAGGGACTGATCGCGCTTTCCGCCTGCCTTCGCGGCGAAGTTGCCGACGCGCTACTCTCCGAGAAGTACAACCAGGCTCGCACCAACGCCTACCGTCTGCGTGACATTTTCGGCAAGGGTAATTTCTTTCTGGAGGTGCAGGACCAAGGGCTCGAAGTCGAAAAGAGAATCAATCGCGATCTCGTGACATTGTCGAAAGAGACCGGCATACCCCTGGTTGCCACAAACGACTGCCACTACCTCACGCGCGCCGACGCCCACGCCCAGGAAGTGCTGATGTGCATTCAGACGGGCAAGACGATGAGTGACACCCAGCGGATGAAATTCGCCACCGATCAGTTCTATTTCAAGACCGCCGACGAAATGATGCAGGTGTTTCGCGAGATACCCGAAGCTGTCTCGCGCACGGTGGCCATCGCCGATCGTTGTCATCTCAAGATTCAGCGCGTCAGTAATCCTTTCCCGGAATTCAAGGTTCCCGAAGGTTTCACCACGGATTCGTATTTCGAAAAAGTGGCGCGCGAGGGTTTCCAATCCCGTGCGGTACAGCTCGAACGACTCGCGAAAGAAAATCACCTGCGCTATCCGATCGCGGACTATGAGAGCCGGCTTTCTGCCGAAATTGAGATGATCAAGAAGATGCGCTTTGCCGGCTACTTCCTGATCGTTTGGGATTTCATTCATTATGCCCGCGCCCAAGGCGTTCCGGTTGGTCCCGGTCGCGGCTCCGCGGCCGGAAGCCTGGTCAGCTACGCACTGCGCATCACCGACGTCGACCCGCTGCAATACGACCTGCTCTTCGAGCGTTTCCTCAATCCCGAGCGTATCTCCATGCCTGATATCGATATCGATTTCTGCATGCGCCGCCGCGGCGAAGTGATCGATTACGTGCGCCGAGCATACGGCGAAAAGAGCGTTGCGCAGATCATCACCTTCGGTACGATGGCCGCTAAGGCCGCGCTGAAAGATACCGGCCGCGCGCTTGACATGCCCTACGGAGACGTGGACCGCATCGCAAAGCTCGTGCCCAACCAGTTGAATATTTCATTGGATGAAGCGCTCAAGCAGTCTGCGCAGCTCGATTCACTGCGCCAGAAAGACGAGCGCGTGAAGGAAATGGTGGAGGTCGCGCTGCGCCTTGAGGGGCTGGCCCGCCACGCCTCGACCCACGCTGCCGGCGTCGTGATTTCTCCGCGCCCGCTCACGGAAATCGTCCCTCTCTACAAATCGAACAAGGATGAAATCACCACGCAGTACGACATGAACGCACTCGAGCGCATCGGCCTGTTGAAAATGGATTTTCTCGGCCTTACCACGCTCACCGTCCTCGATGACGCCGTCGGCCTGATCAAGCAGAACCGCGGCGTCGACGTGGATCTCTCCGTTCTCGGCCTGGACGACGCCGCCACCTACGCGCTTTTCTCCAGCGGCAATACCACCGGCATCTTCCAATTTGAATCGCATGGCATGCGCGACATTCTTCGCCGCTATCAACCCACCCGCCTGGAAGATTTAACCGCGCTGAACGCCCTCTACCGCCCCGGCCCCATTCAAGGCGGCATGATCGACGACTTCATCGCCCGCAAGCACGGCAAGAAAAAAGTCACCTACGATCTCCCGGCGCTCGAGGAAATTCTCTCGGAGACCTGGGGCGTCATCCTTTACCAGGAACAGGTGATGCAGATCGCCAACCGCCTCGCCGGCTTTTCGCTCGGTGACGCCGACCTGCTTCGCCGAGCGATGGGCAAGAAAAAGCCCGAAGAAATGGCCGCGCAACGCGAAAAATTTCTCACGGGATGCGCCGCGCGCAAGGTTCCCCCCAAAAAGGCCGAGAGATTTTCGATCTCATGGCCGAATTCGCCGGCTACGGATTCAACAAGTCGCACTCGTGCGCCTACGCTTTGCTTGCTTACCAAACAGCGTGGCTGAAGACGCACTATCCCGTCGAGTTCATGGCGGCCATGCTCACGTCGGAAACGGGCAACACCGAAAAAGTCGTCAAGTACATCAACGAAGCCCGCAGCATGAGCATCACCGTGCTACCGCCCGACGTGAACTCGAGCGACGTCGATTTCACGCCCGTTGGCGATCAGATTCGTTTTGGCCTGCGCGCCATCAAGAACGTCGGTGAGAATACGGTCAAGGGAATTCTCGCCGCGCGCGAAACGCTCGGCGGCTTCACGAGCTTCTTCGAATTCGTGGAGTCGGTGGATACGCGCCAGCTCAACAAGCGGGTGCTCGAAAGTCTGATTCGCGCTGGTGCGATGGATGGTCTCGGCGCGCATCGCGCCCAGATGTTCGCCGTAATCGACAGGGCCATGGAGCGCGCGCAGAAATTGCAACGTGCGCAGGAAAGCGGTCAGCACGGCTTGTTTGGGGGCGGCTCGTCGTCGCCGGTTGTGCCGCCAGAGATTCTGCCGGAAGTTGAAGAGTGGCCGGAGCACGAAATCCTGGGCGCCGAATATTCGACTCTGGGCTTCTACATCTCCGGCCATCCGCTTGATAAATACGCCGGCCGCTTGCAGGAACTGAACTGCATCGAACTCTCTTCGATGGAGTCCTGCCGCAACAACCAGGACATCGTTGTCGCCGGAATCATCGTGCAGTCGCGTCCGATGCGCTCCCGACGCGGCGCTCGCTGGGCCATCCTCACGTTGCAGGACCGCACCGGAGTGATGGAGGCGCTGGTATTCCCCGAGGCTTTTCAGAAGCTCGAGCCGATACTGAAGCCGGCCACGCCCCTTCTTGTGAAGGGTCGCGTCGCCGTGGAAGACGTTGGCACCCGGGTCATGGTCTCCGACGCGCGCCTGCTCGATCAGGTCGGCGACCGCCCTCCCAGTTTGCTGCGCGTGCGCCTGGATCTGAGCGCCGTCGATACCAGCGCGCTCGACCGCCTCCAGCAGTTGTTTTCGAGCCGCCCCGGCCGTTGCCGCGTGGCCTTCGAACTGGTGAAGGACGACGGCACCGAGGCCACTCTCGAAGCCACCAGCGCCGTGCGCGCCGATAAAGAGCTCGTCGAGCGCGTGCGCGAAATTTGCGGCTGCGATTCGGTAGCGGTCCTACCGTAAACTCCCTGTAAACGAGGATCCTGTGGCCGACGACGAAAAATTGGACAGGCGCTTAGAGGCGCGCAAGCGCCTCCGCCGTCTCCGCGCCCGGGCTAAGGAACGCAAGGAACAGGAAGAGAAAGAGCGCGCCGGACGGGCGCACTCTCGATCCGGCGTCACCCCGACGCTCGCCACCGATCGCCCGCCGGCGAGCCGCGACTTGGCGGCGCCCGCCTCGCCGGAAATAGCACGCCAAAAGCAGCTCGAGATCGAAAATCTCGAGCGTGACGTAGCCGAACTCGGCCGCCTCGGTAATCCGAGCGATGCAACCGCCAGCGACATCCAGCGGATCCAGCGCGAAATCGAAGAATTGAAGCGCGATTTTTACGCGAATCTTGACTCCTGGCGGCGCGTTCTGCTCGCCCGCCATCCGCAGCGCCCCTACACGGACGACTACATCCGCCTGCTTTTCGAGAATTTCAGCGAGATTCACGGCGACCGCACCTTTGCCGACGATCCCGCGCTCATCACCGGAATGGCTTGGTTTCATGGCCACCCGGCGATGGTCGTCGGCAGCCAGAAGGGCCGCGACACCAAGCAGCGCGTGGCCCGCAACTTCGGCCAGGCGAAGCCTGAAGGTTATCGCAAGACCCTACGCGCCATGCAGCTCGCCGCAAAGTTCCGCCGCCCCATTTTCGTCTTCATCGACACGCCTGGTGCGTACCCTGGCGTCGACGCCGAAGAACGCGGCCAGGCCGAAGCCATTGCTCACAACCTGCGCGAAATGTCGCGCCTGCCCGTGCCGGTCATCGTCACGATTACCGGCGAAGGCGGTTCCGGCGGAGCGCTCGCGATTGCCATTGGCGATCGCGTCTTCATGCTCGAGAATTCGATTTTCTCGGTGATCTCGCCCGAGGGCTGCGCTTCGATCATGTGGCGCGATTCGACCAAAGCCGAGGAAGCTGCGGACGCGCTCAAAATCACCGCTCCCGACCTTCTTCATCTCAAGATTATCGATGAGATCGTTCCGGAACCCGAAGGCGGCGCCCACGCAAACCACGAAGCCGCCGCCAAGTTGTTAGACCCGCTGCTTTCGCGTACGCTCGACGAACTCTCGCAGCTTTCGCCCGATCAGCTCGTCGATAGGCGCTACCATAAATTTCGCAGCATGGGCCGCTTCTTCGCCTGAGCGATCGCGCCATACAAGGTGGCGCGTACTGCCCGTGTTGCGGCATGCAACTCGACGGTTCTGTTCTGCAGTCGCTGCGGCCGCTCGAGTGCAGCAAGCCCCGCCACTGCCATCCATTGCCGCCGCTCCTTCACCCCTAGTTCCGCAAGCGGCTGTTCCGGCGCGATCGCCCCGGCCGCGCTGGCCGCAGCCGTTCTCGCTGCTGATCCGCCTGCCTTTGGAACGGCGCAGGGAATCAATACGCTCGTTGTGATTCTGCGGCAAGGCGCCGCCGAAAATTAGGACGTCGGTTCCTTCCGCGCAGTCTTTAGCGGCCTGACCCTCAGGCCACCTGCGCCTTCTGCCCCACGCCCTTCACGTGCACATCGAGGAACTTCAGGGAAAGCGTCCAGGCAAGCGTCGCTGCGACCGGATTGTAACTCGCCCGCGCATCGCAGAAGAAACCATGGTCGGCGTCAGCAATTTCCACGTTGATGTAAGGTTTCGCGAGGCGCTTCAACTCGTCCACAAGTGTGCGAATCTGCTCGGCGGGAATATGCTTGTCGAGGCCGCCCCAGAAAAAAAGGATCGGCGCCGACAGATCCGCCGCTCGCGGAAGCAGCGCGGGAGCGATTCCACCGCCATAAAATGAGATGGCGGCGCGCAGGGAAACGCTGGAATTTGCCAGAAACGACATCCGACCGCCCATGCAAAATCCGATGCTGGCAATGCCATCCGGCATAACCTGCGGGTTGCTCTTCAGCCAGTCGTAGGCGGCGCGAATATCTTCCAGCGCTGTTTCTGGCTTCATCGCTTCCATGTGCGGCCTGGCACTCTGGATGTCCGCGTACGATCCCTCAAATCCCGGGCCGGTGCGATGGTACAGTTCGGGCGCGATCGCCACGTACCCCTCGTGCGCTATCCGCTCGGTGATGTCGCGAATGTGCGCGTTCACTCCGAACGCCTCTTGAAACACCAGCATCCCCGGGAATTTCCCTTCCGTCGGACGAGCCGTATACGCGTTCATCGACGTGCTGTCGGCTACTTCCAGCATTACCTTTTGCGTCGCTAATTTCATCGTCTCTCCTCCAGCGCAAATTCGTAAGCGAACCATAGCATAATCGCTTTGGCTCTGTGGAGAAACCCCGGATAATAGAGCCGAGCAGTACCAATTTTTGCTCCGGGATGCAGGCCTTGGCAGAGACCAGCAGCAGGTTGAAGGCGCAGCGACGCGAATCGATTCCTTCTGCCACCGAGAATGCGGTCGAAACCTGCTCGCTCACTCGCCGTTACGCAGCGCTTGTGGCTGTCAATCAGTTGAATTTCGCCTGCCCCTGCCGCTCAATCTTTGGTCTGCTGGGTCCGAATGGGGCGGGGAAGAGCACGCTGATCAAAATGCTGACCACGCTGTTGCCCCCTAGCGAAGGGACCGCGCTGGTGGCCGGCCACGACATCATCGGCGATCCACGGGCGGTTCGTCGCAGAATCGGCTACGTTTCGCAGATGCTTTCCGCCGATGGCGACCTCACTGGCTACGAGAACCTTGCCATCTCCGCAAAGCTCTACGGAGTGCCGCGATCTGAACGAGTCGCCCGCGTCGCGCACGCGCTCGAGTTTATGGATTTGTCGCACGTCGCTGGCAAGCTTGTGAAGCAATATTCCGGCGGTATGATCCGCAGACTGGAGATCGCCCAGTCCATGTTGCACCGCCCGTCGATCCTGTTTCTGGACGAGCCCACGGTGGGTCTTGATCCCGTCGCGAAACAGTCGGTCTGGCAGAACATCCGCGACCTGCGCCAGCAAATCGGCACCACGATTCTGATGACCACCCACGACATGCAGGAAGCCGAGGAACTCTGCGAGACAGTCGCCTTCATGCATTCGGGCGAGCTTGCCGCAGTAGGCTCGCCCGCGGCGCTCAAGTCAGCGCTCGGTGAAGACTCGTCGCTTGGCGACGTCTTCATTCATTACACCGGTGCCAGCATTTCCGATGGAGGAGATTTCCGGGATGCAGCGCGTATGCGAAACACCACCAAACGTCTCGGCTGAGGTTTTTTCCAGTGCGGAATTCGTCCGCCAGACCATGGCTGTCGCTGAGGCGGATATCCGCAAGCTGATTCGCGATCCGGTCGAGCTTCTCACCCGCATGGTTCAACCGGCGCTGTGGCTGCTCATTTTCGGCGAAGTTTTTACACGCATACGCGCGATCCCAACCGGCGGTATCCCGTACATCGACTTCATGACACCCGGCATCCTCGCCCAGAACGTCCTGTTCGGCGCGATTTTTTACGGCATCTCGCTCATCTGGGAGCGCGACCTGGGAATCGTCCACAAATATTTAGTGAGTCCTGCGTCGCGAACGGCCCTGGTGCTCGGCCGCGCCATTTCATCTACTGCACGCGGCCTCTGTCAAATGGTTTTGGTGTATCTCCTGGCCGTGGCGCTCGGCATCCACTTGCGTTGGGATCCCTGTCGCTGGCCGGGGTCACCGCGGCGGTCCTGTTCGGCGCGGCCGTCTTTTCCACTTTTTCACTTATTGCCGCGTGCATCGTGAAATCGCGCGACCGCTTCATGGGTATCGGCCAGGTGCTCACCATGCCGCTGTTTTTCGCCAGCAACGCGATCTATCCGCTCAGCATGATGCCTTCCTGGCTGCGAGCCTTCTCGCGCTTCAATCCGCTGACCTACCAGGTCGATGCGCTCCGTCGCCTGATGGTCGTGGGTGGCACGACATCCTTCGGACTCCCACTCGACTTCCTGATTCTCACGTTCGCTTTCGCGCTGCTCATCGCCATCGCCGCGCAACTCTATCCCCGGATCATCACCTAGCCCCCGGCGCAAACAGAATCTTGTCCTCGCCCGAATGACAGGCGTACCATAGGCAGACGCTCGCTCGATGGAAGCGGCGGAGGACGCGATGTCGAAGCCAAAGATTCTGATTTTGACCGGTGATGCCGCCGAATCGCTCGAAGTAATGTATCCCTACCAGCGATTGCTGGAAGAAGGATACGAAGTCCACATCGCGGGCCCGACGAAGAAGAAGCTGCACTTCGTCGTGCACGATTTTGAGCCCGGGTACGACACCTACACCGAAAAACCCGGCTATAGCTGGGACGCAGACATGGCCTTTGCCGATGTCGATCCCGCGAATTACGCCGCCCTCGTGATTCCCGGTGGCCGGGCGCCCGAGTACATTCGCAACGACAGGGACGTTCAGCGCATCATTCGTCACTTCTTCCAGCAGGAAAAACCGGTGGCCCAGCTCTGCCACGCGGCGCTCGTGCTGGCGGCCGCAGGCGTGCTGAAGGGGCGCGAAACGGCGGCCTATCCCGCGCTGGAAAGTGACGTCATTGCCGCCGGCGCGAAATTTGTGAATTCCGAAGCCGTGGTCGACGGAGCGATGGTGTCGGCGCGCGCCTGGCCCGACCACCCGGCCTGGATGCGCGAATTCCTTCGTGTTTTAAAGAAGAAAGCCCCCACCGAGCAGCAGGCGAACGCCGCGATGTCCTAGCACTGTCTGTGGCACTTTTTTTCGCATCCAGGCAAATCGCCCTTGGCATCCCCGCGCCTTGTTTTGCCTTCAAAGAAATTGGAACTTTTCCAATTCACGCTGTAATAAGATTAGGATGAAACCAAAAAGATTGACGGAGATCAGGTCACGATGTCGAGCGAGTGTGTCGTTGCGGAGTTGCTTTTCGGAAGCCGGAAGCGCGTCTCGGATCTCCCGTCCATGGCCGTCCCGCTCATATTCCTGATAGCTCTGTTTTTCATCTCCGGTTGCGGCGGCAACGGCACCGTAACGGTCAGTTCTGTTTCGATCACGCCGGGGGCGGCCACCGTCGCTCCCGGCACGCAGACTGATTTCACCGCGACGGTCAACCTGGCAAACACCTCGAGCACTACTACGACCAGCACGGCGGTGACCTGGGAAGTCAACGGAGTGGCCGGTGGTAATTCCAGCGTTGGCACCATCACCTCACTTGCGAGCTCGAACGAAATCGGCGTGTACACTGCTCCCACGAGCGTGCCCACCACGAACAATGGACAGGTCAATATCACCGCCGTAGCGCAGCAGACGGCCACCTCGGGCAGTACAGCCTCAACCACGGTTACTTCAAACACTGCGGTCGTCACCGTCACGGTGGCCACGGGCTTCTCGATAAGTCCCACGGTTACGACCGCGGCCGCTGGCCAAACGATTCAATTTTCGGCGATCCTGAACGGCGTTACCGACGCGCACGCCACCTGGTCTGTCAGTTCACCGAATGGCGGGAGCGCCGGCACGATTTCGGGCACCGGCCTGTACACCGCGCCGTTGTCCCCGCCGGCGGGTAATTCCATCACCATTACCGGACAGGACGGCTCGAACTCCGCAAGCGAGGCGATCACTATCACCTTTTCTGACCACTCGCTCACCGGCCCCTATTCTTTCGCTTACACCGGCGACAATCAATTGGGCTTTTATGCCGTGGCGGGCAGTTTTGTGGCTGATGGAAACGGAACCATCGAAAGCGGCGTGGAGGATGTTGATGGCTTTCTAACCGGCGTCACGACCGGCGCTGCCATTTCTGGAACCTACGTGATTGGATCCGACGGCAGAGGCTCGGTTACGTTAAGCAATGGGAATATGTGGCGGTTCGTGCTTGCGACCAACCAGCACGCCGTGATTGTACGTTCCGACGCCGGCAGCACCGGCAGCGGTACGCTCGATCAGCAGAGCGGGAACGTGCTTACGAAGTCGGCAGTTTCTGGTCCGTATGTTTTCTCTGGCTTAGGCGCAGATGCGAATTTTCAGCCGCTGGCCATGGCCGGGACCTTTACCGCCGACGCCAACGGAAACCTACCTGTCACCAACACATTGCTGGACGTGAATGATGGCGGCAGCGTAACGAAAGGGGATACCTCTCTGAACGGCACCTACCTTTTCGATACCAACTTCCCCAATTCCGGCCGCGGCACGATGACGCTTACGAGCACCACCACGGGCCAGCGACAGTACGCGTTTTACGTGGTGGAGGCGAGCCCTTCTAGTGCAACGCCAATCCGCGCCGCCCACCTCCGTCTAGTCGAAATCGATCAAAATGCCCATTTCGCAGGCGACGTCCTGAGCGCACCCACGGGGACGTCATTCTCAGTCGCGAGCTTCGTCTCTGGAAACTACTCGTTCAAGACAGGCGGAAACTCTTCGACCGGAGCCTATGCGGCCGGCGGAGTTTTCACCTCCGACGGCAACGGCAACATGACCGCCGGGGCCTTTGACGCCAACAATGCCGGAACCGTGCAGACGAATGTCACGCTGACCTCCTGCGGTTATTCTGTTGACCCCGCCGGCGGACGCATCGATCTGAAATTATGCGGCGCGGGCACCAGCGAATTCGCCGTCTATCAAACCGATCAAAGTTCGGCCGTGATGGTCGAAATCGACGCCACCGCGATTTCGCGCGGCATCGCCTATCGGCAGCAATCGGTCACCGCCGTGTCCCCGGGCGGAAATCTCGCGCTCTCGCTCACCGGACAAGGTATCTTCCATAACGCCCCGGGTTCTTATCAGCAGGACGCCCAGGCGCAGCTTGCGGCGACCGGCGGGGCGATCAGCAGCGGAAATCTCGACATCAATAACTACAACAGCGTGTTTGTGAGCAATCCGATTAACGTAGGGACCACCACGACCGGCACCACCACCACGGCCAACAGCCTACTCAATACCCCGGCAGCCAATGGCCGCGGAACCGCCGTCATTACCGGCACGGGGCCGGCCATCACCTACAAATTGGTCTATTATCTGATCACTCCCGGCTCGGCCCTGCTGTTCGATCAGGATCCAGGATTCATACTTACGGGAACACTGGCCACCCAGTTCTAAGGATTTCGCCCTTCAAGGCGGCATGCCCGAGCGAGTCTGCCGCCGCAAAAGGGGCCTCCAACAGACTGTCATTTGGCAGGTTCCGGACCCCCTCCCTTGCGCTCCCGCCTACGTATACCTAAGATGAATGGGGTTTGGCGTCGACGAAAAGGCCTCGCGGGAGATGTTCGACCGCTTCATGGCCTCGGGCGGCAATTTCATCGCCACCAAGTTCAGGTTTAACGCCGAGCCCAGCAATCCAAACGCCGGCGGAAACCGTCGCGAGAACATTCACCGCGCGCTGGAGGGTTCGTTGCACCGTCTTCGGACCGACTATGTCGACCTCTACTACGTGCACGCCTGGGATCGTGTCACTCCCGTTGAAGAAGTCGTGCTTCGGAAGCTCACCGAACGTCGCGGGGAGATTCTCGATGCCGCAACTGACGTTGCGGAAAAACTGGGAAAAACGCCCGCTCAAATCGCCTTAAACTGGGTGGCAACCCAGCCAGGGATAACCTCGACGATTCTTGGCGCGACCAAAATCGGGCCACTGGAAGAGAACCTCGGCGCCATCGAATTCGCGATCCCCGCCGAGCTGCCCCAGATTCTCGACCAAGCCAGCGCAAGCGAGCCTGGCGCTCGGTACGCGTTTTTCGGCACGATGACTCAATCGCGCATCGGCGGCGGTACTGCGTTGCATGCCTGGTCTCCGGCCAAGGATTACCCGGATCTCAATGCTCCACCCCTGGTCCCCCAGCGCAAAGCCAACGCCGGCGAAAAATAACGAGTCCCGCTCCTGATGACACGCCATCGCGGCCCCATCACCGACCATTTCGACGGCGTGCACTTCTATAATCCCTATGATCCTGAAAACCCGGCTCTCACTCCGCGTCGCTGGGAGTTGCTACGCTGGCTCTCCAACCGCCAAAAAGGTCCCTGGGCGGAGTGGACGAACTCTCCCTCCGCGCCTGCTCCTCCCGCTCGCGTTCGGTCGAGCGAGCTGCGCGTGACCTTTATCGGCCATTCGACGGTCCTGATCCAGATCGATGAACTCAACATTCTCTGCGACCCTCACTGGTCAAACCGCGCCAGCCCTTTCGCGGGCGTGGGCCCCCGCCGCCATTGTCCGCCTGGGCTCCTGTTGGAGGAGCTTCCGCCACTCGACGTGGTGCTTGAAAGTCACGACCACTATGACCATTTCGACGTCCCGACCCTCCGCAGGATTGCCGAGCAATGGAAGCCGCACTTCATCGTTCCACTCGGCCTTCGCGACCGCCTCTTGTCGAACCGCA
Organism: uncultured Acidobacteriota bacterium; assembly: GCA_963718485.1. Lineage (GTDB taxonomy): Bacteria > Acidobacteriota > Terriglobia > Acidiferrales > UBA7541 > Palsa-295. Next base: position 69,213 of record CAVQZU010000062.1, read on the forward strand.
TTGCCGGCGCGCCGGAAGCCACCGAGCTCGATTGGTGGCAACTGGTATCGATCACTCCAGAGCTGCGAATCACGGCCGTTCCTGCCCGCCATTTTTCCGGGCGCGCGCTGGCGGACCGCAACAGCACGCTATGGTGTGGCTACGTGATCGAAGGTTCATTCGGCGCGGTCTATTTCGCGGGTGACACCGCCTACGGTTCCCACTTCGCCCAAATCAAGAGAAGATTGCCGCCCATCCAGGTTTCGCTTCTTCCGATTGGCGCCTACAAACCGCAGTGGTTCATGGGCTCGGTTCACATGTCTCCGGAAGAAGCGGTGCAAGCTCACCGGGATTTAGGAGCCCAATCCAGCATCGGAATTCATTTCGGAACCTTTCGTCTGGCCGATGACGGCCAGACCGAGCCGGTCGACAAACTGCAGCGCGTTCTTGATTCCTGTGGAGAACCCAAGCCTCAATTCTGTACTCTAGGCCCCGGCCAAGGGAAACATTTTGCTCCAGAATTCACCACGATCTAGAGAGAGACCCCATGGAAAAATTCAAGACCGAAGTGCGCGACGGAATGCGAATTGACTGGGATGTGCCGATCAGCATGGACGACGGACTGGCCCTGCGCGCGGATATTTACCGCCCGCTCGACGAAAAAACCAAGTATCCGGCGATCCTGACTTACGGCCCTTATGGCAAGGGCCTCGCGTTCCAGGAAGGCTATAAAGCCGCATGGGACCAGATGGTGCAAAATTATCCCGACGTCTCCGCCCATTCTTCCAACCAGTATCAGAACTGGGAAACGGTCGATCCCGAAAAGTGGGTTCCGGATGGATACGTTTGCGTGCGCGTCGATTCCCGCGGATGCGGGCGCTCGCCGGGCTACGTCGACCACTATTCGCCCCGCGAAACCAAGGATTTCTACAATTGCATCGAGTGGTGCGCCGCGCAGCCATGGTCGGATGGTAAAGTCGGCCTGAACGGAATTTCCTACTACGCCATCAATCAATGGGACGTAGCCTCGTTGCAGCCTCCACACCTCACAGCCATGTGCATTTGGGAAGGCGCCGCCGATTGGTATCGCGACATGACCCATCACGGCGGAATCGTTAGCACTTTTTGGGCGTTCTGGCAGGACTCGCAGGTAAAGAGCGTGCAGTATGGCCTGGGCGAACGCGGCAAGCGCAGCGTGGTAACCGGCGAGCTGGTCTCCGGTCCGGAAACGCTGCCTCAGGAGCAACTGGACCGGAACCGCTGCAAACTCGGCGACGAGATCGTGGCTCATCCGCTCGACGACGCTTACCACAGGCACCGTTCGCCGGTGTACCAGAAGATCAAAGCTCCCTTGCTTTCTTCCGGCAACTGGGGTGGTCAGGGGCTGCACCTGCGCGGCAATGTCGAAGGATTCCTCCAGAGCGCGTCCCCGCAAAAATGGCTCGAGCTGCACGGGCGAGAGCACTGGACCGAGTTTTACACCGACTACGGCGTGGCGCTGCAAAAGCGCTTCTTCGATTATTTTCTGAAAGGAAAAAAGAACGGCTGGGATGCCGAGCCGCGTGTGCAACTCATGGTTCGTCACCTCGACAAATTCGTGCCGCGAGGAGAAAACGAATGGCCCCTGGCGCGCACGCGCTGGACGCGTTTCTATCTAAATCCCGACGACATGAGCCTGAGCGACCAGCCTGTGCACAGCGAAAAGAAACTCGAATACGAGGCCCTGGGCGATGGCCTAACCTTCCGGTCCGCGCCCCTTAAGGAGGAAACCGAATATACGGGGCCGAGCTCGGCAAAACTGTTCGTCTCTTCGGCGACAAAGGACGCAGATATCTTCGTCATCTTCCGCGTCTTCGCTCCCGACGGCCAGGAAGTCGTTTTTCAAGGGGCGATCGATCCGCACACCCCCGTGGGCCAGGGCTGGCTGCGCGCCTCGCATCGCAAACTCGACCCGCAGCAAAGTCAGCCGTATCGGCCCTACCACACCCACGATGAATTACAGCCGCTTACGCCCGGCACAGCCGTTGAACTGGACGTGGAGATCTGGCCCACATCCATCGTCGTCCCCGCCGGATATCGCGTCGCCTTCACATTGCGGGGCAGCGATTACGAATACCCAGGGCCAGGTACGGTCCTGCCACCGCACACGCGCGAAATCCGAGGGTGCGGCCCCTTCGTTCACGACGAACCTCGAGACCGGCCCAACAAAATCTTCGGCGGCAAATACACGCTGCACTTTGGACTAAACCAGCAGAACGCCGTTCTGCTCCCGATGATTCCGCCCAAGCCCGGCAAATAGCGTGGGGGGGAACAGCCCAGCGGACGCTTCCGGTTTCTGGGCCTGATGGTGGTTTGCTCCGGCGATGCCTTTTGCGGTAATGCTAAGTCGGGTTCGGGTGTCCAGTAAATTGGATCCCGTTTCGGGTTCGGGGTTTTGGGATTTGGAGAGGGTTTGCTGGCGCGCGGTGCTAAGACGCAGCGACTTGGCTCCGGCCTTTTGTGGGCCAGGTACAGCATTGGCCATCGGTGGCGGAGGGCCATGTCGCCAAATGTCGCGGTAGCGCAATGCGAGAGTGCCGCCAGGAACTTCCGAGCACCCGTGGTTGCCTGGCAACCGAGCGGCGACAAGAGGCACCTGCCGGCTTCTTCCGGCAGGCTTTAGCGTGTCGCGACCTTGCCTGCAATCACCGCATCGAAAAACATTCCCAGCAAAACGCGAGCGTCTCGGTACGGCAGCGCTTTTGGATCAACCAGATGCTCCAGTAACAGCGCATTCGCGAGCGCCCCCAGTCCGGTAGCTCCGACGCTGTAGGACACCGGAAGCGTTCGCCCAAGATCGTTCATCACGCGCTGCAAAATATCGCCACCGCAGGCCCGAAGCTTTCGCTGCCTCGCACGCAAGCGTGCAGTTGCCTCCGGATGGCGAATGGCGAACAATTTGAACTCCAGCGCGATCAGCGCCAAACTCCGGTCCTTCGTTAGTTGCGCGTAATGATCGCGCAGCGCGCCAAACCGCCCGGCCCCAGTTTCATGTCGCCTGAGCAGGGAATGGATTTCTTTGATGCGCCCGCTGACCCAATGTTCAAGGAGCGCGAAGAAAATATCCGCTTTGCTCTCGAAATTCGCATAGAACGCCCCGCGCGTATACCCCGCCGTTGCCGCAATATCTTCCAGTCGCGCCGCTTCAAACCCTTCGCGCGCGAAAATCCGTTCCGCCGCTTCGAGGAGTTTCCGCCGTGTCGCTTCGCTCCGCGTTCTCTGCCGCGAAATGCGCGGTGGCTTGGAGGCTTCGAATTTCTGCTCCGGCCGGGCGAGCGTCATCTTTTGCCTTCTGAGCAAGTTACGCCTTATTTACACGATACATACACGCATGTATATTATTACGATATGCTCATCGCGCACAAGGGGAGCTGATGGCTGCCATAGCGGCTCCGCTCGACATGGCCACTTGGCGCCCGCGCTATAATCCGTGGCTCATCGCGCTCACGGTCACGCTGGCTACCTTCATGGAGGTGCTCGACACCTCTATTGCGAACATCGCCCTGCCGCACATCGCCGGAACCTTCGGCGCGAGCTCTGATGAATCCACCTGGGTGCTGACCAGCTATCTGGTCTCGAATGGAATCGTTCTGCCGATCAGCGCTTGGCTGGCCACGCGTTACGGCCGCAAGCGATTCTACATGTCCTGCGTCGCGCTGTTCACCATCAGCAGTTTCATGTGCGGCCTCGCCCCAAGCCTGGGCCTGCTGGTATTTTTCCGCGTCCTGCAGGGAGCCGGGGGCGGCGGCTTGCAGCCAAGCGAACAGGCAATTCTTGCCGACACCTTCCCGCCCGCCAAGCGCGGCATGGCCTTCTCCATTTACGGCATGGCGGTTGTCGTGGCTCCGGCGATCGGCCCCACACTCGGCGGCTGGATCACCGACAACTTCAGCTGGCGCTGGATCTTCTACATCAACGTTCCCATCAGCCTCATCTCGCTCTATTTGACCCATCGTCTGGTGGAAGACCCTCCCTATTTGCGGGTCGAGCAGCAAAAGCGGAAGGGAGTCAAGATCGATTACGTGGGCCTCGGACTCATTTCTTTGGCGGTTGGCTGCCTGCAGATGACCCTCGACAAGGGCCAGGAACTCGATTGGTTCGCCTCCCACTGGATCGTCGCCGGAGTCATCATCGCCGTCGCCGTCTTCGCCATCTGGATTTTCTGGGAGTGGCATCATCCAAACCCAGTGGTCGAATTAAAACTCTTGAAAAATAGAAATCTGGCGACCGCCGTTTTCTTTATGTTCAATTTGGGCTTCGTGCTGTACGGCACCACGGTTTTGATTCCGCAGTTTCTTCAGGTCTTGCTCGGATATCCTGCGGTCTCCGCCGGCGAGGCTTTGGCGGGCGGCGGATTCATCATGATGCTGACCATGCCGATCTCCGGCGCGCTGGTCTCGCGCATGGACCCACGCGCGCTAATGTCCTTCGGATTTGCGGCCACGGCCACCGCCCTGTACTACATGGCCACGCATCTCACTCTGGGCGTCGACTTCGGAACTGTGGCCATGCTGCGCGTCTACCAGACCATGGGTCTGGCCTTCATCTTCATCCCCTCGAACGTGCTCTCCTACGTGAATATCCCCCGCGAGAGCAACAACCAGGTTTCGAGCATGATCAACTTCGTCCGCAACATCGGCGGCAGCGTCGGCATCGCGCTGGTGAGCACCTACATCACGCGCACGGCGCAAGTGCGCCAATACTACTTGTCAGCCAATTTGCGAAACGACAACCCCAAATTCCAACAGACGGTCGACGGCATGGTATCCACGCTGCGGACGCACGGACTCAGCGCGGGGCAAGCGCTGCATCAGGCCTACGCGCGCATGTTCTTGATGGTCCAGCAGCAGGCCACATCGTTAGCTTACAAGGACGCGGTGTCAGCGCTGGCAATCTTGGTCGCCTGCCTGGTTCCCCTGACCTTCATCATGAAAAAGCCTCCCGCCCATTCCGCCGCTCCTCCCTTGCACTAGCAGATGGCACAGTCACACCTGGCTATGCGCTGCGCTCCTTGCGGCAAAAACGGGCCACCCTAGGTCGGCAGCTCTCTTGCCAGGGAAAGCTGTGCCCCGCCTCCTGGCTTCGGATAGCTAACCTGCGTCCCTTCGACGCGCGCAAAGGGTGTGAGCTTGTGCGCTGCCGGAGGCGCGCTGCTGATGATCTCTTGGACCTCGATGCCGCGTGCGAGCAGTGCATCGGCAACCAGCGATCGGTGGCAGCGCCAGGGGACGGCCTCTGCGCACATCAGCGCAGTAGGTTTTTCGGAGCCGAGGTCGGTTGCCCGCCCGATGGCAGCCTCGAATTCCGCCGTTTGCATATAATCCGCATAGCCGCGAAAGCTGGCATTGCGCCAGCCAAGATTCACCGAATCCTTCCGCGGCTGCCGCAGCCCGCCGAGCGCCTTGATGTGCACATATTCGATCCCGGCGATCCGGAGCGAAGCGGCCAGCGCCGCGGTGCTGAATTGCGGGTTCCGCCGCGATTTGGGAATGCTGCGGATGTCAATCAATCGACGCACGCCATTGCTCTTGAGCAGCCCGATGAACTCTTCGATCGATCGCGTCGAATGCCCGATGCTGAACACCGAAAATTTCTTCTTCTGTTGATCTGCCATCGCAAGCCCTGGCCTTTCTTCTAGCGCGACGTCGACGGGCGCTGAGAATTCCGCTTCTGCCGGAGAAGCTGTACAGCGATAATGGATACTCTTGGCAGCTGCGTCAAAAAGGCAGGTCCTCGAAAGGCGGTTGAGTCAGCATCTGCATGGCCGACATCAGCACATTGTTTTGGGACAACGGCGGTGTGATCCTCACCAATGGCTGGGACCGTGGCTCACGTCGTGCCGCCGTTGAAAGATTCCACCTCGAGTGGACCGAATTCGAGGACCGCCATGAGCTGATGCTCGACGCCTTCGAAAAAGGCGAGATCACCCTCGATGAATATCTCCAGCGCACCGTTTTTTACGCCGAACGCAGATTTACCGTGGACGAGTTCCGGCAGTTCATGTTCGAGCAGTCGCAGCAAATCCCGGAGTCGCTCAAATTCCTCGGCGAGTTGGCCCGCACGCGCCGGTGCCTGATGGCGGCTCTCAACAACGAATCGCTTGAAATCAACGAATATCGCGTCCGTAAATTCCACCTGCGCGATTATTTCCAGGCATTCTTCAGCTCCTGCTATTTGGGCATGCGCAAGCCTCTGGCCGGCATCTACAAGAAGTCGCTGAAAATCACGCAACGCGACCCCGCCGAGTGCGTCCTCATCGACGACCGCGGCCTCAACCTGGAATGCGCCCGGGAACTCGGAATAAACACCATATTGTTCCAGAACGTGGCCCAGCTTCGCGACGACCTGAAGCGCCTCGGGGTTACAGCCGATTGAAAATAGGAGGGGAGATTCGATGGAACTCGGAATGATCGGATTGGGAAAGATGGGCGGATTCATGGTGGAACGCCTGGTGCGCGGCGGTCACAAAGTAGTCGGATTTGACCGCGACACCGCAGCTATGCAGCGCGTCGCCGAAAAAGGCGCCGGAGGCGCGGACTCCCTCGAAAAACTGATTGGCCAATTAAGGCCTCCGCGGGCGATCTGGCTGATGGTTCCTGCGGGCGCTCCGGTCGATCAAACCATCGACCTGCTCACGCCGCATCTCTTGCCCGGCGACACGGTCATCGACGGTGGCAATTCCTATTACAAAGATTCCGTGCGCCGCGCCAAAAGCCTCGCCGAAAAGAATTTCAATTTCGTCGACTGCGGCACCAGCGGCGGCGTCTGGGGATTGAAGGAAGGCTACAGCATGATGATCGGCGGAGAGGCCGCCGTCGTGCAGCGCCTCGCGGCTATTTTCCAGACACTCGCGCCCGCCCCCGACAAAGGCTGGGGCCGCGTCGGCCCGGCCGGCGCTGGGCACTTCGTAAAGATGGTGCACAACGGCATCGAATATGGAATTATGCAGGCCTACGCCGAAGGCCTTGACCTGTTTCGCCACAAAACTGATTTCAGCCTGGACCTGCTGCAAATCTCCCAAATCTGGCAGTACGGCAGCGTCATTCGCTCCTGGCTGCTCGACCTCACCGTGGACGCGCTTTCGAAAAATCCCCATCTTGATGGGATTGAAGCCTACGTCACCGATTCCGGCGAAGGCCGCTGGACGGCGATCGAAGGCATCGAGCTAGGCGTGCCGACACCGGTGATCATGGGCGCGCTCGATGCGCGACTCCGCTCCCAGGATCCCGAGCCCTTCGCGAACAAGCTCCTTGCGATGATGCGCCACGAATTCGGCGGCCACGCCGTCAAAACGGCGGCTAGAGAATAGAGCTACCGGTGGCCTCAACCCCCAACGAAGCCAAACGCATGAAAATGGACACCCGAGTGTTTCCCGACGTCGAGACGCTCAGCCGCGCCGCTCTCGACCATCTGTTGGCAATCTCGCAAGGCGCGATCGCTCAACGCGGGCGGTTCGCGATCGCGCTCTCCGGCGGCCACACCCCCGCGAAGCTCTATTCACTATGGGCGCAAGCGGAACAGCAGGGACGCCCTACGCGGTGGGATCGCGTGCATCTATTCTGGGGAGACGAACGCTACGTTCCCAAAGATGATCCCCAGAGCAACTACCGCATGACCCGGGAGACCCTCATCTCGCAGGTGCCCATCCCGGATGAAAACGTTCACCCCGTTCCTACCAGTCTCTCATCGCCGGAGGGCGCCGCGGCCGCCTACGATGCCCAGTTGCGAGATTTTTTCGGCCAGGCCCCGCCCGCGTTCGACCTCCAATTGCTCGGCTTGGGCGTCGAAGGCCACACGGCCTCTTTGTTTCCCGGTTCGCCCGCTTTGGAAGAAAAGCGACGATGGGTCATGGCCGTCGAAGTGGCGGCAATCCCACCCCATCGCCTCACCTTAACGCCCCCGGTTCTGAACAGCGCGAGAAACACCTGCTTCCTAGTCGCCGGCAAGGACAAGCGCGAAATCATGGCCGCCCTCCGCAGCGAGCCCGACACCGCTCCGAGCAGGTTTCCCGCAGGCCAAATCCGCCCGTCGGGCTCGGTCGTCTGGTTTCTTGACCAGGCCGCCGCCGGCTGAAAGTGCGAGAATTTGAACCGAGCCGTCTTACCATCAGCTTTCCTAGGCTGGGAAAACTCCGGTTTGGCTCGGTGTAATCGTTAACCTACACATTTTCTGAAGTTAATAGCCTTTGGCTGGGCACGCGGTATTATAGAAGTTCAATTCGGACAGATCGTTTGGTTATATCCTCGGCCGTTGAGGCGTATAAGACTGTGGAAAGGCAACAACCAATATCGATGCGTAGACTTCCGGTCTTGTTTCTTGGCACCGTGGCCGCGTTTACCGTCACGATCGGAGTCGGCTGCCAAGTAAACACCGCGCAGACCGCGCCTGCCATCCAAGCCGTCCCGGTGACGGTCGCCAAAGCGGTGCAGAAGACGGTCCCCATTGATCTCACGGCCATCGGATCGGGTGAAGCCTACTCCACAGTCTCGATCAAGTCCCAGGTCAACGCCTCGCTCGATCAGGTCCATTTCACTCAAGGCGATTTCGTCAAGAAGGGCCAATTGCTTTTCAGCCTGGATGCTCGCCCGTTCCGGGCCGCCGTGAGCCAGTCCGAAGCAAATCTCGCTCGCGACAAAGCGCAAGCCCAGTTGGACGACGTACAAGCGCAGCGCTACCAGAAGCTTTTTGACGCCGGCGTCACTCCCCGAGAACAGTTCGACCAGACCAAGGCCACTGCAGAGGCCCAGGAAGCTCTGGTGCATGCCGACGAAGCGGCCCTCGAACAAGCCAAGCTGCAGCTGGAATATTGCTCCATCTATTCTCCCATCGAGGGCCGTACCGGCGCGCTGGGCGTCACTCCCGGCAATCTCGTAAAACAAAATGACCTGCCCATTCTTATCGTGATCGCACAGGTCACGCCGCTCTACGTGGACTTCTCGGCCCCCGAGCAGTACCTCGGCGCGATCAAACAATTCATGGACAAAGGCCGCTTGCAGGTGGAGGCCACTCCCTACGGCGACACCCGGCGCGAGCTGGGATACTTGAGCTTCGTCGACAATACTGTGGACAACACTACCGGCACGATCAAGCTGAAGGGCACGTTCGCCAATCCGGATCACCGTCTCTGGCCAGGCCAGTTTTCCAACGTTTCCCTGCGCCTCGAAGAACAGGAACACGCCACCATCGTTCCCTCGCAGGCGGTCCAAACCGGCCAGTCGGGAGACTTCGTCTTCATCGTCAGAAATGACTCCACCGCCGAGCAGCGTCCGGTAAAAGTCGCGCGCACCATCGGCTCAGAGTCGGTCATCGCCAAGGGCATCAAACCCGGCGAAACCGTGGTAACCGATGGGCAACTTCGTTTGATCCCCGATATCAAAGTCCAAATCCGGGGCAACTCACCAGGCGGCTGAGGATCACCGAATGAACATCGCCTCAGCATTCATTCGCCGCCCCATCATGACCACGCTCGTCATGGCCGCGATCCTGTTGTTCGGAATCGTCGGCTACCGCGCCCTCGCCGTGAGCGACCTTCCCAACGTCGACTACCCCACGATTCAGGTCTCCGCGAACCTGCCTGGAGCGAACCCCAATACGATGGCCTCCGCCGTCGCCACTCCTCTGGAGAAGCAATTCTCCACCATCGCAGGCATCGACTCGATGACCTCCACGAGCACCCTCGGCCACTCGCAAATCACCCTGCAATTCGACTTGGACCGCAAGATTGACGGCGCCGCGCAGGACGTACAAGCTGCCATCGCCCGCGCTGCCCCGCAGCTTCCACCGAACATGCCCACTCCGCCGACCTACAACAAGGTCAACCCGGCGGATACGCCCATCCTTTTCATGACCGTCAGCTCGCCCACCCTGCCGCTCTACACCGTCGATCAATATGCCGAGACGCTGCTTGCGCAGCGCATCTCCATGGTGAAAGGCGTGGCGCAAGTCGTGATCTACGGATCGCGCAAATATGCCGTGCGCATCCAACTCGACCCGCAGGCGCTCGCTTCCCGCCAGATCGGCATCGACGAAGTGACCACCGCGGTCCAGAACGCCAACGTCAACCTGCCGACCGGAACTTTGTATGGCGAGCACCGGGCCTTCACCCTGCAGGCGAACGGACAGCTTACCCGCGCCTCCGAATACCGCCCGCTGATTATCGCTTACCGGAATGGCTCGCCCGTGCGGCTCGAAGAAATTGGCAGCGTCTTCGACAGCGTACAAGACGACAAAGTCTCCAACAACGACAATGGCATACCCTCGATCGTGTTAGCCGTTCAACGGCAGCCCGGAACGAACACCGTCGAGGTGGTCGACTCCATCCAGAGAATCCTTCCGCAATTCCGGGCCATCCTGCCACCCTCGGTCGATCTGCGAGTGGCCTACGACCGCTCGCAGTCGATTCGTGCCTCCGTGGACGACGTAAAGTCCACGCTGTTCCTGGCCATCGCGCTCGTCGTGCTGGTCATTTTCCTGTTCCTGCGCAATCTTTCCGCCACCGTGATCCCCAGCATTGCGTTGCCCATGTCCATTGTCGGCACCTTCGCTGTCATGTACGAACTCAACTACACCGTCGACAACCTGTCTCTGATGGCGCTCACGCTTTCGGTCGGCTTCGTCGTCGACGACGCCATCGTCATGCTCGAAAACATCGTGCGCCACATGGAAATGGGCGAAAGCGTGATGGAAGCCGCGCTCAGCGGTTCCCGCGAAATCGGCTTCACCATCGTTTCGATGACTTTGTCGCTTGCCGCCGTGTTCATTCCCGTCCTCTTTCTGGGAGGAATCGTCGGCCGTCTGCTGCACGAATTTTCGGTCGTAATCATGGCGGCCATCCTGGTCTCCGGCTTCGTTTCCCTGACGCTTACGCCGATGCTTTGCAGCCGCTTCCTGCGTCCTCAGGGCGAACAGAAGCACGGCCGCCTGTACATGGTGCTCGAGCGCTTTTTCGACCACCTGCTCAAGCGCTACGAAGTTTCGCTGCAATGGGCGCTTCGCCACCGCCTTTCGGTCATGGCGGCCTCGGCCGTCATTGTTCTGATCACCGTCGGGCAGTTTTATTCCATTCCGAAGGGCTTTTTACCGGAAGAAGATGCCTCGCAAATCTTCGCCTATACCGAAGCAGCGCAGGGAATTTCCTTCGACTCCATGGTCGAACACCAGAACCAGTTGGCTCAGGTGCTCCTGGACGATCCCAACCGCGCTGAATTTTTCTCCAGCGTCAGCGGCGGCGGCAACTCCGGCTTCCTCTGGACGCACCTGAAAAATCCCGGAGACCGGCCCGAAATCCCCAGCCAGGCCATGCTCGCCATCGGCAAAAGATACGGGGGCGTTCCGGTAATCGGCGCCGCGATTCACGCCCTCACACCGATCTTCGCCCATCATCCGTCGGTCAACGAGGTCATTGCTGAACTCCGGCCCAAGTTCGCGCGCATTCCGGGCATCAGCATCTTCATGCAGAATCCGCCGCCCATTCAAATCGGCGGCCAGATGACCAAGAGCCAGTATCAATTCACTCTCCAGAGCCCGGATATCGAAGAGCTTTACCGCACCGCCATCGCCTTCCAGCAGAAGGTCGCGGCTCTGCCCGGCCTGGTGGACGTGACGAGCGATCTACTTGTCCGCAATCCCCAAGTCAACGTGAACGTCGACCGCGACAAAGCCTCCGCGCTCGGCGTCAACGCGGCGCAAGTCGAAAACGCACTCTACACCGCCTACGGCCAACGCCAGGTTTCGACCATCTACGCTCCCAACGACGAATACTGGGTGGTCATGGAATTGGCCGACCAATACCAGCGCGATCCCACGGCCCTTGCTCTTCTCTATATTCGCTCGAGCACGGGTGCCCTGGTTCCCTTGAACGCCGTAGCAAACCTCTCGACCAGCCTGGGTCCGCTAAGCGTCAATCACCTCGGCCAATTGCCGGCGGTAACCATCTCGTTCAATCTCCGCCCCGGTACGGCCATCGGCGAGGCCCTGGATCGAATCAACGCCATCTCGCGCGACCTCCCGCAATCGGTCAGCACGCAATTTCAGGGCGCCGCGCAGGCCTTCCAGTCATCGCTTGTCGGTCTTGGAGTCCTGCTGGTGATGGCCATTCTCGTCATCTACATCGTCCTAGGCATCTTGTATGAAAGCTTCATCCACCCGCTCACGATTCTTTCGGGTTTGCCTTCGGCCGCCTTTGGCGCGCTGCTGACGCTTGAGATCTTCGGCTATCCCCTGGATCTCTACAGCTTCGTCGGTATCATCATGCTGATCGGTATCGTCAAGAAAAACGCCATCATGATGGTCGACTTCGCGGTAGAGCGTGAAAAGCAAGCCGACAAAACGCCCGAGCAAGCTGTCTACGAAGGCTGCCTCATCCGTTTTCGCCCCATCATGATGACCACCATGGCTGCGCTAATGGGCACTGCTCCGATCGCCTTCGGTCTTGGCGCCGGCGCCAACGCGCGCCGTCCCCTAGGACTGGTGGTCGTCGGCGGCCTGCTTTTCTCGCAGCTCGTCACGCTGTACCTCACCCCGGTCTTTTACACCTACATGGACTCCTTTCAGAAATTCCTCGCGTCCCGGTTCGGGAAGCTCTCGGGCAAAGGACGGCCGCAACTGGCAAGACCGGTTTCCGCCGAGTGACCGCACCCGCGGGGAGGGGCGCCACTCTCGCCCCGACACGAAAACCTGTCCTGCTGTACCATTGACCATAACTACTGCCACCACTACCATGGCCTTGGGATTTCTTTCGAGGATGTGACAGAGATTACCTCTGTGTTTTCTTGGGTTTCCATGGACAAAATTTCCACCTCGGCGTGGTCCGAAAATCATCCCAAAGATCTGCGTGCCGCAAGCAAACGCCGCGGCGCTCGTGTGAACTGCCGCGTGCCCGTCACCATTGAATGGAATTCGCGAGTGGCAGGCTCGTTGCACTTGGAAACAGCCTTCACCAGGGTGGTGAATTTCTACGGTTGTCTTCTTGTCAGCCCAAAGGACATTGACTTGCAACAGCGTCTCCGGGTCACGAATTTGGTTACCCGTCAGCAAGTCGATGCAGAGGTGGTCTGGAAGGGGACGCAGCGGCCCGATGGATGGGATCTGGGTGTAAAACTCATTGAGGCCCGAACCGATTTCTGGGGAGTGGACTTCTGAGATGGCTTGGCCCCAGCCAACTGGCGCCCGGAACACATCTAGCCGTTTGTAAACGTCTTTGTTTGCCGGGGAGACGCAGGTCCTGCGCCCGCGCAGCATGGGAATCGGCAAGCCGTCAACTGGCGCAGGTCACTCCCGCCTTTTCCAGACCGTTGCAGGAACCAACCAAGGCGGCACTGGGGAGCCTTCGCGTGCCGACACGCCCGGGGGATGCTGGGAGCCGACAGTCCGCGATTGGGGCAATGGAAGAACCGCAGGTAGCGGAGTCGTTCAGGGTGCGGCATCCGCGGAACTTGCAAGCCGCTCTGAAGTCTGACTATTTCGAAGCACGCGGTCCCGGCACCGTGAAGGTAACCTTGTCGGCGGTGCTGTTGTCGAAGCGGTCCATAACCTGCACCGCGATGGTGTGTTCCCCCGGAGCCACGTTGGGAATCTCGAAGCGGTAGCTTTCTTTCAGAGCGTCGGAAAGTTGTCCGACCGGCAACACGACCTGCCAGTCCGCCGAATCCAGACTGTACTGCGCTCGCTCGATCGCGTCGGTCGAACTCACTCCCTCGAAGGTCACTTTCACGCTCGGGCTATTCCCGTCGGCCCGCAAATTCTCGATGTGAGGCGGGGTGTTTGCCACTTCGAACCGATCGCTCTGCCGTTCGGTCGAAAGTGCTTGGTCGGCGGGATTGGAGGGTGAATCCGAGGCCAGCACCTTCAGGTAATAGGCGCCGTCGGGCATCGACGTCGTATCCCATGAAAAATACTTCTGCGTAAGCTTGTCTTTCAGCAAACGCCAGTTCTGCTCGCCTTCTCCCCGATAATAAATGGCATAGATCAAATCATCGTCGTTATCGTCATGCGCGCTCCACAGGACGCTCTGGTAGCCTCGCCCGTCAAATCCCTGCGGCGGCACTTCCACCTTGGCCGCCCGCGAGGAGACCTCCACGTTCATCGACGCCGCCGAAGAGTTGGCGCCAGGCCCGCGCGCCGTCCGCAGCTGCACAGGTGCCGATGTGCCCGGACCGCTTGGCTGCTGCGAGAACCCCACCACGCGAATTCCTGGATCCTGCAACGCGATATCGTCGAGCACTGGCGGAACGTTCTTCGGCTGGTATGCCAGGCTGACCCACGAGATGCTCGGCAGCGCGCCGCTGTCTGCGTCAAGAAACGCCAGCCTCCATTGCACGAACCGCGCCGCCGGCGACGATACCGTCCCCGCCCCGGAAGCCTTGTAGGCCTCCGACCACGGGCTCCAATTTTTGTCCGGGCGCGAGGTATTGCCGGAGCGAACGTAAAAAGCCACCTTGTCCTTCATCGCTCCATTTTCGCCCCACCACGTAAGCCGTCCCCAATGCGAGAAAATCTTGGCGTCGAAGGCGTCCGACTCAAAGCTTCCGTTTGAGTCATATCCCGGCCCCAGCGTGAAAACTTTGCCGGCATTTGCCGTTGCCGCGAAAATCTTGCCTCCCTCGCCCGGCAACAGGCTGGTTACTTGCGCGGACTCCGATTTCGCCACGGTGGAAAAAATCTGGTCGCCTTCGAGCTCGATAATCGTTCCCTTGTCGCCGGTGCCCAGCAGCAATTTCCCATTGGGTGTGAGGCCCAGCGCATAGACGAGTTCGTCGCGCGAACTCCACAAAGTTTCTGGTGATCCATCGGGCGCGATCTTCACCACCTCTGCGCCGCCCGTGGCCACAGGGAACGGATAGGTCGCCTGCTGCGGTGCCGTGGCACCCTGCCCTTGCAAAACGATGAGCGCTTGCCCGCCCATGGCGGGAGCTGCCGGCTGCGGCCCCACGCTGGGAACCCGCGGCACGCCTTGAATAGCCACCTTCTCGCCAACCGATGCCGCGTACAAATTCCCCTTGGAATCCATGAGCAGGGAAGTCACTTCCCCCTTGTTGGTCTCATAGATCACGAACGAGGCGCCCGCCGCCGGAATCGTACCGAGTGCTTTCCGTTGAACCTCGACCCGCAGAATCAGCCCACTGGGCTCGGTGCCGACCAGAAGATTTCCCTTGGCGTCAAATGCCAGCGTCCGCGCATGCCTCTGCTCGCTCTGATAAAAAAGCTGTCCCTTGCCGTCGGGCGCGACGACGAATATTTCTCCCTTGTCCCCGGTAGCCACAAACACCGAGCCCTGCGAATCCACCGCAAGCGCCCAGATATATTTCGTCTTCGGTTCGAAGAAGACGCTCTTTTGCCCGTCCGGTGTGACTTTGTACACCTTCCCGTCCGGCGAAGTGCCCACGTACAAATTGTCCTTGGAATCAAAGGCAATGGCCTGCGCCGCAAGCTCGGATGACTCGAACGCCGTCGTAGGCTTGCCCGCAGCGTCAAAGCGCAGCACCTTTGCGTCGGACCCGCCCGCCGCGAAAAGCCGCCCCTTCGAATCCGCGCGCAGCTCCCACAGATACGCAAGATTCGGGTCGGCAAAAGCGTCAAATTTCGGTGCGGGCATCAGCTTGCCATCGCTGCGAATGGCCACACCTTTGGCCGTGCCTTTCTCGAATTCCGAGCGGTCGGTTTGCCGCCAGTAGCGGGTCTGCTCGGCGCGCAACACAAAGGGCCGCAGCAGCGCGCCGGCGAACAGACAAACCACCAGGCACGCGAAAATATTTCGACGCGTCATGGATGAAAATCTCCTTTACGTTCGCGCGTCACTTCACCGTGATCGTCAGCATGTGCTCCCCGGTGATCACCTGATGCATGTCCACCGACCATTCACCGGCAGTCGATTCGCGCAACAGCCGCGCCCCGCCCGTATTCTGTCGCTGATTTAAAACGCTCAGCTCCGAAGCGGGCAGGTTCGGCAGTTCCTTGTCTTCGACCAGCATCGTCGGCGTGGCTTGCAGCAGGCTCGCGTAGAGGCGGTCGTTCCGTCTCTCGCGATTCACCAGGTTGATGAGCTCCTCGAGTCCGGGAAGCTGGCCCTGGGAGCTTGAGGCGAGGGATTGCACGTTGCGATTCAAAAAGTCGGCGTCGCTCAGCACGATCTGCAGGCTGCCACGGGAAGTTTGCGCCGGAATGGTCACCGGAATTTCCTGGATGAACGCTGCGCCCCGATAAGGACGCAGCAGCACCTTTACAGCGACGGTCTCTCCTGGCCGCACTTCGCTTTTTTCGAGCCACGCGTTGTCGATCATCGCCCAGCGTCGCTCGTTCAGCAGCTTTACGTGCAAATCGATGTGATCGATTTGCGGAATCTCGTAGGGGTTCGAGAAGATGCGCGCAAAAATTCCTTGAACCGCCGTAGCCGCGAAAAAGCCCGTGGGAATCGGCGCATCGGTCGGCGCGAACAGATCTTCGATGTGAACCGAACTGTGTCCCTTCATATCGATCGTGCCGTCGAGTTGTAGTGTCGAGCCTTCTGCATACGCCGGGGTGCTCACAATCCCGTTGAACGACGCGAGCGATACCAGCAGCGGTGTCAATTGCGGGCTCTTGGCCACATCGAAATGGAATTTCTTCTCGGTCACCGGCGTCGTCAGCGTCAAGTCCAGCGGGATCATCGTCGGTACCGGGCCGAGTTTTCCCATCACCGCCGTTTGCCGGTCCTGCGTCAGCGTTCCGATTGCGCCGCCGGTGCTGATGACCTTGGTCGACGCCTGCGCCGAAGCCAGCGTCATCACCACATGCGCCCGCGAGATCGGAATCTCCACGGCGCCAAATCCGAACAGCGGATGCCCGCACGCGTACACCCGATCGGCCTCGACCGAGGTCACCGTGCATCCGGCGCTCAGCGAAAGATCGCCGCGCACCAGGTCCATTCCGATCATGTCGCCCGGCTTGATTTGCGCATCAAGCGGCGAAGGCGCCACGCTACCTCCGGCCATGGCCGCCATGCCCCAGGACGCCAGTTGGTCCTTGTACTGCACCAGCGTCTGCGGATATAGCCCCGCGCTGATCAGCGGGGTCTCAATGGGAATCAAAAATTGCCCGGAACCGGAACCAACCGCCGTCATCTGAGGCGCAGCCGTTGTCGCGCCGCCGTCCAAATTCACGGCCGACATTTTCATCGGCATCGCCGGAACATCCGACGATTTCGCCACGTCGAACATGCTGGCAATCGGCGTCACTCCGCCGATCGCGTCCTTGGTAAAATTGCCAATCTTCAGCGAAAGCGCTCCGGCGAGCCTTCCGTCGAAATAAACCGGGCTGCCGCTCATTCCGGCCGCCACGCCGGTTTTATCAGCCTTGTCACCCACGAGCTTTACCAGGATCACATCCTGCTTCGGCCCCAAAGCGTTTTCGAGGATGCCGATCACTTCCAGGTCGACTCTCTCTATCTGATCGCCCTCGAATATGGTATACACCACGCCCTTCATCCCGGGCTTTATATCGCTGATCGGAATCGTAGCAGGATTGTCGGCCGCCCGAACGGGCAGGCTCAATAAGACACACAGCAAAGCAGAAAGAACCAGCCACTTTGGAACCGGCGCGGGGGGCATCGTAAAACCATGATACAGGTCGGCCTGACGCGGCGCAACTGAACTAAAGTACCGGGCGGGTGAGGCTTCCACGCCGCTACCACTCCGGGGACTTTCCATCGAAGCGCGCCCTCACTTCCGCTCGTTACCGCCCAGCCGTCGACCGGAGCGAAACCTCAAAAAACATCAGTGCCTTGTTAGACGGCACCAGCATCGCATCCGGCAGGTACAAACTCGCATTTTCGGCCAGCGACATTTCGTGGCTCAAATTGAAGAATAGGAAACCGTGAATCATGCCCATCGGCGGCACGATGTCTGCGTCGAGCGCGAGCGGCCGCAGGATATCGGCCATCTCGTCGACCTTCTTGTCGCCGCTCCCTGACGGAATCCCAATCGGCGGAAACCGCCGCGTGGAAGGTGTTTTTGATCCTTCCGGATGCACGATCAGCTTCGCCACCTCGACGGCAGCCAACGAATCAACATCCTGCTTGCGGCTCTCGGGCGGCCGCACCGTCAACTGAATCGTGCTCAGATCGATGCGAATCGGCTGGTCCAGCTCATTCCTTAAAAAAACTTCCAGCGGCAAAATTCCCGCGGGGATGGGATCGGCCTTGCCGAATTTCTTCTTGGCGCGTGCCGTGTCCGTATAAGGATCAACCGACACGTTGAGCCCCTCATGCCGGTCGCGCGCAAGGGATGTTTGGGTGCCTGTCGAAGCCGCTGGGTCAGACGGCCCGCCCGCCTGCCCGAAAGCAAACGTCAGCGCCAAGCACACCGCCAGGAAAAGCGAGAAAATCCGCATCTGTCTGTTTTTCGATGCCTCAAGGCTACAGCAAGTTGTGTGCGACACCCGTTGAGGGAGCCTTGTTGGCGCCGCTTTCCAGGACGCCATCTTTCTTCTGCTCGCGACTTCGGACCGCTAACACTATAATACCCGGCTGGCGCGTAGGGAAGTGGATCGTTGCCGTCGCGCATCGCCTTCCCAAAATGTATTTCCTCTACCGAATCCTCACCGCCCTGGGCATGCTCGTGATCGCGCCCTACTACGCCTGGCGCGGCTGGCGCCGAGCCGAGCCTGCGCATTCCCTGAGCGAGCGTTTCGGCTCTCCGCCGGCAGACGTGATCGCCCGCGCCACCGTGTCGCGCGAGGCAATCTGGATTCACGCCGTCTCCGTAGGAGAAGTGCTGGCCGCACAGCCCCTGGTTGAACGCCTGAAGGCCAGCTTCGCGAGCCGCGCGGTTTTCGTTTCGACCACTACGGCAACCGGCCGCCGCCTGGCCCGCGAGCGCCTGCGTTGCGCTGACGGCGTTTTTTACTTCCCACTCGACTGGGTCGTCACCGTCCGCCGGGCCCTCAACGCAATCCGTCCCGCTCTGGTCATCATCATGGAAACCGAAATCTGGCCCAATTTTCTGCGCGAAGCTCAGCGCAACCGAATTCCCGTGGCGTTTGTGAACGCGCGCATCTCCGAACGATCCTTCGCCCGCTTCCAAAGATGGCGCTTCCTGGTCGGGGAGTTCTACCAGCGCGTCCTGCAGGACGCCGTCATCTTCCTGGCCCAAACCACCGACGACGCCACGCGCCTTCGCGAAATGGGAGCCCCCGAAGACCGGGTCGAAGTCATCGGCAACCTGAAATATGATGGCCATCCTCCGGCCATCGGCCCCTTCGGCCAATGGCTCGAGGCTACCACACGTCAGCAGGAGCGCTGGCCGGTTCTGGTGGCTGGAAGCGTCGTGGCCGAAGAGGAGGAAGCGGTGCTCGCCGCCTACGACATCGTCCAACGCCAGTGGCGCCACGCCCTGCTGGTCCTCGCCCCGCGCAAGCCCGACCGCTTCGACACCGCCGCCACCATCGCCGCTGCCCAAGGCTGGACGGTCGTCCGCCGCAGCACCATCAACATGCAAGGCCATCTCGACGAAAACGCCGACGTCCTGATCCTCGACTCCATCGGCGAACTCGCCGGCCTCTACGGGCTGGCCGACGCTGTTTTCGTCGGCGGCTCGCTTGTCCCCTCGGGCGGCCACAACATTCTAGAACCCGCCTGGTTTTCCAATCCTCCCGTGTTCGGTCCTTCGATGGAAAATTTCAAAGAAATGGCCGCCCAGTTCCTCGCCGCCAAAGCCGCCATCCAAATCAACACCGGCCCCCAGCTGGGCCAAGCCTGGGTGCACCTGATCGAAGACCACATTCTCGCGCTGCGCATGGGCAAAGCCGCCCGCGCCCTGTGCGACCGCAACCGTGGCGCCACCGCCCGCGCCTTCAACCGCATCACGGACCTCCTCAAGAACACGGATTTGCGTTCATGAACCTTCGCAACGCCCTCCTTCGCCCGCTAGCCCTACCATACGAATTGGTCATCCGCCTCCGCTCGCAAGCCTACGACCTCGGCCTGCTGTCACAACGCCGCCTCGCGGGCGTGGTAATCAGCGTCGGCAATCTCACGGTAGGGGGAACCGGAAAGACCCCCATGGTCCAGTGGATCGCCGAGCGACTGCTTGCCGAAGGCAAACGCGTCGGCATCCTAACGCGCGGCTATCGCGGCAAGGTTTCAGCCGCTCAATCGCAACCGGGCGCCCCGAACACCACCAGCGACGAGGTCCAACTCCTGCAATCGCGCCTGGCAGGGGAAGTCGTCTTCGGCGTAGGCGCCAACCGCTTCCTGCGCGGCAGCGAGCTAGCGGCTGGCAATGTAAGCTACTTCATCCTGGACGACGGCTTCCAGCACCGCCAACTCGCCCGCGACGTCGACATCGTCCTCATTGACGCGACCAACCCCTTCGGTGGCGGCCATCTGCTCCCCGCAGGACGCCTGCGTGAGCCGCGTTCCGCCCTGGCACGCGCCGACATCCTTGTGATCACGCGCGGCGACCATTCTCCCGCCATCGAAGCCGCCGTCCGCCACGACTCAAAGGCCCCCATCTTCTACGCCAAACCGCATCTTGATTCCGTTCACCAGTGCGTCGATGGTTCGGCTGCCGACCTAGCATTTCTGCGCAACGAACGGGTCTTCGCTTTCTGCGGCATCGGGAATCCACCGGCATTTCTCTCCGACCTCCGCGAGTGGACTTTCCAAATCGCGGCTCACAGATTCTTTCCCGATCACCACCTCTACACCCAGCGCGACGTTCTGCTAATCGAGTCCCAAGCGAAGCAAGCCGGTGCCACCGTGCTGCTGTGTACCGAGAAGGATTATTTCAATCTGCGCGAACTTCGCTGGGGTTCGCTGCCGGTCTACTTCTGCCGCATTTCCCTGCAGATCGACCGCGGCGAGGATTTTTGGCGCGCCCTTACAAACCGCGCTCAATCAGGCGCGGAAATCTGAAGGAAGCATTCCGTCATCCCGTTGCATTCAGACCGGCCGCGACGCTAGCAGAGCGTATCGATCTTTCAGTCGCAGGAAGAGACTTTCGAGCAGGCGATCCGATAGCGCCGCAAGCGAAACAGTTAACCGGCTTCTCCTACGGGGTCTGCTTTGCTAAATGAGTGCCGGAGCCGCCACTATAAGTACCCTCCGACCCGGGGGGGCCAGCGGTACGCCTCTTAGGCGCCCCGGGGCGGCATCTGTCGAAGTTGTCGCGACATCTCCGCTATGGTATTTTTCGGCGCGTCACATTTTTCCAATTTCCATTACCCAAGGAACCGGATTGAGCGCCGTTCGCAGGAAACCCAAGCAACTACCAGCTTCCCCAGCAGCTCCCGTAGCAGACGCCAGCGTTGATCTAACCCGATTACTCGACATCGTAGCCGCCTTCTCCCGCCAGACCATCGGCGTCTTAGGCGACTTGGTGCTCGACGAATTCGTCTCCGGCGAAATTTCCCGGGTGTCCCGCGAAGCCCCGGTGCTGATCCTGCGCCATCGCCAGACCGACTCATATCCCGGCGGCGCCGCGAACGCCGTCAGCAACCTTGCGTCTCTCGGCGCGCGTGTTCTTCCCGTCGGCGTCATAGGGGACGACGAGCCCGGACAGAGGCTGATGCTTCAATTTCACAACCGAAGCATAGACGTGAGCGGAATCCTGCGCTCACGCGATTGGAGCACAGCAACGAAGACTCGCTATCTGGCCGGTTGGACCCACACGACCGAGCAACAGGTGCTGCGCGTAGACCGCGAGCCCCGCGGCACGCTCCCTCCGGGCATTGAGGCATCTATTGAGCGAAAGGCGCGCCAGGTCGCCCGCACCGCCGACGCCGTAATCATCTCCGACTATGGTTTCGGCGCTGCCACTCCGTCTCTCGCGCGGAAGCTCAAAGCCAAACGAGTCACCCTTGACTCGCGCTACCGCCTGCTCGAATACGCTGGTACCGACATCACCGCAGCCACCCCCAACGAGCCCGAACTGGAAGCCGCCTACCGCGAGCAAATCGGCACCGACACGCCCAAGCTGGAAGAATTAAGCGCCCGCCTGCTGGCCGAGCTAGGTCTGGAAGCCCTGGTGGTAACGAGAGGCAAAGACGGCATGGCTCTGTTCGAACGCCCGCAGCCACATAGCAGCGCTGCAACAACTCACATCCCGATCTACGGCTCGGACACCCCTGTCGACGTGACCGGCGCCGGCGACACAGTAATCGCCGTTTTCACGCTGGCCTTGGCTGCCGGCGCCTCCTACCTGGAAGCCGCGCACCTGGCAAACTACGCAGGCGGCCTGGTGGTGATGAAGCGCCGCACTGCAGTCATAACCAGCGCCGAGCTGGCCGAACTGCTTCGCCGTGAAGCAACAGCCATTCGAGCGCCTGAATAAAAACTCTTGGATTTTTGCGTGCAGCGCCTTCTAATCTCTTTGAAACCGAGAATGCTCGAGACTGAAGCAGGCATTTCTGGTTTAGGCTGGAGCGTGGTTGCGCCTTTCAAAGGCCCATCGGTATTGAGGGCGCGCGGGATTTGAGGCGTCCAGCTCAAGGCACACAGCGGGTTAACTGCAGTGCCCAGGGTGACAAAGCCTTGATGCGATTCCCGGGACCACAACACTGACGCCACCACATGGACACGCGCTCAGAAATTCTCTCCCGCGAAGGTTTACACGCCATCCTCGAAGAGCACCGCCGCGCCGGACGCAAAATCGTCTTAGCCAACGGCATCTTCGACCTCCCGCACGTAGGCCACGTCCGCTACCTCAACGCCGCGCGCGCCGAAGGCGACATCCTGGTCGTGAGCATCAATTCCAACGACAGCACCCGCAAGCTGAAAGGGGAAGGCCGCCCGATTCTTACCGAGCGCGCCCGCGCTGCGCTGGTAGCCGCCCTCGCGGCGGTCGACTACGTCACCATCTTCGACGGACTCGACGTCCACCCCTTGCTGCGCGAACTTCAGCCCGACGTCCATGCCAAAGGCACCGACTACACCGTCGATACCGTTCCCGAGCGCGAACTAGCCAAGCTTCTCGGCATTCGCGTCGCCATCGTAGGCGACCCCAAAGACCACTCCACGCGCGACCTCCTGGTCCGCCTCCGCCGCCCCATCGATGGCTGACCCGCGCTTCCTGCTCATCCGTCTGGGCTCGCTTGGCGACATCATCCACGCCCTCCCAGCAGCCTCAGCCCTACGCGACACTTTTCCAACGGCGCGCATCGAATGGGCCGTTGAGCAGAAGTGGCGGCGTCTGCTTGAAGGGAACTCAGACATCAGCGAAATTATTTCCGTCGACCGCAAAAGCGCCGGCGGTATTGCGGGTACTTGGCAAAAACTTCGCTCCGCTCGCTATGACTGCGCTATCGATTTCCAGGCGCTCTACAAATCGGCGATACTCGCCTATGCTTCCGGCGCACCCAAACGCGTCGGATTCCAAAGCAGCTATGCCCGCGAGGGCTTTGCATCGCTGTTGTACACCGATCGCGTCAACCCCCGCGGTCCTCACAAGGTGGACCACAACTTGGCCCTCGCCGAACACGCCGGCGCAAAAAATGGGAAGCCGCGTTTTCCATTGATGATCCGGCGGGAAGATGAGCAAGCAGTCGCGCGAGAATTGGACGCCCGAAAAATAGAGAAGTTCTTCGTCCTGAACCCCGGCGGCGGCTGGCGATCCAAATGCTGGCCCGCGCAGCGTTATGGCGAGTTGCACCGCAAGCTAGTCGAGCTCTACGGTCTCGGCGGCATCATCACCACCGGTCCCGGCGAGCACGATCTGGCGGAGCAGGTAATCGCATCCGCAGGCGAACCCGCCCCGGCAGCGATTCCGCTCGCCCTCGGCCCGCTGATGGCGCTTCTCCGCCGCGCCAAATTCGTGGTTTCGGCTGATACCGGCCCGCTGCATCTGGCCGTCGCGCTGACGGCTCCGGTCGTCGCCCTGTTCGGCCCAACCGACCCTGCCCGCAACGGTCCCTACTCTGCAGACGACGTCGTGGTGCGAAACCCGCGCTACATCCAAACCACCTACCGCCGTGGCGACGACTATTCTCCCGCCATGCTCTCAATCACGCTCGACCAGGCCTTCGAAGCAGTGGCCGAACGTCTGAAGCGCGTGCTGCAATCGGAGCCCGCCGAGTGACCCAGCAGCGCAATTTCTGGATGCGTTGGCGAGTCCGCGTAGGCTACCCGGTAGCCGCCATCTACTGGCTGCTAGCCGCGCCAACCCCGCGATCCATCGCCGCAGCCGCAATTATCGCTGCCGCTGGCCTCATCATCCGCGCAGCCGCTGCGGGCCACCTGCGAAAATACGAAGAACTCTGCACCACAGGTCCCTACGCCCTCACACGCAATCCACTGTATTTCGGCAGCGCCTTGCTGGCCGCCGGATTCGCGGTAGCGGGCCATTCCTGGCTAGCCTCCGCAATCGTCGTCGCGTATTTCTCGATTTTCTACTACGCCGTGATGCGCAATGAAGAAAGCGACCTGCGCGCCCGCTATGGAGAGGCATTCAAAGCCTACGCCGCAAAAGTCCCCCTGTTTTTCCCCCGACTCATCCCCGCCACCGCAAGCCAACAGCGCACCCTGGTGTCGCCGGCAGGGAAAGTTTTCTCGTGGCTCCAGTACGCTCGCAACCGCGAATACCAGGCCCTGATCGGCACCGTCGCCGGATTAGCAGTCGTTGGGCTACGAATGTGGTTGCGAACGCGCTGGGGCCACTAACCCGGCATCGCGCGGTTCTCACCGTTACCGGATGAGCTGCTGGCCTGGCCGTAACCTAGGCAAGGGGCCCTCGGTCATAAGGTAAAATCCCGCCGCGATGCCTGCAGGTTTCCTATGGCCGCAAAAACAAATCTTCAGTTAAGATGATTCAAGCCGAATGGTTGCAGCAGTAGGGAAGCATCCGGTCGCGGCATTTAGCGCACAAACATCCATGGAACCCAAGAAAGAGAAGCTCGTCAAAATCTTCGAATCTCCCACAATCACGGAAACCATCGTAGTGCGTAGCCTACTGGAGAGCGCCGGCATTCACTCCCCTGACTTCGAAGCCGCCGAACCCTTCGCCCTGCACGATCCTCCTGAAGGCTGGCACGACTCCGAAGTCTGGGTCCCCGAATCACAAGCCGAGGACGCTCGCCGCATCATCGCGGGCGCGGCCAAAAGCGGTCGCGCCGATCCACCCGAGTAATTTTTCCGGGCTACGCCCGCTAGGGCGCCTGAAGAGTGAACCGTTCGATGCTCACCGGTGCAGCGCGCGTCTCACCCGGGTCGCCCATCTGTGCGCCCGGAAACGCTCCGGGTTCTTTCATCCCTAACCGGCTCACCGACGCCTGCGGCAGGGCCGCCATCGCAATCCCGCTGGCAAAGCCCCCCGGCAATCCAGGCCGTCGTCAGTTTCATGGGTGCCTCCTGAGTTGGACCACCGTCTCCATATGAAATGTCTGGGGAAAAAGATCGAATAGTTGAATATCTGAAATCTCGTACCCGCCCTCGCGCAGCACGGCTAGATCGCGCGCCAGCGTCGGTGGCTCGCACGATACATAGGTAATCCGCTCCGGGGCCATCCGCCCGAGCCTGCGCAGCGCCCCCGGCTCGATCCCCGCACGGGGCGGATCGATCACCACCAACTGCGGCTTCTCCTTGTATCGTTCGAGGAATTTCTCCACGTCCCCCGTGCGTACCTCAATCGACCCGCCCGCCCGCACATTGTTCTCCAAATCGCGCCCGGCCGCCGGATTCGACTCCACCGCCACCACCCGCTCAAATCGTTTCGCCAGCGGCACAGAAAACAGCCCCACCCCCGCAAACAGATCAAGAGCCAGCCGTCCTCGCCCATCCCCGGGAGCCGGATCGCGCCCTGTCACCGCCCGCGCCAACTCCTCCACCAGAAAACGGTTCACCTGAAAAAACGAAAAATGCCCCACGCGATACTTCACGCCCAGCGTGTGGTACTCGATGAACCCGGGACCAAACAATTCCATTCGCTCCCGCGTTGGATCAAAAAACAGCAGACTCTCCATCTCTGGGACAATTTCGCGAATTTTTTCCGCCAGCTCCGCTGCCCGAGAAGGGAAGCCTGAAAACGTCGCCGTAAGCATAATTTTCGAATCGCTGGCATCTACAAACGCTTCCATCTCCCGCAGCGTCCGCGGAAATATCCCCTGGGCCACCGCCTGGCGCACCGCAAGAAAGCTCTTCAGCAGCAGCGGCGAGAGAATCGCGCATTCCTGCACGGCGCAAAGCGTCGTCGAATTCCCGCAGAAGTACCCAATCCCCAGCCGAGCTGTGTTCTCCTCGCCCAGCGAGCCACCGCTTTGCGCGCCGTCTTTCTCGCCCGCTTCGCCTTCAGCGCCTCTTGCGGGCATGCCTTCCCGGCTATCTTCATCGTCGGGGTGAGCGCTGGAACGATTTGGGGGCCGCGGCGTTAGCCGCGGCATAGATGCGGGTTCTTCTGCAGCCGGGCGCACCTTCCATTGCGCCCGGTTACGATAATTCCACGGCGGCGACTCATGCGCTTGGATCTCCCCTGGCCACTCAACGCGTCCCAGCCGCCGCAGCGTCTCGCGCAAAATCTCAATCTTGTACTGGAGTTGCCCTTGGTAGGGGATGTGCTGGTAATCGCAGCCGCCGCAAATTCCAAAGTGCGGACACGGCGCCGCAATCCGTTCCGGCGACCGGGAGAGCACACGGTCGAGCCGCGCCCGAACAAACTTCTTCTTCCGCTCGACGGGACTTGCCTCCGCCTTCTCCCCTGGCAGCACAAACGGAACGAAGACGGTCGCGCCCTGGTGATGCGCGAGCCCCTCCCCGCCATAGATCAGCTTTTCAATGGTAACGTCCATGAAGGTTTTAGTTCTCCGAGCGCCAAAAAGTAGCGCCCGAATGACAGTACTTCATTCCCGCATTAGATCGTGACTGCTGATTTGTGATCCGCGTCTGCACCAAGCTTCAGTCAGCATTCCCTATTGCCACGCCTCCGCAAAGTAAGCTTCTAGCACCTGCGTTGTCGCGGGCTTGGCGTCGGGTTGTGATCCCAAGCGAGTGCTGCGACGAGGGCCCTGTCTTCGATCTCAAAATTTACTTCCGGCCTCCATTGTGCCCGCCCCCGCGGCGTCTGATCAGAAATCAAATCACCTAGGTCAAATAAAACAAACTCAACCGCGGCACTTCAAAATACTCAAACAGCCTCTTTTGCAGGTACTGCCGCTCGAGCTGCGCCAGCTGTTCGGCCGACATCTTACGCCGGTAAGGTGCGAGCGCGCGATCCATTTCCCTCCGGATTCCCAGCATCGCCTCCTCATCGGCATCCGCCGAAAGTGCCGCCGCCACTTTCTCCTCGAGCACCGTCACTCGCCGCTCTAAATCCTCCAAGTCAAGCGCCCCCGGCGCATCCACCAGCGGCACCGCCTCCTGCAGCCGTGCAGCCGTTTCCTCCAACCGCAAAGCAAGCCCCGCATGGGTGGCCCGCCGCTTCTCTGCCGCAACCCGCAACCGCGCGGCATTGCGCTGCAAATATTTTCTCAGCTCCGCCCGCGAAAAAGGCTCCGCTGCCGGCGCGTTGCGTTTCAACTCTGGACCCGTGCCCGCCGCCGCCTCCTGCGCCTCCGCGGCCGCATCGAGCACCGCATCCACGCAATAGGCCAGACTCTTCAATTGCCTCCCCCCCGATGCCCGCTTCGACCGCCCCCAGCTCTCAAACGCCCGATCGATCCCGCGCAGCACCACCCCCAACGGAATCCCCGCCTTCTGCCAGGTCTCCACAATCGCCCAGTCCAGCGGCGACACCAACAGATGTGCCCCCCGCTTCCTCCAGAAGTGCTCCTCAATCTCCGTGTAATAGTTAAAGTAATTAAACGTTTCCATTTGCAAAGCGAACTGAATTATCCTCGAGCGAAAGCCAGATCGCAATCTTCAGTCGAGGGGTAGCATTGGGGGATCGAGAATCGGCACCCAAAGTCTCATCGGTTCGATCGCCTAAACCAGGTCTTTCGATCGGCAGCCATCATCGGCCTCGAAATCCACGCCCCAAACCGCTCTAGGGAACATGGCCATCTCGGGCTGTTTCTCTCCGGCGGGCTGGGGTGGTTCTCTGAAGCCCTGCGTTCCCAGTATTTCTGCGGGCGCTTCCTTGCCCAGTTCAGGCTCCTTGCCTTCGTCGTCAAATCGGTATGCTAGACTGGCGGCTGTCTCCATGGCTGTGCGCGGCAAATTTATCGTCCTCGAGGGAATTGACGGCTCCGGAAAGCGCACGCAGCTTGAGATGCTGGCTCGCGCGTTCGTCTCTCGCGGTGTCTCCACGGCTCAAATCGGCTTTCCGAGCTACGAAGGTTTTTTCGGCAAGATGGCCGGGCAATTTCTGAATGGCGAATTCGGCGCGC
This sequence comes from uncultured Acidobacteriota bacterium, assembly GCA_963718485.1. Classification (GTDB taxonomy): domain Bacteria; phylum Acidobacteriota; class Terriglobia; order Acidiferrales; family UBA7541; genus Palsa-295. The sequence goes on from CAVQZU010000062.1 coordinate 97,515, forward strand.
TCGATTCGGTTGATGCGCACTTTTCAGCGCTGCTTTACGCCGGTGATCGCTTCGAATCGAAGCCTGTGATGGAGGCCGTTCTTTCGGCGGGGAAGACTCTTCTCGCCGACCGCTACATTGGCTCAAACCTGGCGCACCAGGGTTCCCGCGTCCCCCCGGAAAAGCGCGAAGAATTTCTGGCCTGGCTCAAGCGCCTCGAATACGAAATCTATAACCTGCCGGCGGAGGATTTAGTATTGTACCTGCGCGTCCCCGTAGCCGAAGCCCAGCGCCTGGTCGGGCAAAAAGCCGCCCGCGACTACACCAAGTTGCGCCACGATATCCAGGAGGCCGACATCAAGCATCTAGAAGCTGCCTCCCAGGTTTACGACGACCTCGCGCGCCAGCCCAACTGGGCCCAAATCGAATGTTTCGACAAGCAGAGGCAATCCCTCCGTTCCCCCGAATCGGTCCACGAAGAAATCGTCGCCACCATCGCTTCCCGCCTCTCGCCATCTCTCGAGTCCAGGCGCCAGTAGGAACGCTCACCCGGGACCAGCGCCTGGATGCCGTTTTCTCCTATGACAACATTGGCTAGCTATTAGTTAGCTAGCAGCTAGGCCCTCACACACACACCTAGCCGCGTCAACGACGCAGGCGGTTTCTGGAGTGCTCTCTGGGCCAGCCTACGTTTGTCAATCGGAAGCTTTGTCTCGCTGGTACAGCGGTCGGTAGGCTACAGGAGGGGAGGGGGGAATACTAGCATCAGCGGCCTCCAGAGGGGCGTCGCTCGCGCCGCCATCCGGCGCAGCAGCAACTTCTTCCGCATCGCGAATCGAGGGTGCTGTGGAAGCCACGGCGCCAAGCTTCGTCCGCAAACAGCCCACGAGCTCCGGCGCCAGCCCCGAAATATTCATCCCTTCCGACACGATGAACTTGCAGCTCAAAATCGGTCGCGCGCGATCGTCGTCGGAAAGCTGGCAGTTCACTTTGCAATACTGGCATTCCTGATTCCAGCAGAAGCGCCCATAGGGAATCGTCTCCGGGCTGATGAACTGGAACGCCCGCAATAGCGAATTCCTCTCCGGCACAAGAAACGTCTTGCCGAGAATGGTAATCTCGACAAGCTTCTCGTACGGTCGAAACACGTCTCCCATCAAAGATACTTCGCTATCTGCCATGGAGTGATTCCCCCGCCAAGAAACTAATTCACCGGGGCGCTTGCGGCAACGGGAACCAGTTCCAGACGTGTTCAATACTCTAATGGCGCGTAGTGCTACTGCCAAACCAGATGCTTGAGTCTCAGCCCAAGGTGCAGGGCGCCTTTTGGTCAACGATGGCACCCTCCCAGGGGGCAGCAGTTTGCTTGAGTGCACCGGCACTCCGGACGATATGCGGGTTGCCCTCGCCGTAGTCGTTGCCCCCCGGCTTCGCCATTGTATTTGTTTCTCTCTCCTAGCACTAGTCACCAGCTGCTCTTCCGCCCATAGGAAACAGCATCGCAACTGTGAACACGCCCAGCGCGACTCCCGGCGGCGTCCCGAGCATCCCAAACGCTGCCGCAATCAATCCCAGCCTTCGCCCCGCCGCCGCCCCGCCCAGCAGCGCAAACGCCGCCAGCAGCGAAAACGCCGCCGAAATCAGCGCCATCACCACAGTTGCTCCCAGAAATAAATGAAACGCACTCATCCACGCAAACGGATTCGCCACCCGGCTGATGATCGCCCCCCACATCACCGTCAGCGTCTGGTTGTAAACAATGATCCAGGCCGCCGCCGCAATCATCACCATCCCATAAATCCCCCAGAATATTCCCACCGTCCGATAGGTATCGCTATTGGTTTCCATCTGCCTCACCTCGCGCCGCCGGAGTAGCGATGGAGTAGCGGCCGCCTTTATCAATCATAGCGCCGACGTTGCAAAACGATGCAAACCAGCCCCGAGGGGTGCGGGAGAACCACGATTGATATAGCAAGTCCCGGTCCGGAAATCCGTGGGGCATGGTCTTGCCGTCGGCCAGAGTTACGACGGACAAGACCCTATCAGCAAACTGCGGGATCGAATCGCCCCACTCATTCAACCGGTCGCTTCATCCTAACCTGAGGTCGTGGTCGTTTGAAAATGTGCCAATGTTTCAAGAAAACGAGCCGTTCAGCCGAGAACAGCCAATCGCCGGCAAGCTAAAAAATAGCAGTTTCCTCTCTACCGCGCGCGCCTCGACCTCTGCTGCCTCCGAAGTTTTACGGCAGCAGCAGCGATTGCTGCGGTTCAAGGAGCAGGCCGACCAGGTCGTGCAGAAACGCGGCAGCGCGTGCGCCGTCGACCACGCGGTGGTCGGAGGAGAGCGTCATGGACATGACCGGGCGCACCGAGGGGTGGCCGTCGACCGCGATGACGCGATCCTTGATCGCGCTCACGGCAAGAATTGCCGCTTGCGGCGGAACAATGATTGCGGTGAACGAGTCGACGTGGTGCATGCCAAGATTACTGATCGTAAAGGTGGCTCCGGCGATGTCCTCCGGGCGCAGTCGGTTGGCGCGGGCGCGCTCGGTCAAGTCGTGGCGCTTTACGGCAATTTCTGCGACGCTGAGCTTCGCGGCATTGCGGATCACGGCGGTAACCACGCCATCCTCGACGGCCATGGCGACCGCGACGTGGATCTCGGGATTAAGGCGGATGCCTGTGCCATTCCAAGTGGCATTCACCCGTGGATGCTTTCGAAGCGCGCGGGCAACGAGCGCGACGAGAATGTCGGTGTGCGTTGGTCGCGGGCCGCCGGTTTTCTCAATCTCAGCCAAGAGCTGGCCGCGCGCATGGACCAGCGCCGCCGCATCCACCTCACGCGTCAGGAAAAAGTGCGGGACGGTCGTCCAACTCTGCGTGGTGCGCTCGGCCATGAGCCGCCCGATCGCGCTCTGCTTTTCTTCGCTCGCCGCGCCGGCAACCGCAGAGGGTATCGCTGTAGGGGCTGGCGCTCGGCTACCAGGCTCAGAAACCGGGCCCGCCATTCGCGCCGCCGCGAGAATATCGGCCGCCAGGATTTCGCCGCCCGGCCCAGACCCGCGCAGCGCGGCGATGTCCAGGTTGTTTTCTTTCGCTAGCCGCCGTGCCTTAGGTGAGATGCGCACTTGCCGCAAGTCCGCCGAAACCGCAGCCGGCGCGGCCTTGCTGGCCATCGCGGCGGAGGCGGGAGCAGAGGAAGGCCGCGCCGCATCCGCGAAGGACTTCAGCTCCGTCGTCCGCCGGTGCCGATTCACCGGGAGCCAGTAGCCACGCAATCGTCTGACCGACCGGGACTATGTCGCCCGGCTGCGCCTTTACGCCCCCCAGCACGCCATCAGCAAGAGCTTCCACCTCCACGACAGCCTTGTCGGTCTCCACCTCGAGCAGAATTTCCCCCTTGACGACTTTTTCGCCAGGGTTTTTGTGCCAGGACACCAGTTTTCCCGTGTCCTGTGCCATTTCCAGTGCGGGCATTACAACGCTGATAGCCATGGCCGGGTCCACGTTCCTTCAGGATTTGGGGTTCCGTACAGCACAAAACGAGACCTTGTCGCTTCTCCGTGTCGGGATCGCCCTTCAGGGTCCCTTCTTTCGCTCCAGCCCACCAGCCGCTTCGGCCGCGCGACCGAAGCCAAAATCTCCTGCGTCGCGCACGTTGCGTTTCGCTGTGATGCCGCTATGCCGACTGGGGAGAGCAGCAAGAAGGAAATGGACCTAGTCGCCGACTCCCAGGCGCTCGGACCTGGCGCTTGCTTCCACCATTGCCCGGACGTTCCGGCTCGGCGGCGCTTCGTTTTCGCGTGTGGTCGGCAGCGGACCGTTCACCGTGTAGTAGCGTTGCCCGGCGACCAGCAGTTCTTCGGCGGGGAACCGCGTGATCACCTCGTGCCCGGTCTCGGTGACCACAATTTCTTCCTCGATGCGCGCCGCGCTCCATCCGTCGGTCGAAGGCCAGAAAGTCTCGAGCGCAAAAACCATTCCCGGCTTGATTTCGTGCTCCTGGTCGAGCGAAACCAGGCGGCTGATCACTGGCTTCTCCCAGATCGCCAGCCCGATCCCATGGCCGAACTGCAGCGCGAAGGCCGCCTCTTCGTTGGGGAAGCCGAACTCCTCCGCCTTCGGCCAAACCGACGCGATTTCCGCGGTAGTGCGTCCCGGCCGAATCAGTTCGATGGCCGCATCCAGATAATCGCGGCAGCGTTTGTAGGCATCGACCATCGCGTGCGATGCATAGCCGATGGTGAATGTGCGGTAATAGCAGGTGCGATAGCCCATGTAGGAATGCAGAATGTCGTAATAGACAGGATCGCCCGGCCGCAGCACGCGGTCCGAAAAAACATGCGGATGCGGATTGCAGCGTTCGCCCGAAATGGCGTTCACCGCTTCCACATATTCCGAGCCCAGGTCATACAGCACCTTGCTGACCAGGCCGACCGCCTGGTTTTCGCTCATGCCCGGCTTCATCGCGCGGTACAACTCGTCGTACGCCGCGTCCACCATCATCGCCGAATGGTTCAGCAAAGAAATTTCGTCTTGCGTCTTGATCACCCGCGCATCGGACATCAACTGCTGTCCATCGACGATCGTGATGCCTTCGCTTTTGCAGCGCAAACAAAATCGGCGGCTCGACCACGTCGATGCCCAGCGGCTTCTTTCTGCAGCCCGCGCATCTCCAACTCCAGTTTGATCTTCTTCGCTACATCCTCGGCGCGCCCAGTTTCCGGCGACATCGCGCCGCGCAGCAACGCAATCCCGGCGCGCGAACGCTCGCCCAGCCACGGACAATGCAACTGGTGATGCCTCGCGGCCGAGCCGAAGTCCCACAGAATGGGCTCGTCATTCTGCGGCAGCAAAGTGAAGCGGCTGTTCTTGTCCTGCGCCCAGGTGCCGATGTGCGTCGCCGTGATGTAGCGCACATTGTTCATGTCGAAGCACAGCAGCGCGCCCATTTCCGATTTCGCCAGCAGTGATTTACGCGGGCCAGCCGTTCGCGGCGCAAGCGGTCAAAATCGATGCGCTGCTCCCAGTCAACTGCCATCGTTCCGTATGTGTTCAGGGCCATGAATTCCTCCTACGACCAGAAAATCGCGTAACCTAGGACCGGTTGCACAGAGCGCGCGCTGCCTCGAATACCGTCTGCTCGGTCGGAACGGTGGCATCCTCCAGCGCCGGCGAGAACGGAATCGGCACGTGCATCGCGCCCATGCGCTTCACCGGCGCCATCAAGATAATGGAACGCGCCTTCGGCGATTACCGAAGCAATTTCGGCGGTCACGCCATAGCGGCCGTAGCCTTCGTCGACAACGATCGCCCGAGAGGTCTTCTTCACCGACTCGATGATGGTCTTCTCATCCAGCGGCCACGTTGTGCGCGGGTCAACGATTTCGGCGCTGATCCCGACTTCTTCGAGCATCTTCGCCGCGCCCAGGGCCACTTGCACCATGCTGCTGGTCGCCACAATGGTCACATCGTCGCCGGGGCGCTTGATGTCGGCCACGCCCAGCGGAATCGTATATTCCTCGGTCCGGCACCGGACCCTTGTAGCGGAACATCATCTTGTCTTCATAGAACACCACCGGATTCTCGTCGCGGATCGCGGATTTCATCAGCCCCTTGGCGTCATAGGGAGTCGATGGCATCACCACCTTGAGCCCCGGTATGTGGCTGAACCACGCATGCAGCGATTGCGAATGCTGCGCGGCCGAGCGTCGCGTCGCGCCAAGCGTCGTCCGCAGCACCATCGGCACTTTCCACTTCCCTCCGGACATGTAGTGGACCTTGGCCGCCTGGTTGACCATCTGGTCCATGATCAGGCACACGAAATCGCCAAACATGATGTCGATGATCGGCCGCATCCCGGTCATCGCCGCCCCCACGCCGAGCCCCGTGAAACCGGCTTCCGAAATTGGCGTGTCAATCACCCGATCGGTGCCGAATTCAGCGGAGAGCCCGGTAAGCACCTTGAACGGCGTGCCCGCCTCGGCAACGTCTTCGCCCATCAGAAACACAGCTGGATCGCGCCGCATTTCCTCCGCGATCGCTTCTTTGACCGCTTCTCCCAAGGTGAGTTCGCGCTGAGCAACGCTGGATGGTGGTGCTGTAGTGGTTTCTGGCATGGTTGCTGCTCCTACTTAAAACTTCATTCGATGCACTGGCTTTCAAGAACTTGGTCTTAATTGCTGATTCGCGACCTCAAGTACTACTACCGCGCGCAGCTCCCATCAGGCGTAGACGTCCTGATCGACTTCCTCGGGTTTCGGATACGGCGCATCGAGCGCGAACTTCGCCGCCTGCTCGATCTCGCCGCGCACTTCCTTCTGAATGTTTTCCAGCTGCGCCGAATCCGCGTGCTTCTCGGCCAGTAGCCAATTGGTGAGGATGATGATCGGGTCGCGGTCGGTCATCCACTTCTGCTCTTCGAGCTTGGTGCGGTACTCGCGGTTCATGTCGCCCACGTGATGCCCGCGATAACGATAAGTGGTGCACATCAGAAACGAGGGCCCTTCGCCCCGGCGCGCCCGCTCGATCAGCTTTGTTGCCTCCGCATTGACCGCGCGCACATCCTGCCCGTCGACGCTGGCGGCAAGAACGCCGAAAGCGGCCGGCCGTGCGAGAATCTCGCCCGCCGTCGTTTCCGAGAAGTGCGTGTATTCGTTGTACATGTTGTTCTCGCAAACGTAGATTACCGGCAGCTTCCACAGGGTCGCCAGATTCATTACTTCGTACAGAACGCCCTGCCCAAGCGCTCCTTCACCAAAGAAGCACACCGCGACCCGATCGGTCCCCAGCCGTTTCGCCGAAAAGGCCGCGCCGGTAGCAATCCCCGCGCTGCCGGCAACAATCGCATTCGCACCGAGGTTACCGGTTGACGGATCGGCGATGTGCATCGAGCCGCCCTTGCCTTTGCAATATCCCGCTTCCTTGCCGAGCAGTTCGGCAAACATGCGATCGGGCGCCGCGCCCTTCGCCAGGCAATGCCCGTGCCCCAGCTGCTGCGCTCGTGGACCCCGGATGAGCTGGTGGTGTGCAGTGACGCCTACGCGCCGTCCAACCTGGTCGCCACCGAGCATTACTTCGCCGATCACCCGGCCAGCCACGCCGCCGCGCTGCGGGCCGGGGTGGACAGCTTCACCGACCAGGGTGACGACCCCACCGCCACCGTGGCGCGGCTGTCCGAGGCGCTGCGCCAGGGACTGATCAGCGGCGAGGACGTGGACCGGGCGGTGCGCAGGCTGCTGCTGCTCCGCTTCCGGCTCGGTGAGTTCGATTCCTGGGCGCCCGCGCCAGACCCGGCCGCGCGGCGGCGCTGAACTCGCCCGCCCATCAGGAGCTGGCCCGACGCGCCGCGCGGCAGGCGATCGTGCTGCTCAAGAACGACGGCGGGGTGCTGCCGCTGGAACCGGCCCCGGGGCTGCGGCTGGCCGTGGTCGGGCCGTTCGCGGACACGCTCCGCGCGGACTGGTACAGCGGCACCATGCCGTATCAGGTCACGGTGGCCGCGGGACTGCGGGAGGCGCTGGCCGGTCCGGGGGCGGCGGGCCCGGGCGGAACCGTGACCGTGACCGAGGGGGCCGACCGGGTCCGGCTGGGCCCGCCTCCGGCCGGGGACCCCGACTGTGCGGGGACTCCGGCGAGTTCGACGTCTTCGACTGGGGCGGCGGGGTGGTGACGCTCAGGTCTGCCGCGACCGGGCGCTACCTCACCGAGAAGGAGGACGGCTCGCTGGTGGCCGACCAGGAGGGCCCGAACGGCTGGGTGGTACGGGAAACTTTCATCCTCGGGCCGGCCGGGGACCAGCCCGGGCTGAGGTCGCTGCGGTCGGCCGCCACGGGCACCGTCCACCGGTTCTCCTGGGAGGTACTCCGCCGCGGCGCCGACGCCGCGGCCCAGGCGGCCGCGGCCGCGGACGTGTGCGTCATCGTGGTCGGCAACGACCCGCTGGTCAACGGCCGGGAAACCGAGGACCGGGCCACCCTGGCCCTGCCCCCGGCCCAGGACCGGCTGATCCGCGCGGCCAGCGCGGCCTGCCCGCGGTCGGTGCTGGTGGTGATGAGCAGCTACCCGTACGCCCTCGGCTGGGCCGCGGACCGGCTCCCCGCGATCGCCTGGACCAGCCACGCCGGCCAGGAGACCGGCCACGCGCTGGCCGACGTGCTGCTCGGCACGCACGCCCGCCGGCCGGCTCACCCAGACCTGGTATCGCGGCGACGAGGACCTGCCCGGCCTGCTCGACTACGACATCATCAAGTCCGGCCGCACCTACCTGTACTTCGGCGGGCGTCCCCTGTACCCGTTCGGCCACGGGCTGGGCTACACCACGTTCGGCTACCGCGCGCTGCGGCTGGACCCGGCCGAGCTGCCGGATGCCGGGACGGCCCAGGCCGCCGAGGTGACCGTCACGGTGGACGTCACCAACGCCGGGACCAGGGCCGGCACCGAGATCGTCCAGTGCTACGCCAGCCGGTCGCGCCGCGCCGGCCCCGGCCCGCGGCCGCGCTGGCCGGGTTCACCCGGCTCACGCTGGCCCCCGGCGAGACCCGGACCGCCCGGATCGTGGTGCCCGGCGCCGCGCTGGCGTACTGGGACGTCACGACAGGCCGGATGACCGTGGAGCCCGGTATGTACCAGGTCAGGGCAGCCTCGTCGAGCGCGGGGCCCGGCCCGTCGGCCCGGCTCACCGTGCACGGCCCGCCGCCCGCGGCCCGGCACGCGGCGGGGACACCGATCGCGGCCGCCGACTTCGACGACTACTCCGGCGATCACCCTCGTCGATGCCACCCGGGAGCCGGGGACGCGGTGACCCCCGCGGGCCCGGCCCGGGCTGGATCCTGTTCCGCGACGTGGATCTGGGTGATCCCGGGCCGGCCACCATTACCCTGCGCGCCGCCCGGGCCAGCCCGGGCGGGCCCAGGTGGCTGCGCCAGGCCGATCCGGCCCACGGCGAGCTGCTGGCCACCATCGCCGTGCCGAGCACCGGCGGCAAATACCGCTGGACCGAGGTGCAGCGCGCCGCTGCACTGCCCTCCCGGCGCCAGCGACCTGTACCTAGTCCTGTGCGGCCCGGTGCGGCTGGCCTGGTTCCAGCTGCGTGAGCATCTGGTTCGGCGGTGACTACAACCCCGAGCAGTGGGACGCGGTCACCTGGGCTGCGACGACGCGCTGATGCGGCGGCCCAGGTGAACACGGTCACGGTCGGGGTGTTCTCCTGGGCCATGCTCGAGCCCGAGAAGGACGGTACACGTTCGGCTGGCTGGACGCGACACTCGACCGGCTGCACGGCAACGGCATCCGGGTCGTCCTGGCGACGCCCACCGCGTCACCGCCGCCCTGGTTCACCCTGGCCCACCCCGACGCGATGCCCGGTCACCCGGGACGGGCTCCCGGCTCTGGCACGGCAGCCGGGACACCTACTGCGCCGCCGCGCCCGCCTACCGGGAGGCGGCCCTGCGGATCGCCGTCCGAACTGGCCCGGCGGTACGCCTCGCACCCGCGCTCGCCATGTGGCACGTGCACAACGAGTACGGCACGATGTGCTGGTGCGACCATGCGGCGGCCGCGTTCCGCAGCTGGCTGCGCGCGCCGTTACGGGACGCCTCGGCGGGCTGAACGACGGCGTGGGGCACGGCGTTCTGGAGCCAGCGGTACTCCGCGTGGGAGCAGGTAGTGCCGCCGCGGGCGACACAGTACCTGCCGAACCCGGCGCAGAGGCTGGACTTCCGGCGGTTCTGGTCGGACGAACTGCTGGCCGCGTTCTACCGAGCAACGGGACGACGTCTGCGGCTCGCTCCGGACGTCCCGGTGACCACGAACTTCATGGGGCCCGACACCTGGTGATCGACCCGTGGGCGTGGGGCCGAGAGGTGGACATGGTGGCCGTCGACCATTACCTGTCGCCGCCGCGCGGCCCGGACGGGGCCGCCGACATCGCGTTCGTCGCGGACCGGGCGCGCGGGCTCGGAGGCGGCCGGCCGTGGCTGCTGATGGAGCAGGCCGCCAGCATGGTCAACACTCGGCACGGGTGCTGACCGCCGGGCGCCCGGGCCGGATGATGCGCGACAGCCTGGAGTACGTGGCGCGGGGCTCGGACGGAGCGATGTTCTTCCAGTGGCGGGCGTCCCGGGCCGGGCGCGGAGATGTACCACCCGGCGCTCGTGCCGCACGCCGGACCCGACACCGGTCTTCGCCGAGGTCGCCGCGCTCGGGGACGCGGTGGCCCGGCTGGCTGAGGTAACCGGGAGCACGGTCAGCGCCCAGGCCGCCGTGCTGCTGGACGCCGACTCGTGGTGGGCGCGGGACAGCCGGGCGCTGGCCGCCGCCGGGGCCCGGCTACCTGGACGAGGTGCGCCGGCGATCACGCGGCGCTGTGGCGGGCCGGGATCGTCTGCGATGTCGGCCCGCCCTGGCGCGGACCTGTCCGGGTACCGGCTCGTCCTCGCCCCCGGCGCTCTACCTGCTGTCCGGGGAGGCCGCCGGCGGCCCTGCGGCGGTATATGGACGGCGGTGGGCACCTGGTGGTCTCTTACGGCTGCGGCCTGGTCAACTCCGTGCACCAGGCCTGGCCGGGCGGGGCCCCGGGGCCGCTGCGCGACCTGCTCGGAGTCCGGGTCGAGGAACCGTTCCCGCTGCGCCGAGGGCACGGCCGTGCGGCTGGACACCGGGGAGCAGGCGACCAGCTGGACCGAACTGCTGCGCCCCGGCCGGGCGCAGGTCCTGGCCCGCTACGCCACCGGGCCAGTGGCCGGGCACCCGGCCGTAACCCGGAACAACGCCGGTCCCGGGAGCGCCTGGTACCTGTCGGCCCGGCTCGACGACGACGCGCACCGCCGCGTCCTGGGCGAGGCACTGGTGAGGGGCCTGACGCCGCTCGTCCCCGGCCTTGACCCGGGCGTGGAGGTGGTCCAGCGCCGCGCCGCGGACGGCCGCTGCTGGCTGTTCGTGCTGAACGACACCGGGCAGCAGGCCGTCGTCCCGGCCCGCGGCGTGGGGCTGCTGACCGGGGATGCGCGTGCCGCGGACATTAACGGTAAAACCGGGCGCCGTAGCCGTCATCCGCGAGGCTCCCGAGATCCGGGATCACGACCCTGACCCCGCGGGGTGAGACTGGCGGCGGGACCAGCGCTGCCCG
>CAVQZU010000063.1:0-111652 GCA_963718485.1 uncultured Acidobacteriota bacterium
GGTGCACGTGCTGCCTGCGAGCATTGGAAGCATAGATTAGAACGCGAGGAAAACGACAAATTTTGACAGACAAAAGTGACACGGGCCGCAAAGCCGCGTTACATCAACGTGAAAAGCTAAACCCCATATTTCTTTGCATAGTGGCGGAACGAGCGGTAGGACATTTTCAGAAGGTCCGCGGCATGGGTCCGGACGCCCCCACAACGTTCCAGTGCAGCCAATAGATACGAGCGTTCCAGGCCCTGGATATAGGTTTCCAGGTCGAGTCCGTCTTCGGGCAGCATAGGCACGTGGGGGCCATGAGAGCCGTTTCCGTTCGTGCTGGGGGCCAGGGGCGCGTTTTCCTGGTAGTGGCTGCGGATGCGGTCGGGCAGCGATTCAACGGTAATGCGGTCGCGGCTCTCCAGAGCGACAGCTCGCTCAATGGTGTTTTCGAGTTCGCGGACATTGCCGGGCCAATCGTAAACCTCCATGCGGCGCATGGCTTCGGGATCGACGCCGTCAATCTTCTTGCCCATGGACTTCGAGAAGCGACCTAGGAATTCGCGCACGAGCAGAGGGATATCGTCGCGGCGTTCGCGAAGTGGCGGGCAGGTGGATAGGAATGACGCTGAGACGATAGTACAAATCCTCGCGGAAACGGCCTTCGGCGATTTCCTTTTCGAGATCCTTGTTGGTGGCAGCGATGACGCGAACGTCCACGTCGGTTTCTTCGGTGCTGCCGACGGGCCGGAGTTTCCCCTCCTGGAGAACACGATAGAGCTTCACCTGCATGGTGACGCTCATGTTGCCGATCTCGTCCATAAACAGGGTGCCACCATGGGCGGCCTGGAAGAGACCACGACGGTTCTCGTTGGCGCCGGTGAAAGCGCCCTTCATGTAGCCGAAGAGCTCGGATTCGAGCAGCGTTTCGGGAAAGGCGCCGCAATTGATGGTGATGAACGGCGCTTTGGAGCGGGCGCTGTTTTCGTGAATGGCGCGGGCGACGAGTTCCTTTCCCGTGCCGCTTTCTCCGGTGATCAGCACGCGGCTATTCTGAGGCGCAATATTTTCGATCAGGTCGAAGATGGCGCGCATATTGGCGCTGGTGCCGATGATGTGGTCAAGACCGGTGAGGCGGCGAAGCTCCCGGCGTAGATAGCCGGCTTCCTTTTTCAGAGCCAGACTGTCGGCGCATTGCTGAACGGCGGGGCGGAGTTCGTCGATAAGGCGATCGCCTTTGATCACGTAACGATCTGCACCGAAATTGACGGCATCAATGGCGGTGCCGATGGTGGGAACACCTGTGACGAGAATGAAAATCGTCTCCGGGCGAAACTTCCTTGCAATACCGCAGGAGTTCCACTCCATCCATGTCGGGCATGCAGATGTCCGAGACGACAATGTCGAACATCTGCGAGGCCAAGCGACGCTTGGCCGCTTCTCCGCTGGTGGCCACGTCGACTTTGTGGCCTTGTTTACGGAAGCTTATTTCGAGCAATTCGCAGATCGAACGCTCATCATCAACGACAAGCAACTGAGCCATACTTGGGACTATACCTTTCCTGCTGGGCGCGCCAGTTCCACGGCGACAGCTTCGGACTGAAGAACCGGCCAAGTGGATGTTTTCTCTTGTTTGGAGCGAGGCAGATCCACAATAAACTCCGCTCCCTTACCTTTTTCCGCTTCCACGCGAATATGACCGCCATGCGCTTGAAGTATTTGATAAACAATCGCGAGCCCCAGCCCGATGCCACCCACAAAGCGGGACTGGAACGGCTCGAACAAACGAGCCGCTTCCTCGGGATTAAGACCGGTGCCGGTATCGCGAATGGAGATGCGGACGCGAGCCGGAATCGGCGGCAAGACCAACAGTGAGAACTCCGCCATCGGGCATGGCGCGCAAGGCATTGTTGCAAAGGTTCCAGAGAACTTGCTTGATGGCGTCGCGGTCGATGGGAGCACGAGCTTTTTGGACGGCGAAATTCCGGACGATGTTGTATTTGCCTTTTGCGCTGGGGTTTCGATCCAGGAGCAAGAGCGTTTCGTCAATCAACGAAGAGATTTCGACATCGGTGAATTTATAGGCTTTCTCGCGCGAGTAATCGAGAAAATCGGTGATGATCTGATTCAGGCGCTGCGACTCGCGGCTGACGATTTGGACGAGTTTCTTGTCGTCGTCTTCCAGCGGCGCCAAACGGCAAGCTCCTTAAGCGCGCCGGACATGGCCGTGAGCGGCTGGCGAATCTCGTGGGCGATAGCGGCGGCAAGACGTCCCAGAGCCGCCATGCGTTCCTTGGTGACCACTTCCCTTTCGAGGCGCTTGAGTTCGGTGAGGTCCTGAAAATTGAAAACGAAGCCGCTGGCTTGATCTCCGGCTCGCAAGAGCGAGATGGATATTCCCAGAAAACGCGTTTGGCCATCGGGAGCATGAAATTCGATCTCCTTCCGGAGCGCCCGGGGGTTGCCATTTTCGTCCATTTCCACAGGCCAAAATTCCGGGAAATAATCCTGGACGTTCTGGCCGCGGGGACCCGAATCCAGGCCCGTGATTTCCGAACCAGCGCGATTGAGCAGGAGAATGCGGCCGTTCAGGTCGGTGGTCAGAAGCCCTCCTCTCATGGATTCGATGATGTTCTGGTTGAAAGCCTGGAGATCGTTGAGCTGTCCCTGTTTTTCTTCCAGTTCAACGCCCTTTCTGCGGATGGTATGCGCCAGCAAGCTCGCAAGGTAAGCCACGGCCAAAAACGCGAGCAGATTTATAGCTAGCCATGACTCGAGAGTGCGAGGCGCAGGCAAAGAGCTGGCGGTGCGAGGGATTATTCCGTAATAGGAAAGCTCGACGACCGAGGCGAGGAGGAGAAAACTCCAGCCGGCCACAAGGAAAGCGCCGCGCCCGGAAAAAAGGATACTGCCCATCAGGATGGCGAGCAGATAGAGGGAAATGAAATCGCTGTCCTGGGAACCCGTGGCATACACCACACCGGTAATGATCACCAGATCGAGCGTGAGTTGAAGCGGCGCCTGCCAGGAGGCTTGCGGAAGCCAACGATGCAAAACGACATAGACAACCGCGAGCATGTACCACAGCACAACAATTGGGAATAGGGTGTGAACGGGCGTCTGGATGGGGGTGAGTTGACGAACGGCGATCACGACCATCACGAGAAGAGTGATGATCAAGAAGCGGACGCGGCTCAACCAGGGCAGCCACTCGCCAATCGCGTCATTCACAGGCACATTTGGCACTTGCGCATTCGGCACTTGCACACTCGGCACGATGCTTCGTCTCTTTCGATTCAAAAAAGGGGGACGGGAATGCCGTCCCCGAGAGCGACTTCCGCTGTTTAGTGGCCAGAGAGCTTGCCGATCAACGAGAACAAGGGCAAGTACATAGAAATAACGACGCCGCCAACCACGATTCCGAGGAAGACGATCATGATCGGCTCGATGGCAGTGAGCAAATCCTTGACGGCGGCATCGACTTCGTCCTCATAGAAATCGGCAATTTTCTGGAGCATGGCGTCCATGGCGCCGGTCTGTTCGCCGACGCCAATCATTTGCGTAACCATGCCGGGGAACACATCGGTTTCCTTGAGTGGCTCGACCAGGGAGCGGCCAGCCTCAACCGCCTTACGAGTCTGCATGATCGCTTTTTCGACCACGGCGTTGCCGGAGGTTCGCGCAGTGATGTCGAGACCTTCGAGAATGGGAACACCGCTCGAAATCAAGGTGCCGAGCGTTCTGGTGAAGCGGGCCACGGCAATCTTCCGAAGAACCGGACCCAGAATTGGAATTTTGAGCATAAGGCGGTCAATCGCGAAGCGGCCTTGAGGCGTTCCGTACCAGAACTTTACGGCAATGACACTGCCGAAGAAAAACACGAAAACCAGCAGACCGTAGACGCTTCCGACGAAGTTGCTGAGGCCGATGACGATACGGGTGGGGAGTGGCAAATCGACATCGAGACCATTAAATAGCGTCACGAAAATCGGAACCACTTTCCACAAAAGAAGGGTAATCACGCCGCCGGCAATCAGAAGTACCGATACGGGGTAAATCATGGCGGACTTGACGGCGCGCTTCAGCTTTACGTTCTTTTCAATGTAAGAGGCGAGCCGCTGAAGAATGGTGTCGAGAATACCGCCGGTTTCGCCGGCCTCCACCATGTTGGAATAAAGCGGGTCGAAGACCTTTTCATACTGCTTCATAGAATGCGAGAGAGTGGCGCCGCCTTCCACGGAAGCGCGAACGCCGGTCAGCATCTTCTGAAAGATTCTGTTTTCCTGCTGACCCGCCAGAATCTCCAAGCACTGCACCAAAGGCAACCCGGCATCGATCATGACTGAGAACTGGCGTGTAAAGACGGCGAGTTCTTTATCATCCACGCCGGCACCGAAGGTGGGGATGTTGAACTCTTTGCCCTTTTCGGAGAGCTTGTTGACATTGATGCTCTCACGACGCAGCGCGGCCGCCAATTCGGCCTTGTTGGCCGCCGTGCGTTCTCCCGTGACGGTCGCTCCCGTTCGGTTGACTCCGCGATATGTGTAAACCGGCATGAAAATTCCCTCCTATAAGGGTTAGCGGCGAACGGGTATCCTGCCGCCAGATGGCGGCGAGATGACCCCTCGGTTAATTAAATCCTGCAATTCGTCTGGATTGGAGGAGCGCGCGAGGGCCGTTTCCAAACTGATTAACTTCTGGAAATAGGCATTTGCGAGACTCTGGTTGAACGTCTGCATCCCGGTGACACCAGTGCCGGTCTGCATGGCCGAATAGATCTGGTGAATTTTGTCTTCACGAACGAGGTTGCGAATGGCGGCATTGGGAATGAGGACTTCCATGACCATGGCGCGTCCGCGATTGTCGAGACGGGGGAGAAGCGACTGGCAAAGAATTCCTTCGAGCACCATGGAAAGCTGCGCCCGAACCTGTGGTTGCTGGTGTGCGGGAAACACGTCCACGATACGATTGATGGTTGAAATAGCCGAGTTGGTATGTAGCGTGGCGAAGGTCAAGTGGCCCGTTTCGGCGATACGCAACGCGGATTCGATGGTTTCCAGGTCGCGCATTTCGCCGATGAGGACGACGTCGGGATCTTCGCGGAGAGCCGCGCGAAGTGAATTGGCAAAGGAGTGAGTATCGGAGTGGACTTCGCGCTGATTGACGAGACACTTTTTGTGGTTGTGGAGGAACTCGATGGGATCCTCGATGGTGATCATGTGCTCGTCGCGCTCGCTGTTGATCTTGTCGAGCATGGCGGCGAGAGTGGTGGATTTGCCGGAGCCGGTGGGACCGGTGACGAGGACCAGGCCACGGGGCTTGTCGCAAAGAGTGCGCACGATGGCGGGAAGACCGAGCTGATCGAAGCCTTTAATTTCCCAAGGAATCGTGCGGAACACGGCGGCCACGGCGCCGCGCTGATGGAAGATGTTGCCTCGAAAACGCGCAAGGCTTTTCAGACCGAAGGAGAAGTCGAGCTCGAGGTTTTCCTCGAGGCGGTGCTTCTGAACGTCTGTGAGCACGCTGTAGGCAAGGGCCTTGGTGTCCGCCGCAGTGAGAGGCGGCATGTCCAGCGGCCGGAGCTTGCCGTGCACGCGCACGCGAGGCGCGCTGTTGGTGGAGAGGTGCAAGTCGCTACCTCCCAACTCGATCATTTTTTTCAAGAGTTCGCTGAGTGTAATGCCAGCCATCTTTCCCCCTTACAGAACCGTTTCTCGTACGACTTCTTCCATGGTGGTTTGCCCCGCCGCGACTTTTGTGAGCCCGCTGCGACGCAAGGTGATCATTCCCAGTTCGAGAGCTTTTTTCTTAAGTTCCATCGCCGAGGCGCCGACAAGGATTAGTTCGCGGAGCTCGTCGCTGATTTCCATTACTTCGTAGAGGCCGACGCGGCCTTTGTATCCAGTGTTGTTACAGGTGGCACAGCCGCGGCCGTGATAAATGGTGACTTTAGTGGATTCATCGGGCGTATAGCCCGCGTCAATAAGGGCTTGCGGCTGAACCTGCAATGGTTCCTTGCACTGCACGCAAATGCGGCGCACCAAACGCTGGGCGCAGATGAGGTTTACGGAGGTGGCTACAAGAAAAGGCTCAATACCCATGTTCATCAACCGGCTGATGGTTGAGGGCGCATCGTTGGTGTGCAGGGTGGAGAGCACCAAGTGACCAGTGAGAGCTGCTTTGACGGCGATTTCGGCGGTTTCGAAGTCTCGGATTTCGCCGACCAGAATGATGTTGGGGTCCTGGCGGAGGAAGGCGCGTAGAGCGGAGGCGAAGTTCAGACCGATCTGCTCCTTCATCTGCACCTGGTTGATACCCGCGAGCTGGAATTCGACGGGATCTTCGGCGGTCATGATGTTGGTTTCGCTCGTATTCAAGCGCGCGACGGACGAATAGAGAGTGTTCGTTTTTCCCGAACCGGTGGGACCTGTGACCAGCACCATGCCGTAGGGCTTGAGGATCTGGCGCTCGAATTTGGCCAGCGATTCCGGCTCGAAACCGAGCTTGGTCATGTCCAAGCGGAGGTTTTCTTTGTCGAGCAAGCGAAGAACGATTTTTTCGCCAAAGAGAGTGGGGACAGTGGAGACGCGGAAGTCGAGTTCCTTCTTCTTCTTGTCCTTCAGGTACTTGATCATGATGCGGCCGTCTTGCGGGAGCCGCTTTTCGCTGATGTCCAGCTTGGCCATGATCTTCATGCGGCTGGTGATGGCGTCCTTTAACTTCATCGGCGGGGCCATGACGTTCTGGAGGATGCCGTCTACGCGGAACCGGACGCGGTATTCCTTTTCGTAAGGCTCCACGTGAATGTCGCTGGCGCCGCGCTTGACGGCGTCGGTGAGGATCAGATTGCAGAGCTTGATGATAGGCGCTTCTTCGGCGGCCTTTTCCAGGCTGGCCAAATCCATTTCGGACTCTTCGCCGGCGAGCTCGAGGGCTTCTTCGTCGCCAGCAAGGTCTTTCATGACCTTGTCGAGCTCCTCGACACTCTCCACCGCGCCATAGAACTTGTTGATGGCTTCGCTGATGGCGGTTTCGGAGGCGACCACCGGCTCAACGTTGAAGCCGGTCATGAACTTAATATCGTCCATGGCGAAGACATTGGTGGGATCGGTCATCGCGATGGTGAGGGTGGAACCGACACGGGAGAGCGGGACGATCTGGTAACGGACGGCAGTCTCTTGCGGGACGAGCTTTATGACGGCGGGATCGACTTCATAAAACTTCAGGTTGATAGAAGGCACGCCGTACTGGCGTGAAAGAACGGCGGTAATGTCGTCGTCGCTGACGAGGCCAAGCTTGACCAAGCAGGTGCCCAGGCGTCCCCCGTGCTTCTTCTGATGCTCGAGGGCCTGCTTCAACTGATCCGCAGAGATCAGGCTATCTTTGACCAGAATTTCGCCAAGGCGAGAAGACATAGATAGTGTATGGAGGCGGAGATAGTACTAGGACCGCCCTAAAACGTCAGCCTAGCATGCCGAAACGGCGGACAAACTAGCCCGGTAGGACGTTCGTGGTGAATCTGCTAACACCCGATTCACATAAGAAAAAGCTGTTCTTTAGGGGCAGGTGGTATGGGGCGGGACCTGTCACCGTGCAGGGGCAGGTAATCAGCGGTGAGTGACACTTAGAGTCACCTAAACGGGGGAGAGCGTCCAGAATGATAGGGGGGAGAGCGCAGGAGTGCCAAATGGCGGCAGGGGGAAACGCCGCCATAAGTCGGACGAATTGACAAGCCTCTTTAGTTTCTTTTATATTTTCTTTTATACCTTGAGGGGATCCGGGTTTTCGGTATTGATGTTCAGGTCGGCGATGGCCTTTTCGACCACGGAGGCTGGATCTTGCCTTCGCGCAGCAGTTCGTAGAGGGTCGCAAGTACGATGAAACGCGAGTCCACTTCGAAGAAGTCCCGAAGGGAGGCGCGGCCTTCGCTGCGGCCGAACCCGTCGGTTCCGAGGGAAGCCAGCGGCGCGGCATCCACTTGCTGACGAGGTTGGGCAGAGTCTTCAGGTAGTCGGAGGCGGCCACGAGCACGCCGGGGGCATTCTCCAGCCATTGTGTCACGTACGGCACGCGCGGCTTTTCGCCGGGATGCAGGAAATTCCATCGTTCGGCTTCGATGCCGTCGTAGTAGAGGGATTTGTAGCTGGTGACGCTCCAAACGTCCGCTGCCACGTTGAACTTTTCTTCGAGGATCTCCTGGGCCTGCATCGCTTCGCGCAGGATAGCGCCGCTGCCAAAGAGTTGAGCGCGGAGTTTGGCTTTGGGATTTGAAGCGGCGCGGAAGCGGTACATGCCTTTTAGAATTCCCTCGCGAGCGCCTTCGGGCATAGCAGGCATGGCGTAGGGCTCGTTCATCACGGTGATGTAGTAGAAAACGTTGTCGCCCTTCTTGTACATGCGCTCGATACCATCATTGATGATGATGGCGACCTCATAGGCAAATGCCGGATCGTAGGCGAGAAGCGTGGGCACCGGGGAGCGCCAGCACGTGGCTATTGCCGTCCTGATGCTGCAAGCCTTCGCCGGCCAGCGTGGTGCGTCCGGCGGTGCCGCCGAGCAGGAAACCACGGCAACGCATGTCCGCGGCGGCCCAGATGAGGTCGCCAATGCGCTGCAGACCGAACATCGAGTAATAGATGAAGAACGGGATGGTGTTGATGCCGTGGGTGGCGTACGCCGAACCCGCAGCGATAAACGAGGACATGGAACCGGCTTCGGTAATGCCCTCTTCGAGAATTTGACCGTCTTTGGCTTCCTTGTAATACAGCAGGGTGTGGATATCGACGGCTCGTAGAGCTGGCCGCGGCTGCTGTAGATGCCGAAGTTGCGGAACAGAGATTTCCATCCCGAAGGTGCGAGCTTCGTCCGGAACGATAGGCACAATCAGCTTGCCGATTTCGGGATCGCGCAGCATTTTGCGCAGCATGGAAACAAAGGCCATGGTGGTGGAGACTTCGCGACCTTCGCTGCCAGTGTAAAACTCCTGAAAAAGCTCCTCGTGATCGGCTACAAGCGGTTTGGAGCGAACGCTGCGCTTGGGACATAGCCACCCAATTCTTTGCGGCGCAACTGGAGGTACTCGATTTCGGGGCTGTTCTCGGACGGACGGTAGAAGGGCGCCTCGGTAACCTGGTCGTCATTGATGGGAATCTGAAAACGCTTACGGAAGTGGCGCAGTTCGTCTTCATCGAGCTTTTTCTGCTGGTGAGTGACGTTCTTACCCTCGCCGCTCTCGCCCAAACCGTATCCCTTAATGGTGCGAGCCAAGATGACGGTCGGGGAACCGCGGTGATCGACAGCGGCCTTATAGGCGGCATACACTTTGCGCGGATCGTGCCCGCCGAGGCGGAGCGTGCGAATCTGCTCGTCGGTGTAGTTCTCAACCATAGCGAGCAAACGCGGGTCGGAGCCAAAGATGTGCTGGCGGACGTAGGCGCCAGACTCAACGCTTAACTTCTGGGCCTCGCCATCCAGCAGATTCTCAAGGCGCTTGGCAAGCAGGCCTTCGGTATCCTTCGCGAAGAGCGGATCCCAATCCGAACCCCATACAACCTTGATCACATTCCAGCCAGCGCCACGGAAAGCAGCTTCGAGCTCCTGAACGATCTTGCCATTGCCGCGAACAGGGCCGTCAAGGCGCTGGAGGTTGCAGTTGATAACGAAAATCAGGTTATCGAGACCTTCGCGCGAGGCGAGCGTGATGGCGCCGAGCGCCTCTGGCTCGTCGGTTTCCCCGTCGCCAAGGAAGGCCCAGACTTTCGCGTCGGTGAGAGGCTTTAAACCGCGGTTTTCGAGGTACCGGTTAAAGCGCGCCTGATAGATGGCCATGATCGGACCCAGGCCCATGGAGACAGTGGGAATTCCCAGAATTCCGGCATCAGCCAGGGATGGGGATACGAAGAAAGGCCGCCGCCGGGCTTGAGTTCGCGGCGGAAGTTTTCAAGCTTTTCAACCGAAAGGCGTCCTTCGAGAAACGCGCGGGCGTAGACGCCCGGGCGAGGCGTGACCCTGGAAATAAACGGTGTCCCCTTCAAATTCCGGAGTGCGGGCGCGGAAAAAATGATTAAAGCCGACCTCAAAAAGAGTGGCTGCGGAGCCGTAGGTGGAGATGTGGCCGCCGATGCTGTGCTCGACGCGATTGGCGCGAATCACCATGGCCAGCGCGTTCCAGCGGATCAGGCTTTTGATGCGGCGCTCCATATCCTGATTGCCGGGATAGGGCGGCTGGTGGCTTAAAGGGATGGTATTTACGTAAGGAGTGTTGGCAGTAAAGGGAACTTCGAGGCCTACCATCTGGGCACGGCGCCGAATTTGCTGCAGGATGCGTTTCGCTAGTTCGGGGCCACCCTCTTCGAGGACGGCGTCAAAGGATTCCACCCACTCCCAAATTTCTTCCAGATCGTTTATGTCCGCAGAAGACGGATTCGACAGAATAGTAGCCATTTCACTTCCTTCCATGGCGGGCCTGGTTCGAAACCTGCCGGGGCTAATCGATGCAATCTATTGTTATCTACAAAAATATAGCGCAAATCGCAGCACCTTGACACCGCAGATTAGTTCATTTGAAGTGAACATGGCATCAAGAGAATACGAATGGATTGCATCGCTATTTCAGAGTGATGGCGCAAAACGTCTTATAGGCCCCCACCTTAGTTCGATGCGGTGAAGACGGTTGTCGTAACAACCATAACGGGTACGGGGAACACATGGGCGCACCCAGAATTGACAATATCTGACGCGGGTTGATATGTTCGCAACCTCTGGTTTGCAACGCCGAATCGTGGTGCGGCGGAAACGTTGGTTGAAGCGTTCGCGTCTAAGAAATATTGGCGGGGGCAGAAATGAAGAGCGTCGCACTCACTTCCCTTCTCGTACTTTTATGGTTTCCCGTCGCGCTTGCCGCTCAGGACAAAACGACGGGAACCACGGAACTGAATAAAACGCAGTTGCTGGGGAGACGCATTTTCCAACAGCGCTGCGGAGTTTGCCACACACAGCCCACAGCGAGCCCAATGTACGGGGTCGTGCTGTCCAAAGAGATCGTGGACGGAAACGAAGAGACCGTGCGTGAATACATTCGAAACGGATCAAAGAAGATGCCCGGGTTCAAATACGGGCTGGAACCAGCCGAAATCGATGCCATCGTCGAATATCTAAAAACCGTGCCAAAACCAGCGCCGAAAAGTTCGCAAGCCGGCGTCGCAGGCCCTGTTGACTGAAGTACTCCCACTCGTTCGCAAGGAGAAGTGCCATGAACACGCGCAATCTCTTATTGGCTGGAACGCTCGCGGTCGCGGCGATCGCATTGGCTCCGAAATTTTTCACGCCCGCGCCAGTAAAAGCCGCAGGCGGCGGAGCAATCCTTACGGGAACGATCAAATCGGCTTCGGACGAAAAGCTGGGTGGTGTGACGGTATCGGCAAAGGCCGAAGGCCAAACCGTTACCACGAGCGTGTTTACCGATGAAAACGGCGCTTACTACTTCCCTCCTTTGCCATCAGGACAATATGACGTGTGGGCGCAAGCGGATACGTTCGAGTTCGCCGAAGGCCATGTGGATTTGAATTCGACGCAGCATCAGAACTTCGTTTTGAAGCCGACCAAGGATTTCGAGCGGCAATTGACAGGCGACCAGATTCTGGCGTCCTTACCGGATCAAACCCCGGAAGACAAGAAGTTGAAGCGTGTGTTCCGCGATAGCTGCACGAGTTGCCACCAGCCGAACTACATTCTGCAGAACCGCTTCGACGCGGATGGCTGGACGTCTATCATGAATTTGATGAAGCGAGTAAATGTGGGCGGAGGATATCAGGGTGCGAACAGCCAACCAGCGCCGCCGATCGACTATTTCGAGAACGAACTGGCGCCATACACTTGCGAAGGTGCGCGGACCGGGTGCAACGGCGATGAATTTCAAGGTGCGTCCCCGGCCGTCAGGGGATGCGGCGCGCGTGGTGTTCACGGAGTACGACGTTCCGGTGATTGAGGAAACCACGCCGGGATTCAAGTACGTGTCGAATAACGGAAGCGACTGGTCACTGGGCACACCGTCCAGCTTGAACGGCGCACATGGTGTTCATGACGCGCAGGCGGATTTGAATGGCAATATCTGGTTCTCGTACAACGTGCCAAACCGCATCGCCAGCGTGGGACGCGTGGACGCGCAGACCGGCGAAGTGAAATGGTTCAAGGTTGACGGGCTGCATGGGCTGGCGGCGAACGGACACGGCATAACGAGAGATCAGCAGGGGAATATCTGGTTTCACGTGAGTCTAGGCGTGGAAGGCGGACCGGGACGGCTGGTGAAGCTTGATCCTGTGACGGAAAAAATGGAAGTGTATTCCCCACCGCCAGGAGTCGACGGCCCGACGACGGTTGCCGGAACCATCGACGTGGATGGCAAAGGCAAAATCTGGGTGACGACGGGTGTGGGAGCGGTGCGCTTCGATCCCGACACCAAGCAGTTCAAGGATTTCAAATCGCCTGTGTATAAGGATGCGGACGGAATCGGAAACACCTACGGACTGGCCGCCGATGGCGACGGCAACGGCTGGTCGGCGCAGATGAATATGGATGTGGTGACGAAGGGCGACATTGAGACTGGGCAGAGCACTCCGGTACACATTCCCGAAGTGCCGGGGTCAAGAGCCAGTTCACCGCGGACGAACAGAAAATGTACCAGGCCGCCGGCTCAACCTGGAACGCTTCCATGCCGTGGGCGGAAGGGCCGCGACGAATGGGCGCGGACAAGAACGACCACATTGTATGGGTTTGCGACTGGTGGGGCGGGAACCTGGCGAAGATCGATACGCGCACGCTGAAGGTGACCATCGTTCCGCTGCCGCGGCCCGATGCTCAACAGCCTTACCAGGCCGCCGTGGACAACGAGCACAACGTGTGGATGAACATCATGAACGGAGACGAGGTGGTGAAGTACGATCCGAAAGCCAACAAGTGGTCCGAATATCCGTTCCCCACGCTCGGCGCCGAAACCCGCTACGTTTCGTTGCTGGAGAAAGACGGGCATCTGCAAGTGATTCTTCCCTATTCCAGAACGCGCAAGGTTGCGAAGATGACTTTCCGAACGAAGGAAGACTTGCAGCAACTGAAGGCTCAGGTGTCCCAGCAAGAGCAAGTGCGCGGACAGTAGAAGTTTGGAAGAATTCGCAAATCACAGCTCGCGCTTTCTGGAAGGAAAGCGCGAGCTTTTTTATTTCTGCGGATCCGTTACATTCTCGCTTCAGTTCAAAACCCGTAGAGCCTCGTGGGATTACCGACAAGAATTTTCTTGCGCACTTCAGGATCGGCCGCCCAAAGAGCGACAAGGTTTAAATCCCGCCCATCGTCGATTTGATAGAGCGGCGTGATTTCCGACGCCGGCCGGCCGGGAATTTGCTGAGGATGCGGCCAGTCCGTGCCCCAGATGACGCGATCCGGATTAGCGGCGATGAAGGCTTTCGCAAGCGGCGCGGCGTCCGCGTATCCAGGCGCCAACTTCGAACTTCGGTAAGGCGCCGAAACTTTTACGTAGGCTTTTCCGCTCTTGAGTAAGCTGCACAACGTGTCGAATCCTGGCTGGCTTACTCCCAAGGCTCCTTGCGCACCGCCAAAGTGGTCGAATGAAACCGGCACGGGCGAGGCGAGCACCTGATCTTTTATCCCTTCGATGACCGTAAGCCGCGTGTAGATTTCAATGTGCCAGTCGCGGCGGTTTTTAGCGCGTCCAATAGCTTTTTCGAGGCGCTGATGCGCCGCTGCCGGATCAAATTGGCCAGCCGTTTCCAGATTCAGGCGAATACCGCGTGCACCACCCTGGTGCATGCGTCGAGATCGGCGTCGGAAATTTGCTCGTCAATGGCAACAATGGCGCGAGCGCCGGGGCCGAGCTGCTTTACGGCGTCGAGAGTGCAGGAATTATCAGTGCCGTACACCGTGGGCTGAACGATGACGACACGATCGGTATGAAGCGCGCGGTGCAAAGAGCGCATCTCAGCGATCGAAGCGGATTCCGGCGTGTAAACGCGCCCTGCGGCCCAGGGAAATTGTTTTGGATCGCCAAAGATGTGCGTGTGGCAATCGCAGGCGCCTCGCGGGACATCGAAGTCAACGGGCGTAGACGGCTGAGAAGCCTTCGCGTAAATCGGCGCATAGCGGTCAATCATGGCCGCGATTCCAGCCGCACCAGCAGCGATCAGAACTTTCCTTCGGCTGAGCATGCTTAATCCTCCGTTTCGTTGTTCAGAATGGTACACCTCCACTCAACAGCGGTATTCAAAAGATGTGATGCAGATCACTTCCTTTGAAACTGGCAAGTCGTAAAAAAAGGAGCTCGCGTCACTTGTTTTTCGGTGATGACTGCTGATAACATCCGTCACTTCGCCCAGCGAATAATATGTCTCCTGTGAAAAAGACCGTTCGGATTCAGTCTGACCGCGCGCTTCCCTGGCTTCTTCTCGTGTGTATTTCACTGGTCCTCAGCGGCTGTCAGGCCAATGCCGACTCGGCCACCCGCGGAAAGCAGCTCTTCGCCACGTGCGCCGAATGTCATGGCGAGTCGGGCGAAGGCAATGCTGCCATCGGCGCGCCGAACATCGCCGGCATGAACCGTGGTACATCGAGACGGAACTACACAAATTCCGGGCCGGCGTTCGCGGCGCGGAATTTGATGACGTCGAAGGAATGCGCATGCGCCCCATGTCGCTCAGCCTGGCGAATGAGGACGACGTAAAGGCCGTGGCTGCCTATGTCGGCAAGCCTGCCGCAAGTTCCACACGCGCCCATCCTGGGCGGCGATCCGGCGGCGGGAAAACGGCGTTACGCGCTGTGCAGCGGTTGTCATGGCCCGAGCGGCAGCGGAAACGAAGCCGTAAAAGCGCCGCGGCTTGCGGGCGTGGACGATTGGTACCTGGCGACGGAACTGAAGAAATTTCACAATGGCGTGCGCGGAGCCGATCCGAACGATGTCGAAGGATCGGCAATGGCGCCCATGACCCGCGCGCTGAATAACGACAAAGTGATTCGCGACCTGGCGGATTACGCCAGCACTTTGAAAGGCACAAAGGAAACCAATCCTTGAGTTCAGAAACGCAGTCCCCGGTAAGTCACGACGCCCCATCGGCTGAACAGACGGCACGAATGCTTTTCTTGGTCATCGTGTGCATGGCAGCCGCTTTCGTGGGGGCAAGTCTGATCATGGTCCGGTAGGAGCTTTCATGCTGGAGCGTTTTGCAACGGGTGCTTCGACATATGCCCCGAGCATCGATCACCTGATTTTGCTGATCGCCGTGTTGGTTGGATTTTGGCTGATCGTTGCCGAGGTGGCACTTTTCTGGCTGATGGCCAGATTCCGCCGCAGGGACGGCCACGCGCCGCAGTACGTAACCGGCGAAGAAAAGCATTTAACAAAGTGGGTCACCATCCCGCACTTTTTGGTGATTGCTTGCGATCTGGTAATCATCGTGCCGGCGATTCTGGTGTGGATGAACGTGAAGCAGACGTTGCCACCCGCTCAGGAGACCGTGCGGGTTTTCAGCCAGCAATGGGCCTGGAGCTTTCAGCAGCCCGGTCCTGACGGGATTCTCGATACCGCCGACGATATCCGCACGGTGGGCGAACTGCACGTCAAAGAGAATACCGTTTATCACTTCGAGCTTCGGTCGCAGAGACGTGCTGCATAGCTTCTCCGTTCCGGTATTCCGGCTGAAGCAAGATGCGGTTCCTGGCCGAACGATCATCGGATGGTTCAAGGCCACGCGCACAGGCACGTTCGACATACAGTGCACGCAGATGTGCGGGATGGGGCACGGGCTGATGGCAGGCAGGATTATTGTTGAGACGCCACAACAGCATGCGGCGTGGATGAAGCGCGTGTCGAGTCCTGCGCTGGCCGCGAGCGCGGCACCGACCAGCGATACGGCCGCCGAGAATACGAAGATTGCCGAGGTGAGGCGATGACAACACCCGCAACTGGCGCGCACGCCCACGCCGGATCGCACGGGCACGAGTCCGGGCATCACGAAGTCAGTTTCTTCCACAAATATCTGTGGTCGACGGACCACAAGATGATCGCGATGCAGTATCTGTTTACCGGAGCGGCGCTGGCGCTGATCGGCGGATATCTCGCGTACGTTTTCCGCATGCAGCTCGCTTTCCCGGGCACGTGGTGCCGGGCTACGGACTGGTAACGCCGAACCGGTATAACTCGCTGGTGACCATACACGGCAGCATCATGATTTTCTGGGTGGCCATGCCGGTGCTGGTCGCGGCGTTTGGAAATTATCTTGATTCCGCTGATGATCGGCTGCGACGACATGGTGTTCCCGCGGATCAATCGGCTTTCGTACCAGATATTTCTGCTTAGCGCGCTGATTCTGCTTTCTTCGTTTCTGGTAAAGGGCGGCGCGTTTGGAGGCGCGTGGACATCCTACCCGCCGCTTTCCGCAAACGGGATTTACAACCTGACACCGCTGGGCTCGACGCTTTGGCTGGTGGCCGTGGCGCTGGAGTTTGTCGCGTTCCTGCTGGGCGGATTGAATTTTATTGTGACCACGATGAACGGGCGCGCGCCGGGAATGCGCATGTGGGACATTCCTATTGTTGTGTGGATGATCGTGATCGCCAGCGTTCTGTTCATGGCTTCGGTGGGACCGCTGATTGCGGGCGCAATAATGCTGCTTTTCGATCAACGGCTGGGCACGGGCTTTTTCGATCCGGGACGCGGCGGCGATCCGCTGCTGTGGCAGCACCTGTTCTGGTTCTTCGGGCACCCGGAAGTTTACGTGGTGCTGCTGCCGGCGCTGGGAATCACAGCGGAAATCATCACGGTGTTTGCCCGCAAGAAGCTCTTCGGGTACCGCACCGTTCTCTATACCACCTGGGCCACCGGAGTTCTGAGCTTCGTGGTATGGGCGCATCACCAGTTCATCGCGGGCATCGATCCGCGCATGGCCAATGTGTTTACGATCACCACGCTGCTGATTTCGGTGCCCATCACCGAGATGATTTTCGTGTACATCGCCACGTTGTACGGCGGGTCGATACAGTTCACCACGCCGATGCTCTGGGCTTTGTCCTTTATCGCGGAGTTTTTGATCGGCGGCGTGACCGGAATTTTCCTGGGCGCGTCGGGCGCGGACATCTACTTCCACGACACCTATTTCGTAGTGGCTCACTTTCATTACACGTTCTTTCCTTCCGCCATCATCGGGATGTTTGCCGGACTGACGTTCTGGTATCCGAAGATGTTCGGGCGGATGCTGAACGAGACGTTCGGAAAGATTCACTTCTGGGGCACCATCATCGCGTTCAACATGATATTTCTCCCGCTCTTTATAACCGGAGCTGCGGGCGATCAGCGGCGCATTTACAATTACGCACTGTTCCCCGAACAGATGCGGCCTGAGTTGCAGCACTTGCGCGAGTTGTCGACGATTGGCGTGATGATCTTGATGACATTCCAGGTTTTCTTCCTGTTTAATTTCTTTTGGAGCCTGAAGCACGGCGAGCGCGCCAGCGAGAATCCGTGGCTGTCGAATACGCTCGAGTGGACGGTTCCCTCTCCTCCGCCGCACGGAAATTTCGCCGAGCTTCCCACGGTGTATCGCGGGCCATATGAATACGCCACGCCGGGCCGGAAGGAAGATTACTGGCCGCAGAACGCGCCAATTACTCCGCTGGAGGAAGGGGCGCTATGAGCACAACGGCGCGATCGATTGCCAACCTTCGAAGCGTAACCGGGATTCCCACCGCGCGACTAGTGACCTGGTGGGTAATCGCCTCTGAAATATTTATTTTCGGCGGGCTGCTGGCGTCCTACGTGATGCACCGGCTGGCGCATCCGGAATGGGGCATCGCCGCATCGCACACGAACACGGCGGCTGGCGCGACCAACACGTTCGTGCTGCTCACTTCGAGCCTGTTCGCGGTGCTCGCGCACAAGGCTGCCGACGCCCACGACGGTCCCAAGGCCGCAAAATTTCTGCGACTCACGGCGCTGGGCGGGCTGGTATTCCTTACGATCAAAGGGCTTGAGTGGACGCACGAAATTCGCGAAGGATTCGTGCTGGCCTCCGGCGGATTCTGGTCCTTTTATTACACCGTGGCCGGGCTGCATGCGCTCCACGTGCTGGCAGGGCTGATCATCATGCTGGTTTTTGCCGTGGATGTGGCCAAGAACGAAAACCTGCCGCGGGTTCAATGCATCGGCTTGTACTGGCATTTCGTCGATATTATTTGGATATTTTTGTTTCCGCTGCTCTACATCGCCAAGTGAGATGAACAAGTGAGCCACAGCGTACAAAACGTAGCCGTTCCTTCCGCCCCAGAGACGGAAGATCACGTCCACCACGGAAATTACGTGAAGATCTGGGCGATTCTGGTGGTCCTCCTGATCATCAGCGTGCTGGGGCCGCTCACTGGAATCCGCTTGCTGGTGCTGTTCGCCGCATTCGGAATTGCCGTGATCAAGGCCTATATGGTGGCGAAGAATTTTATGCACGTGAATGTGGAGCGGCGCTGGGTAAAGTATCTATTGATCACTTGCCTGGCCTTTCTCGCTATTCTGTTTGCGGGAGTAGCGCCCGACATCATGCGGCACCAGGGCCTGCACTGGGACAATTATGCGGCCAAACAAGCAATCCAATCGGGATCGCACGGCGACGGGAAGCATGAGTAATCCCCCAAGCCCGGCCATGGAATTTGCGCTGCGGCTCGGCAGCCATTCCGACGCGCGCCGCGTTCCAAACGCCGTGCTGGGCACGATTATCTTCGTGGCCGCTGAAGTGATGTTCTTTGCTGGACTGATCAGCGCGCACACCATCGCACGCGCTTCGGCCATGGCGGGCATGTGGCCGCCGCCAGGGCAACCGCGCTTGCCCGTAGGCCGAACAGCCATCAACACGGCTGCCCTGCTCGCGAGCGGTGTGCTGCTGTGGCTGGCGAATCGATATCTGCCTCGCGCGCGTAAAACCGCGCAGCACTATCTCGAAGCGGCGCTTTTCCTCGGCGCTTCTTTTGTTTGCCTGCAAGGTGTGGAGTGGGTTCGGCTGATCCGCGAGGGGCTGACGCTTACATCCAGCTCGCACGGATCGTTTTTCTACCTGATCGTGGGCACGCACGCGCTGCACGCAGTGGCGGCGATCATCGCGCTTGGATGGGTTTATACTCAGTTGCGCCGCGGCACGTTGATGCCAGAAGTGTTCACCGCGACACAGGTTTTCTGGTATTTCGTAGTTCTGTTATGGCCTATTATTTATATTCGGGTCTATTTGTGAGGTGGGGGATCATGAAACTGACCGGCCGGTTTATTTCGGGCGGTTTTATTGGCCTTCTGGTCGCGGGGGCGGCTCAAGCGTGCCCCATTTGCATCCTGGCGGATCCCAGGACCTCTGGGACCTACCTGAAAATGACGATCATGATGAGCGTGCTGCCGCTGGGTGTACTCGGCGGATTAATTAT
Organism: uncultured Acidobacteriota bacterium; assembly: GCA_963718485.1. Taxonomy (GTDB): domain Bacteria; phylum Acidobacteriota; class Terriglobia; order Acidiferrales; family UBA7541; genus Palsa-295. The sequence goes on from CAVQZU010000063.1 coordinate 19,438, forward strand.
CTGGCTGAAGCGGCGCTATTCCCCGCAACCGATGAGAATCGCGCGTCTCATGGAAAATCAGGAAGCGCCTGAACTCGTCGCGCATCAACAAGTCTAACGCTCCTTCACTCCACTTTGATTATTCTCTGAAGTACAGCGCACCTTGCCCCGTTTGACACAAGCTGCACCGCTTGCGTAATCTTCTCTGGCTAGATTCTTTCTGATCTGGCGGGTGACGGGATCATCGACGGTCAGTGGGCGGTTAGCTCAGCGGTTAGAGCATCCGGTTTACACCCGGAAGGCCGAAAGTTCAAATCTTTCACCGCCCACCATCAAAAACTTCCTACACCGCCACCTATCTCCGCATCCGCACGACTATAGCTCTTCGTTCCTGAGATCGCCGAAGGCACCTTGGTGACGTTCGCGCCTGCGCTGATCGAACGTGGTTGCGGTGAAGCAATTGAGCAGATATAATTTCTAGAAGTTCGCGGTTCGTACAAAGGCCTCATCGTGACAAGAACTGGCGAATCAAGCACTACAGAAAACCAGCCAACTTGGGATTCTGTAACTCGTTCAAGGGGACGTAGTTCAGTCGGTGAGAGCGCTGCCCTGTCACTGCCTCCTATAATTATCTTGCCTTTGCAGAACTTGTGGGCGACTCTGGGGGCGGTTCCGACGAGGAACTGCCGGGAGGCGCCCAATGCCCCGCATCAGTACGGTAAAGCTCCTCAAGAAAATCAAGACGGACGATACCTGGAAACTCGCAGCCGCGCTGTTCGACAGCAAGGGCCGTGTGCGCCGCGATCATGTCCGCGTCGGCGGCCGTGACGAGCTTCATCCCGAAGGCAGCTATTATCTGGAATGGTGGAGCGGCGGCGAGCGCAGCCGCGAGCCCGGCGGCCCCGATGCCTTCGTCGCCGCCGAACGCGCGCGCCGCAAGCAGGCCGAACTCTCCGCGATCCGCAGCGGGCTGATCGACGCGGAGGAAGCCGCTCCGGAATCACCCGATCGCGTGACCGTCAAGGACGCTCTCGAAAAATACGAAGACTACATCCGCTACCACCGGTCGCTGCGCACCTTCCGCACCTACCGCCCGATATTGAATACCTTCGGCGAATTCTGCCCGCATACCTACATCGATGAAATCGACCGCGCTACCCTGCTCGAATTCGCGACACGCTGCCTGAAGATAGGGCAGGCGGGCAAGACCATCTACAACAAGCTTGTCGTGATCTCCCAGCTCCTGAAACAGAACGGCCGCCCGCAGCTGCTGGAGGCGAACGACTGGCCAAGCTTCGTTGAAACCGTCCGCCCGATCTACGAGGACTCGGACCTGAAAAATCTTTTCAGCGCCTGCGAGCTGCCCGAGGAAATCCGTTTCAAGTTCTATCTCATGTCCGGATTCCGCGACGCGGAAGGGCGTTTTACGACGTGGCGCGATGTGGATTTCCGCCACACCGCGGTCCGCGTCACCGCCAAGCCGCACTGGCATTTCAGCCCCAAGAACTGGGAGGAGCGTGAAGTCCCTGTTCCGCAAAAGCTGATCGCCATGCTTGAAAGGTTCCGGCCCAAAGCCGCCACCCCGGACGACCCGGTATTCACCAGTGAAACCGGCCGCCCCGACGGCTCCATGCTGGAGAAACTGAAAGCCGTCGCGTGGCGGGGCAAACTGAATTGTTCCCACTGCGCCGTCTCGCATACCCTTTCGGACGGAACCGTAAAAACCAACCGCTGCGCCGCCGGGCCTTTCTGCACGCGGTGGTTTTTGCATAAGTTCCGCCACACCTACGCGACCCGGCACCTCCAGGACGGCGTCGATATCAGAACCCTCCAGCAGTGGATGGGCCACCGCGATATAGCCTCGACCATGGTTTACCTGAAGGGCGTCCGCAACAGCGACATGCAGGCCAGGATCAACAAAGGCAGTCTGGCTGCCTTCGCATAGGTCCCGCGCAGCGAAGCGGTGTCTCTGGAAGCGCGTCCGTGATCAAACGGGCGCGCGCCTGTGCGTCCTGATGGGGCAGGGCTTCTCTGCCCCGAAAACCAAGCCGCTTCACGGAAACTTCCAGAAGGTCATTTTCACCTTCCCATTTCCTTCCGGCGAAAACATACAGGCCGTCTTTCGCGCGTCAAGGGTTCACGAGCGCAGATGCAGCGCCCTGGACTCGTTCCGGACGGACCTGTCTCTCACGCTCTGCTTCCATGAACCAAATGGGTTGGTTTCAAATGCCGTCTAAACAATAATCGGCCATATCCCGGAAAGAATGGGGGTACAATCCGCCATGCGCCTGTTTGAGCGGACCCGCGTCGAACAACAGGCCCCCAGCAAATGAAGCCCCTATTTATCCTCGCGTTGTTGCTAACGGCTGTGCCCGCGCAGGACAAATATCAACCGATGAGCGTCAAAGACTGGGAAGCCCGATCTGATGCTGTTCAGATTCTGTATGTAAACGCCTTCGTCGCCGTGATCGCCGACAAGGAGGCGCCCGCGTACAACATAACGCCCGCACAAATCCGCGCATGGTTCACGCAAAGGAAAGGCACAGCCAACGTTTCCGAAGGCTATACCATGGTGCTAGCCGGAACGCACCTACTCGACGTGCAGGCAAAAAATGGCGCTGGCGATTTGTCGAAGATTTATATCGAGGACGTTGTGCAGTGGGCCATCGACATGAAATTCAGGATTCACTTCCCGAGTTAGATTTCGCAATGAAGCGAGGCTTCTGTGCCGGACGACCCTGTCGATAAATTCCTCACCGAGCAGAAAACCCTCGAAGCGCAGCGCCATGAGCTGATCAAGGATCTGCTGCGCCAGAAGGAAGCTGCGATCAAATCGTTCGACGAGAAGCTGGAAAAGCTGGGTTACGATCCCGACCACGCCAAGCGCAGCCACCACGGGAAACCTGATATCAAGCCAGAGTGAGGCAAGAAAATCCGCTGTTCGCAAGGACGTGTGGGTTCGACTCCCTCCGCCGGCACTTTTTTTGGACACTTCTTTCGGCGTTAGCTACCCAAACGCCAACGACAATCAACGAGTCAACTCTGCATTATATTCGCGAATGAGGAAATAGCACTCGCACGATGCTTTCTCCAGGGCCTTGCGATTCAGAATCCTCACGGAACCCCGTGAGTATTCAATCAGGCGGCGTTTCTGCAGCCCGACAGCCGCTTCGGTAACACTTCCGCGGTCGGTGCCCAGCATCGTAGCGAGAAAATCGTGAGTCATTCGAATTAGACCATCCTGAACGCGGTCCTGCGCCATGAGCAGCCATCGGGCAAGTCGCTTGTTGATTTCGTGCAGGCGATTGCAAGCGGCGGTCTGCGAAATTTGCAACCGATTTACCACCGCAAAACGACCAAATCGAAAGAGAAGATTCTGGGAGCTCCTGGAAGACCTGTTGGACGCTTAGGGAAGGCATGCGGTGTGCCGTCCCGCCAATTTGAACAACTTCGCGCAAAGGACTTCGTTTCAGCCCAAACAAGCCTTCCAGCCCGACGAGACCCTCGTTGCCGACCACACCGGCCTCTGCCGTTTTTCCGTTAGAACTGGGGATTACGAGCGAAATCAGTCCGTTGTCTGGAAAATACACGAATTCCGTCTTGTGATTGCTTTCGTGAAGCACAGCGTGGTGCTTGAGCGTTACCAGCTTCAACCGAGGTCGGATTGCTTCGAACTCCCGTTCCCCCAGAGAGAGGAGAATCTGGTTGGAGATTGGCTTTCCCCCGTTCCCCGTGCGTTCGCCGGGAAGAACTATTCGACGCATATTGTCCGCTCCTTGTGTTAAGGCTCACTCAACCTTCGTCCGTGCCAAGGCCCTTCGTGACCCTAACTTATGAGATCGTGAAGCACGATCTCGGGGGATGCTAAAAAAAGCCTTGCCTACAGAAAATTATGTATATCAGACAGCAGGCATCAAATGCTAATCTCCGCCGGGAGCTCTTATGTCGGATTACCGACATAATAGGCACGGCGCTTCCAGAATGGCTTTCTTATGGCGAGAATCTTGATTGCCGATGACAGCGAATTCTTGCGCGCGCACCTGAGAGCGTTCCTGCAACGCCCGGGATGGTTTCTTTGCGGCGAAGCCGCGAACGGACGACAGGCTGTCCTGATGGCGAGTCAATTGAAACCCGACGTAATCGTTCTTGATTTTGTCATGCCCATGCTCAACGGAATCGATGCGGCGCGGGAGATTCTAAAAGCCTTGCCGAGCGTTCCAATCGTCCTCTACACGCTGCACAGGAATCCGCAGTTGGAACGCGACGCGATTGAGGCTGGCGTACGCAAGGTCATTTCGAAGGGCGAAGGTTCGGATTTGCTTATTGCGAGTCTGCAGGAATTGCTCGCTGCCGGTCCGACGCCGTTAGGACCACTGTGCCTGCCCTCGAAGCCCTCCGCCGAACTCCCTGCAGTGCCGACGCCGGTCATTGATCTTCCAACAAAAACACCACGGAAACTTGGCAGCTCTGAACATTGAGTGCGACCGATATACTCTCTCATGCGGCGGCGGGAAACCTTAAACAAGAGCCGCGATACGAGCCGCAAGGCGGCGAGGGGGAAGCCTCAAGAGGCGATACGCCGTCCTTACGGCGGCGGGAAACCTCACAATGTGGCAATCCCGAGCCAAGCCTCATAATTGAGGAAGGGGTATGGGTGAATTTTCAAACCGCAGGTGAAACTGTTCAATGACGGTCCTGAGTTTGCCGGCGCTTTGTTCGGCTGAAGCCAATGCGACGTGTCCGTCGGGCCGGACAAGATATAGAGCATTCCGCTTGAGTCCGGCATCTCTTGCGCTGTCGCTCCAAGCGAATGCATGCAGGGCCAGGTGAAGCTCACGACATGTCGTTTCGAGATCTTTCTCCGCCTCGCCGTAAACATGCGCCTGCCAATCCAGAGAACGCAAAGGCTCGAAATTATCCTGTGCGTCAGCTCCCGCCCACGGAAGGCGGTCACCGCCGTGGACATCGCCGGCCACGCCTTGGCTGACCGGGCTGTCCGGATAGTGAATACGCGTCTGGGAAATCGTGCGGAAGATCGCATGGCGGCCCAGACTAAAGCGGGTAACGACCCCGAACACAAGAGGCGCGACAATCCTTCGCGTAAACTCGCCGGCCGCTCCTTCACCGACCAGGCCCGTAAAGGCACGATCCGTGGTGGCTACAAGCGAACGCGCAAAGCCGATCCGCTCGGGTTCGTAGGTGTCGAGAAGCGAAGTGTCGGCGCGGTTCTGCAGCACTTGGGCTAATTTCCAGCCGAGGTTCACGGCATCACCGATTCCAGTGTTCATGCCTTGACCGCCCGCGGGACTATGGATATGGCCGGCGTCGCCTACGAGGAAAGCGCGTCCTACCCGGAATTTGTCGGCAACGCGATGGTGGACGCGATAGGTTGAGAACCAGTTTACCTTGGTCACTTTGATATCGAGGAGCGGCTCGACCTGGGCGCGAATGTCTTCAAAGCCGAGGTCCTCGCGCTGTGACAGTTCGGGCGGCACCAGGCCGATCAGGCGCTGCATTCCGCTCGACCGCACCGGGAACATCAGCGTGAGAATATGTACACCGAGATTGATATACAGGTCCCGGGAAAAACCACTCGCGATCTCTACATCCGCGACATAGAAGAGTTGCTCATATGTACCGCCAGGAAAACCCAGCTGGAGAGTTTCGCGCACACAGCTACGCGCGCCATCGCAGCCGCAGATGTATGTGCTTTCCGCCTGCTCAACCCGGCCGTCCTTGTGGTCGATGTTGGCTCTGATGCCGTTATCATCTTCGCTAAAGCCGGTCAGCTTCGCGCCCCATTCGACTTCACAACCCGCATCCTTAAGCTTCGCGATCAGGAACCGTTCGTGATCGTCCTGCGGATAAGCGAGCGCGAATGGATATGGGCTGAGGCCCGCGCCCATTTCTTTGAAAGTGATGGAGAGAACTTCCCGGCTACCGGACTCGCCACCCTCGCGCACATGGGCCGTTTCGGCGACCACGCCTTGTTCGATGACTTCGCCCGCAAAGCCATATTGTCCGTAGAATTCCAGTGTGCGCGCCTGCACCACCATGGCGCGCGATTCCTCGCCGGGGCCGTCGGCCTCGGAAATCAGACGGCATTTTATATTCCGGCGGATCAGAGCCAAGGCCAAATTTAGCCCGCTCGGACCAGCGCCGACGATAAGAACGGGTGACGGCGGCATAGTGTCAACATACTGTGGGTGCGAACACCCTGTCCATACCGGGGCGGTCGCTTGGATTTATGACGAGGGAGACCACAGGGAGTGGACGCAATGGACATCCGGCCCGCGCAACTGTTTTCGATTTACTTTGTGCTTTCGGCACGGTGATTGTATAAAAGTGCCCATCCTGGAGATCAAAACGGAAATCCAGGTGAGGTCTCGTTGCAATGGATTCCGAATACTCCATTTTCGAGTGCTTACCAGAGGGTTCCGTATCTTGGCGGGATGCCGCATCCGGCTTAATCACTGCTCGCCGAAAGCTAAGAGAACTTGTCGCAGCGACAGGTAACGAATTTTTCGGGATTCAGCTATCGACTCGCGAAATCATATTTCCCGTCGACGCGCCAGCCATTGCGAAGCGCGTATTCCAAATCGCCTACACCGAAACGCTTCGCAAAGCGAGGGCTGAGTTGTTACGGAAACGTGGCTTCGGCGTGTTATCCGTCATCGGCAACGATGCGGCCAAAACTCTGCTTATTACAATCCAGCTGCGAGCCGAGGATATAGCTTTCTTTATTGTTGGGCATGCCGCGCCCAGACCAGAAAGGGAGGAAATTGTTGATTGGCTTCGGTTGCGATACCCGAATACAAAAATCCTCGTCTTAAATCCGCCTGACCAGCAAACCGCTGGTGCCGATTATAACGTGCTACAGAATGGTCCGGAGCTTTGGCTGCCCATCGTGACTTCTGCTGCCGCATAACTACAAATAAAAAGGGCGGACTCGAAAGCCCGCCAGCGCATTCTCAGAGGCGCAGGCTACAACTCGGCGATGGGCTGCGCCGTTCTGAAATGGTCATCCCGGTTCACCGGTGTCTTCTAACTCTCCGATTTGTGCCGGTCCCTCTGATATCCTGACGTCAACGCACGCTGAAAAATCCTTCTGCGGATATTCCTCGAATTAGCGTTGAAACTTTCGCGAATCCGCATGGCTGCGTCACCGTGTTGCCGGCCTGATCCCCTCGGATGTACCTTTGATAAAGGGAGGCGCTATCCGATGGCTCGCCAACATCCGCACAAATTCACCATTGCCGACGACGATGCCGTGCGCACGCTTGTGGACAAGCTCGTACAGGCGGGACCGCGCGATCTTCACCGCGAAAAACTGCTGCGCGCGCTCGACGACGCGGCGCGGCACTATAAGGATTCCCACCGTAAGGTCCGCCAAGCATTCTTCCATGGATTGCTGACCGGTTACGCGGTTGCATTGAAGCTCCGCTAGCCCGGCCTCGAAAGGGGCTCGCCCATGAATCTCAATATCGCAAGGAAACTCATTCAATCGCATCTCGTATCCGGCTCGATGACGCCGGGCGCGGAGATCGGCATCCACATCGACCAGACCCTGACGCAGGATGCCACCGGCACCATGGTCATGCTTGAACTGGAGGCGATGGGCATCGACCGGGTCAAAACCGAACTCTCCGCCCAGTACGTCGATCACAACCTCATTCAGGAAGACTACAAGAATCCTGACGATCATCTCTTCCTTCAATCCGCCAGCCGGCGTTTCGGAATCTGGTTCAGCCGTCCCGGCAACGGTGTCAGCCATCCGGTCCATCAGGAACGTTTCGGCAAACCCGGAAAAACTCTGCTCGGCTCCGACAGTCATACTCCGGCAGCCGGTTCGATCGGCATGCTGGCGATCGGCGCGGGCGGCATCGAAGTCGCGCTTGCCATGACCGGCGAGCCTTTCTGGTTCCACATGCCCCTCATCTGGGGCGTCGAGCTTGTCGGGCAGGCTGCCCGACTGGGTGAGCGCCAAGGATGTCGTTCTCGAAATGCTCCGCCGCCACGGCGTCGATGGCGGAGTAGGGCGCATCATCGAGTATTACGGCCCGGGCCTTGAATATCTGTCCGCCATGGACCGCCATGTGATCGCCAACATGGGCGCGGAACTCGGCGCCACGACGACCGTATTTCCGTCTGATGACGAGGTTCGCCGCTTTCTGCACTCACAGCAGCGCGAAAGCGACTGGACGGAACTGAAAGCCGACCCCGGCGCCGCCTACGATGTCGCGGAGAAGATCGACCTTTCCGCGCTTGAACCGCTCATCGCCATGCCCTCCAGCCCCGGAAATGTCATCCCGGTCCGCGAAGCGCAAGGGCAGGAAATCTACCAGGCCTATATCGGCTCCTCGGCGAACCCCGGCTATCGCGATTTTGCTATCGCCGCCGAGATCGTCAAGGACCGCAAAATTCATGAACGCGTGTCTTTTGACGTGAATCCCACATCGCGGCAGATTCTCGAAAATCTCATCCGCGACGGGCATCTTTTCTCGCTGGTGCGGGCGGGCGCGCGCATTCATCAGGCCGGCTGCAACGGCTGCATCGGCATGGGCCAGGCCCCGGCGACCGATAAACTCAGTTTGCGCACGGTGCCGCGTAATTTTCCGGGGCGCTCCGGCACGCATGATGACAAGGTCTGCCTTGTCAGCCCGGAGACGGCGGCCGCATCGGCCCTTCGCGGCGAGATCACGGACCCGAGAACTCTCGGGTTTCCGTATCCGGCAGTCCACGAGCCGGAGAAACCCGTGCTCAACACCGAAATGCTGTCCGCACCTCTTCCTCTGGAGGCCGCCCGGCAGGTCGAACTTGTCAAAGGACCGAACATCGCATCCTTTCCCGAATTCGATCCGTTTCCGGACACCTTGGAAATTCCGGTCCTGCTCAAGGTCGGTGACGAGATTTCAACCGACACGATCATGCCCGCTGGTGCCCGGGTCCTTCCATTCCGCAGCAACATCCCCGCGATCAGCCAGTTCGTCTACGAATCCGTGGACAGGACCTATCCGCGCCGGGCCGCGGAAATCCGGGAGAAGGGCGGTCATGCCATCGTCGGCGGCCGCACCTACGGTCAGGGCTCAAGCCGCGAGCATGCTGCATTGGCTCCGCGTTATCTTGGTCTGCGGGTCGTGATTGCCAGAGACTTCGCGCGCATCCACTGGCAAAATCTGATTGATTTCGGGGTTCTTCCTCTCACCTTTGAAAATCCCGCCGGCTACGATCAGGTGGAGTCCGGCGATATATTGAAATTCTCCGGCCTTGCCAGTCAGCTTCGGAAAACTCACAAGATCGATTTTCAAAATCTCACAAAGGGGCGCGGCATAACGGCTGTTCACGATTTGTCGGCCCGGCAGCTCGATGTCCTGCTGGCTGGCGGACTCATTAACTGGGTCAAATCGCGCACTATTGAAGAGGCGGTCAGCCACTGATCAGATGAGCTGGTTTTATATTGGAAAGAGGGATCGATAAACAGGAGGTCACCAAAGATGCCTACAAGTCGAAGGCCCTCGTTCCGAAAGGCGAGCCTCGGTTTGACAGGATGGTTGGCGTGAATCTCAGTCAGGTAATTGTTCAGTCTGATTAGACTTCAGGAGGAAATACAAATGAGCGAAACTAAACCCCAGGCGCTAACGGAGAGAACGATGACAGACTTCACGGGAGATGGACTTGGCGTCCCTAAGCTAGTCGATCGGAACACCTTCAATGCCGAGCTAGACGCATTGCGGGTTCGAGAAAAGGCTCACACGAGAGAAGGCGACGCAATTGCCGCCATCCGCCGACGCCTCCCCATAACTAAGGTGGACGCTGCCACATCGCTCATTGGCGAACGTGGCGCGCTGACACTCTTGGACGCGTTTGAAGGACGCCGGATGCTGATCGCCTACTACTTCATGTGGCATACCGGCCACCCTGCGCCGGAACAGTGCGAGGGATGCACCTGGGTTACATCGCAGGTGCGCGAGCTGTCCTATATCCATTCTCGCGACGTCACCTTTGCAGTGTTTTGCCAGGGCCCGTACCAAGAAAGCGTCCGGTATCGCGACTTCATGGGCTGGGAGGTGCCCTGGTACTCGGCCCAGGACTCGCTCGACACCCTGTTGGTTGGACGCCGGGTGGGCAGGATGCACATCGTTTGCTACCTTCGACAAGGGTCTAAGGTGTTCGAGACTTACTGGACGACGGCACGCGGTGCCGAGTATATGGATAACAGCTTCCGGTTGCTCGACTTGACCGTCTACGGGCGGCAGGAGACATGGGAGGACTCGCCGACCGGTTGGCCAAAACGGTTTGAAGGCCAGCAAAATTTCCGTACCGATGGACGCCCCACTGCCCAATGGTCCCGCCTGAAGGCCGGATATTCGGACGACCTGGGAACCGGCAGGCGCTGAACCGGTCCATCCACAATAGCGACTGAACCAGCCCTCATCGCCGACCTTCGTTTCCTTTTGCGTCTCGGTCATGGGGCCGCGGAAGGATATCGGTCGCGCAGCAACGATCACAAAGCCTATTTGATCTGCCCGCGAATTTCTCCGCCGGGATGCGCCGTTGTGTGAACGTTGACGTAGGCCGTTTCAGCCTTGATCTGGTCCACGAGATCGGCGATGGTTTTTCCCTTAAGCGGCCCGGTGAGATTCGCCTCGGTGATGACTCCCTTGGCTAATACCCCGCTAAACTTTCCTTTCTTCAGTATTGCGGGCGGTTTGGCAGGATATAGCCACACGGCGACCGGTCCTTCCTTCCCGACCGGTCCTATATGGATATGGGCCATCGTAACGTCCTCGATGTCCGCTACCGAAAGGGTGTAGCTCAAACTCTTGCCGCTTTTGCTCGGGACGAAAGTGGCTGTGCCGTGCGCGGGCGTGTTCACTGGCGGAACCGCGTCCTTGCCGGAAAGAGTCGCGTGAAATGTCGCTCCCTGAGCGCCGCCGGGAGCGGCGAATAGTAAAAATACCAGGCCGATGAGAGGTACGAACCTGTTGACAATTCTCATGTGCGGAAACCTCCTTGGGGGAATGAGTGAAGGGTCCTGTTTGTAGGATGCTTTTTCCTGCGAGAGGGTTAACCTTCCTTTCCCTTGCGTCTGCGGCCACAGCCTGGACCGGGAACCCGTCCGAACCGGCGCCTCCTTCTCTAACGCGCGGTTCCCACGGCAGATCGTGCCGTGAAATACGAGCCAAAAACAAGTAGAGCGGCAAGAGCCTGAGCGGTCAGCGTCTCGACCGTGGGAAAGATTGATAACCACATGCCCATCCATGACGGAATCAGGTGTGCAAGCTTCGGAATTTCGGTCACGGGCAGCCAACGGGCAAACTGCATTTCCTGTGCCTCTTCGCCCACCATCACCAGCAACACCAGGGCAAGCATCAATCCTGTCGATACCAGCATCTTTCGGTACGGCAAATGGCGGTGCGCAACGAAAGTCAGAATCGCGACGATGCGCGGTCGCGCTTGCGCCCAGAACAACTCCATATAGGATGATGAGATCGCCGAGCTTCAGGCGGTAGCTCTGAAGAAATAGAACAACCTCGAATCCCTCGCGATAGAACGAAGTGAAACCCAGAAGAGCCATCCCGAAGAGGACCCGATGCTCGCTTCTTTCCTTCGCTTCGTCGTTGAGCAATTCCCGCTTGCGCTGGTTGTGAAGAGAAATCCAGCCGGTCCAATAGAGCCTGTGAAAGAACCAGTTCATGACGACGAGCAAAACGAGAATGGCAAGCAATCCGGTTGCCGCTTGAACGGCCAGCGCGGAGACATTCCGTCCAATGTCGTCGAGGATGCGAACAACAACGCTCCACGTTACCAGTGTGGCGACGAAGGCGATGCCGACCCCCGCCGCAACGGAGCGATTATATTTCGCGTCGGCTCCTTTGAAACTGGCTGTGAGGGCTGTCAAAACCAGAATGCATTCCAGGCCTTCGCGAAACACCAGTACGGAGATGTCGAGTACCGCTGAGCTGTTCACTCTGGTCCTTGCTGTTCCGAAATGCGCTGCTGTGGAACACCATCCTCGCCGCGAACAAAGTCCTGCTTCCGGGTGACCTCGGATGATGCAGCGGAGACAGATGGGATCTTCTCGCCCCCACTATTTCCATAATAAACCTCCCACTTCATTCCGACCCAAATCAAAACCTGTTGCCCTTCCTCAGCTGAATCCTTACTGTCAAAAATAGGTCGGCTCTGAAAACCGGCCGGGGCGTACAAACCCCTTCTCAACGTAGCGGCGTCGGCATCAGCCGCGAATTGATGCCGCTTCTCGGCCTTTGGCCGGGGGGCGGTACTGTATGTCCAAGCCTCGCGGCTAAAGAGTGCCGCGCCGTTTGCTCACGTCGACGGTTTGTAACCTCCGGCCACCAAGAGCGATCTTGGTGGTTTTTTTATTCGCCGGAGAAAGCCCATGTTCAGAACCTCGATTATCGCTCTTACTCTCGCTCTGGCTTCTGTCCCTTCCGCCCGCGCGCAAGAGGCGATGGGAGCGCTAGCGACCGCGGGAAATAAACACACGGCGGGAAATCAACAAGACACGCGGGCGATCCCTAAAGCGGACGACCTGTACCCCGACGCCGTCATATGCGCCGTCGCCGTTCACGGCGCCGCGCCCGGCAGCCATATTCCGGTCCCAGTCGGCCGGAAGCCCACCGATATCTGCCCCCGCAACGCCCTGACCGCAGTTTTCTTTCACGTCAACTCCACCGGAGATACCCGAATTCCGGTCATCCCGGGCGCATGGCCGCTGCCTGCCGACGCGGCTGCCATAGAGAAAGAACAAAACGATCTCGCCGACGCCGAACTCCGCGCCTTGAAGCTCCGTAACAAAACGCCCGCGCCGCAAACTCCCAAACAACAAACTTCAGGGCAACCCCCTTGAAATTCTGCATCACGCTTTTCTTTTTTCTGATTTCAGGATTCTGCCTTCCGGCCTCAGGTTTCGCCTCCTGCGTCAACCCCACAGACAATGCCGGTGTGTATCGCTATAACGGCGGCTCCCGAACTTACGAATACTGCGACGGCGCAAGCTGGGTCGCCATGGGTCCGGTCGGCGATGCACGCACTGGGTTGGTCGGCTGGTGGAAATTCGACGACGGCAGCGGCTCCAGCGCCGTGGATTCGACTGGCAACGGCAACACCGGCACGCTGACCAACAGCCCGACCTGGACCACAGGCATGAACGGCGGCGCGCTGACGTTCAACGGGACCACGCAGTATGTGAGTGTGCCTGATGTGGCTTCGTTGCGACTGTCCGGCCCGTGGACGGTATCGACGTGGTTCAATTTGGCGTCGCTTCCGGCAGTCAATAACTTCTATAGCTTTCTGGATAAAATCGGCGACGTGAGCGGAGACCACAATTACAGGCTTTTTATTGTCACCAGAACCGGGCCCGTCTACCAGATTATCGCCGACTTCTACGACGGTACCGGATATGATGTGCAAAGCACGTACACTTTCACCCCTGCCACCGGAACCTGGTACCATCTGGCCGGGACGTGGGACGGAACAACCCTGACCACGTATTTGAATGGTGTTCCCGTCGCCACCGACACCCCCAGTGGTCATACGCCAGTATCAGGCGCGGGAACATTCCAGCTATCCCCCAGTGCCGCTCCTCTGCCGGGAACCCTCGACGACGCCCGTGTCTACAACCGCGCCCTGAGCGCGGCGGATGTCATGACGCTGTACACCAGCACCGGGCCGCTGTCGGGGGATATCCAGAGCAATCTGGTAGGCTGGTGGAAATTCGACGAGGCCAGCGGCACGCTGGCAAACGACTCGACCGGCAACGGCAATTCCGGCACTCTCGCCGGTACGACCCTCCCGACCTGGGGCGCGGGCAAGATCAACAACGCGCTGACTTTTAATGGTGTGGATGACGAGGTGGATGTCCCCTCCGCTTCAGTCCTGAAACCTGCGACCGCATTCACAGTCGCCGCCTGGGTGAAACCTACGTCCACTTCCGACATGGCGGTTGTCAAATCACCAGACGGCACGGGATTTGGCACCGGGTGGCGACTGACCCTGTCTTCCACGACCGGGGTCACTACCTACATCACCACAAGTGTTAGCGGTAACACCAGCGCCAACGTTGGGTCAACCGTCGCGGGGCAATGGAGCCACGTTGCTTTCGTCTACGATGGCAATTTTTTGACGGCATACCTCAATGGCGTTGCCGGTACTCCGACACCTGCGACCGGCACTGTCACCTACGGTGCTTCCGACGTTCTGAAGATCGGCAAGTCCAGTGGCGTTAGTTATTTCAGCGGCATCATCGACGACGTCCGAATCTACAATCGCGCCCTGAGCGCATCGGACATGCTGACGCTCTACAATGCCTACGCGGCGGCCTGCGCCGGCCCGGTCGGCTATACGGGCGACCTGATGTACAACGCAGGCACCTACCATGTCCCGCAATTCTGCAACGGCACGAACTGGATACCGATGGGCCCAGTCTCGCCGGCGGGCGGGGGAGGAGGAGGCTGTTCAAGCCCGGCCGGAAACGAAAGCGACATGATGTACAACAATGACAAGGGTTTCATGCAGTACTGCGACGGCACCCATTGGAGGGCCATCGGCCATAGCTACTACGGCCCGCAGGCGGGGCTGGTCGGCTGGTGGAAATTCGATGAAACCTCCGGCACCACTGCCTCCGACTCCTCCGGAAACGGCAATACTGGCACACTGACCAACGGGCCCGCATGGACTACGAGCGGCCAGGTCAACGGCGCGCTGACGTTCGCCAACGTCTCCAATAACTATGTCGATGTCGCCAACCCGGCGAATTTCGCCTTCGAGCGAACCCAACCTTTCTCGCTGGCGTTCTGGGCCTACCGTACCAGCTCCACAAGCGAAGGTGACGTGGTGTCCAACCAAGCCGGTCCAGGCAGCCACCAGGGATATGGCGTTTCATTTCCAGCTGATGGGGCGGTCAACAGCTGCAGTTCGACCGCCTGCTCGACCAACTGCATTAATATGCAAGTCATTAATACAAAGGCCAGTAACAATTACCTCTGTGTCCTTGTAAATGGCTCTGCCGCTGCCACCAATGCCTGGCACCATGTTGTTGCAACCTATGACGGCAGCTCCATGGCGGCGGGAGTCAATATTTATGTCGACGGCGTTCTCCAGACCCCGTCCTTCACTTTTTCTAATCTTAGCGCCACCATACTTACTGGCGGCGATCTCAAGATCGGCGTTGATGTTCCTGGCCACGGTGACACGTTTACCGGCACCATCGACGACGTTCGCGTCTACAACCGCGCCCTGAGCGCTTCCGAAATCTGGCAGCTATATCTGGTGACGGGTGGACAGTAATTTCTTTCCTGTCATCTCAAATTCCCACAGAAACTTCGTTCGTAGCAAGAAGCTCGCTAAGCAATTAGTCTCCTTTCCATAGTCACAGAATCCGCAATAAACCCCACTCATCACTGACGGCGGAACCACCCCATCACCGCCGACAATTGCTGCACCGCAGCAACTATTTTCTTTGCCATAACAAAAAATATCCTCTAGGGTGCGCGGAACAACAGCAAAGTTTTGGGGAAAGATCATGGCCGCAGGTAACGGGAAGGTGAGGGAGATTTCTCTCGGAGATGATTTCGGCGATGTCGTCGTGAAAGCCAACGGCGCGCAGGTCAAGATCAGCGCTGACGGGAGCTTTCATGGCCTTCCGGCCCCGCCGAACGATAGTCTGTCCGTTCCGCCCATCGCAAGTGGCGATGTATCTCCGCTCTTGCGGGCAAAAGCCGCGCATGAAATCGGCGCTATAGAGAGCGCCGGAGAACACAAAGGCGAGATATACGGGGGCATATACCCTGCCGACAATAAACCCATCTGGTTTTCGGTGGCCCTCAAGCTGATGGATCATTACGCCGCCGCCGCATGGGCACAAGGGCAAGGCGGTTCTCTGCCCACAAGGAAGCAAGGAGACTATCTGACGGCCGTCGAGGGTAAAGGCGGCGCATTCACAGAACTTTTCAACCGTGGCAACTCGTTTCCCGCCGAGTACATCTGGTTGGCGGAGCATAACACCGACAACAGAAGCCTCGCTTGGTGCCAGAGGCTCAGCGATGGTGACCAGGGCAACTACCACCAGTACTTCGAGCTGCCGGTCCTCTGCGTCCGGAGATGAATCATTTAATCATTTAATTATTTCTTGTGGCCGCGCGTAGCGCGGTCGCGGAGAATTTCAACGCGGGTTTATGCCTCAACTCCCGGTCTGCCCGACCAATTTCCCCGGAACCAATCCGCATATCCGGTGTTGGCTGCCAATGGAAACCAAATCCCTTATTCTGATCGATGGTCAATATCGGGTCATTAACAGCCCCGACCGGCTTGTCATCTTTGATGTCAGGAATCCAAGAACGGACGAGAAAGGCGCCTCTGTGCCGGTTGAGACCATCCCCCTGAGAGGCCCGGTATCCAGCCGTGAGGCGGGCAGGCTCGCCTTAACGTGGCTCCTCGCCTATGAGCATCTCACACAGACCGATTATCTTCGTTTTCTCGATATTTTCCTGGCCGCCTATCCGCTCGCCGTCCTTCCCGTCGAGAATCGCGGTTCTCTGACCAATGATCACCGGCAAAATTCCTGACCCGTGCTAGCGTCTGGAAAATGCTGTCGACGGGGTTGAGTCCGAGCCTGTTTCGCTCTCCTTGAGGTCCATGCGTTCAATGAACCGTTCGCGATGGTATAAACGTGCCACACCTCGATATCAGAAAGGACATCGCCGCCAAGGCTTTTCACGAGCTGATGGACTTTGACGGCGGCAATCCCGCCTTCCTGGTCGATTACCTCAAGTGGTTCCACGTGAGGATCAAACTCTTGCCACTGACGGGTCCAGTAGGCCCGAATCTCTTCTTTCCCGACGACCCGCCCGCCCTCCGATGCCTTGGGCCAGCTAACCGTCTCACTCATGAGCGCCAGGGCGCTGTCGATATCCCTATGATTGAACGCAGAGTAGGCCTGAGCTATCAGGCTCTGTGTGTTCGCCATAAATCCTCCGGAGTATATGTCCGCGCATGCGGCTACGAAATCACATCTGGACGCTGATTCAAAGACCGATCAAGGATAGTCCGGACCCCAAACCTCGGCGAAGGTTTCCGTTCGGCGAGGGCGGCGAAAGCCGCAGTGGTAAGAAAATCCGTTGGTCGCAAGGCTCGGGGCGACAAGCCCCGAGCCTCAATCTGCAAAACCCTTGGCGCGCCATCAGTGGCAGCAGTGCCGTGAAGCGTGGACGGCGTGCCATGCTTCCCTCGCGATGAGCGGCACGAGAGCCAGCGCCGCGACGGGGTCTGCCCACGGCGCGTGAAAGATCGCGTTTGCCGACAGTCCTGCCAAAGCGATCAGCGACAAATAGCCACAAAGCGCGGACTCGGTGGCGTCTGCTTTCAATGCCGCGCTCGCAACCTGAGTTGCCAGTTTCCGTTTCGCACCCGCCAGCCACGGCATGCCGATGGCCGCCACAATCAACAGGATGATCCCGACGATGCTCGGTTGGGGTTCACGATGACCGAGGAGAGACAGTCCGGAACTAACGATGACGAAGCCTGCGACGACGAAGAGCAAGCTTCCGGCCACCCGGGCAGCGAACCTTTCGGATTCCGCCGAATCAGGTTGGGAACGAAATCGCCAAAGCACGACAACGGCGGAGAACAGTTCAATCGCGCTGTCGCCTCCGAAGCCCAGCAGTGCTGAACTCCGCGCGCTCCAGCCTGCTCCGAGCGCGACGATGACCTCGACGGTCATCCACGCAATGGTCAGGATTTGCAGGCGGACTACACGACGCAGGATATCCGGAGCGGCGGATAACGTAATACTGCCCGTTTGATCTCCCATTACGTTCCCTCTGATAGCTTCCTGCGCTCAGGCCATTTTGCTCTTGTTGTAGACCAAACACAAAGGGCGAAGCCACCTCCGGAATTTCCCCCAAAGTGCTGAAAAGGCTATATTGGGGCTAATGGAGATGGCGAAGGAGGGACCCGTGATTGAAAAACTTAAAGGTCTACCGACGGGCCCCGTGCGCGCAGGCGCACAACTTCTTAAAAGACTTTGCCCGCCCGGTATTGTTGTCCTGTTCTTGCTGGCGCCAGGAGGGACCCGTGATTGAAAAACTTCAAGGACTGCCGGCGGGCATCGATGGCGTAAAGGCCGTCGGCAAGATATCGAAAGAAGACTACGAGCAGGTTTTTACGCCGTTGCTTGACGAAGCCCGGCGCGAGGCGCGCCGCATCCGGTTTCTGTATCAGCTCGGGACCGAGTTCGAGGGTTTCACGCCGGCCGCGGCGTGGGAGGATGCGAAAATCGGGCTCCATTTCCTGCGCCTTTTCGAGGGCTGCGCCGTCGTCACCGACGTGGTCTGGGTGCGGGAAATGACGAGGCTGATGGGATTCCTCATGCCGTGTCCCGTCCGCCAATTCGGAAATCAGGAGCGTGATCAGGCGATTGACTGGCTGGTCTCGCTCCCCGAACGCGCCGCCGTCTCTCACCGTCTTCTTCCAGAATCCGGGGTAATCGTCGTTGAGGTCAGGCAGGCGCTCCGCGCGCAGGATTTCGACGCGCTGTCGCTGACGGCAGACAACTGGATCGAAGCGCATGGCAGCCTGCAAGGGCTGGTGATCCATGCCCGCGAATTTCCCGGCTGGGAGAATTTCGGAAGCTTCCTTCGGCATGTCCGCTTCGTCCGCGATCATCACCGCGAGGTGAAAAGGATCGCATTCGCGGCCGATAGCAAGCTGGCTACAGTCGCGCCGCACATCGCCGAACATTTCGTCAAAGCTGAAGTAAAGAGCTTCCCATACGACCAACTCGACGCCGCCATCGCCTGGGCCGCCGGCACCGCCGCCCGAGCCACCTCTCAATCCACCGCAAATTGAGCCACGGCAACCCACCGCCAGCCCCACAGCCTGCGGGGGATAAACAAGGGGGCCTCACCCCCTTGTTCGCCCGCGCCTCGTACCGTCCGCACCACAATCTGTAAATCCCTTGGCCCATCTCATTTTTTCGCCCGGAAACCTTGCAGATCCGTGACCAGCCCAACCCCACGCGCCTCCTTGCGAATCCGTGACCGCGGCGCACGCACGCCGTCTTGCGGATTCGTGACTCTTCCAATCTCTCCTGCTATAAGGCCGCATGTCCAAGCGAACCGCACGATCCCCGCCGTCATCCCCCATCAAGCCCCCGGAGCGCTGCCCGTACTGCTACAGCAAAAACATCCGCGCCAAAGGCAGCCGTCTCAAGAAACTCGAAACCGTTCGCATGTACATCTGCCGGGCCTGCCAGCGCCGCTTCACGCCAGGCCCGCGCGCCGTCCGCAACAAGACCTATCCCTTGGGCGAAATACTCGACGCCCTCACGTCCTACAATCTGGGTCATTCGCTCGAAGAGGCTGCCCGCCGCATGTCATCGCGCTACGGCCATGCCATCAACCCGGCCACGATTTCCCGCTGGCTTTCAGCGCATCCCGGCCTGACAAGCTACCGGCGTCTGCGTGATCGAGGCCGCAAGCTCTTCACCCCTTCGCAGCTCATCCGCATCATCAAGCTCTATCACGCGCAGGTCTATGAATTCGGCTATCACCGCGCCAAGCTCGCCTTCCTGCGCGGCGGCTCGCTCGATGACCGCCGCAAAGGCGATACGAAGTTTGCGTCACTTGCCGATTTTCTCGAAAGCGTGCCACGCGATTGCCCTCATGAACTCTTCAGGCGGGAGGAGGGGGCTCGCGCCTCGAAACTGCCGCACGATTTTCTTGCGCTTGACCGGCTCATTGTGACGGAAAGGAACAACACCGCCACTGACGCGGCGGCGCTGATAATCCCGAGCGTCGGTTCCAACCACGCCCGCCATTCCAGACTGCAACGCTTCATGCTGGCCAACGACAGTGTCACGGTCGCCGTCGAGGTTCCGATCTGGCTTTGCGAAAACGATATCGCCGCACTTGAAGAAAAATACCGCGTCACAATCATTCCCAGAAAACCGCTCGACCCGGCGAACCCGGACGCCGGCCACCAACCGCGTCACATCACCGGGCACATCGACTTTCTGCAGGCGCGCAACGGCGCCATTCATATTCTTGATTACAAGCCCGACGCGCGCACGAACAAGCCCATCGCGCAGCTCACGATCTACGCCCTGGCGCTGACGCGCCTCGTTCCCGGCCTCAGGCTTTTCGATATCAAGTGCGCATGGTTCAACGAGAACTACTACAACGAATTCTTCCCGCGTCTGTTGCTGCCGCGTCCCACACAAACGCCTTTACGGGGCTTGAAAGGTGCGAAGAAAACAGGCAAATTGAGCATCTGATCGCAGCCAACCGGCGATAAGCCACACGAATGATGAAATAGCGGGAAAAGCTACAAGCGCAACCCCTGCCCTGAAATCTAGGAATAAATTCCCATAATAAGTATTATCACTTCGCAGAATTTTGCAGAATCTTGGCTGTTCTTCAATGTAAGTCACCAGATTAATTCAGTAGGTTTTTACCACGCTATTCCGTCGAAGAATCCGCCGTCATACCGGCGGTGTTCGTTCAAAACATTTTCATTTTGCTCCCGGATTGCCCGCAGCTCAGAACGAACAGTCTATGGAATAAAGTGGTGAGAATCTGCTGATTTATTGTGTGAATTACACCCAAATCCCGTGAATACCCTTTCCCCATAAAAACTCGCGACCCTCTTCGCCGCCGATCCCGCGCAAGGCGTTCATAAACGGTCCCTGATCCTGTGATACTATCCCCGCGCATACCAACAATATGTTGCTCCAGCAGCGAATGACTTCGATTCCAGGCCAGGAGACCAACATGGAGCGCAGCAAGAATCTGTGCCACGGTTCTTTTCGCCGCTTCGGTCCTTTCCGCCGCTCCGGCTTACGCCGGGCCATCGAATCCCTGCGACCCCCGATACCACTGGCTCACACCCTCGAACTGCCAGAGCCTGATCGGGCGTGTTGGCCAAGCGATCGCGGACCTGCGAGGTAGCATCGCCGAAGGAAGCGCGATGATCGCAAAGGCTCGAAGCCGGTTCTGGGCAACCTACCCGGATAAGCCGGGTGCGGCAGCGGCTCGGGAAGAATTTGCGAAATTGCTCTATGACAAGGACGCTTACTACGTCTGGATGTCGGTGACGAAAGCACTGGGCGGCGTTCAGGGAGCGGACTTCATCGGGGGAAAGCTGGACGGCGGAATCAGTCAAACTGCAAATCCCGAATTTACCGATTGGACAGGACAAGATCCTCGAGAACCTCGGAGGCGATCCGCTTCGTAAGCTCAATTCGAACATGACCGCCGACGATCTCAAGGACCTGCAAAATCTTCCGGAACGCTTTCTGAAGGCCCTGGCTGCGAGCGAAAACAAACACGAGATCTACGTTGTCCAGCGCGATTGGGCGGAGTTCGACGCGGCGCGGCGCGAGCCCGTCGGCTTGGATGACCCCGCCGTCTATTTTCCGGCTATGTGCGTGCGTTACCAGGAAATTCCCTGGGACGATGCGTTCAGTGAATACGACGGCATGCTGAAGGCGTTGGGCGAGGATGCGATCCGGAAGGCCGTTCAACAGGTTCGAGCGGCTCCCAAGGCCGGCGGCGGGTTATTGCAGGTCACAGCGAAGGAGCCGATTAAACTGACGCCCAGCGGAAACAAAGTGCCCGACGCGTCCGTAGCTGAGCCCGAAGGGGTGATCGGTTATGTCCCGAATCCCATCCGCGCCGTCGAGAGGCTGGCAACCCAGGGCGATGATCGCCGCTATTTACTATGGTTGCTGACTCAAAACAAGCCGAGCCGTTCATCGACAATCGATCAGCCGACGAAATGGCAGTACGCCGACACTACATATCGCCAATTCGTTATCGCCTTTGGCGAGCAGGATGTGCTCCAGGCATCGCGCCAGGTGCGCACCGCGACCAAGCGCATGACCAGCGGCGGCGTGATGGACCCCGCCGCCATCGGCGCCACTCGACCCGATCCTTATCGCGCGTTTGAAGATATTGTGACTCGCAAGAACCCGCGCGGGTACGTACGGGCGCTTCTGGCGGTCAAACGGAATCTGAAAACCGCCGCTGACGTGGATGCGGCCTATAAGAGCTACGTGTCCGCGAGCAGCGAAAGTGCGGTTCTAACAGCTGCGGGGAAAATGGCGGCCAAAGAGCCAAACGCAAATTACGATGGCGATCTGGACACGCTGACGAGCGCGTTGAGCGGTTCGCTTTCGCTCGACAAGTCCGCTGAAACGCTTGTGGAAGACCCCTTGTATCTGGCTTGGAAGGGATTTCCGAGCGGCACGAAGATTACCTACCTGCACCGGAAAATGGCCAGAGCCTCGGCGACAAGTAATCTCATTGCCGACAAGCCCTGGGATCGGGAGAGCTATCTGTTGAGTTCCATCGATGACGATATTGCCAAGCTATGGCACACAGACATCGCCTACGATCCGGATGGCACAGCGCATCAACCTCGTGACACCGAGATCGCTTACCCGGTGAAAGTGCCGCAAACAATCCAACGAATGCAAGCCCCGACCCCACTTGATAGCGGACAAGAGACGCTGGTGATCAATGGCACGAAACTTCCTACCCAATGGCATTCTGTTTCCTCCCCGTGGGCAGGAGGCTGCACGATGGTTACCACGACCTGGACCAGTGAAGAGGTGCCAACTGGGCTTGTACGCAAGCTGGAAGAGGCTCGCTGCACCACAATAGCCGGACCCATCAATGAAACGATTCTCGAGTCTTTCAACGGCCTCCGGTCCGGCAGTCCGCCCTCAGCGCCAAGCCAGAATGTTTCGGCAATTCAACCGGCGCCAGTTTCGGGGGCAGCGACTGCACCCTTGTCGAAAGCTCCCGGGGGCAAAGGAGCAGGTCAACCGCTTGCCGCAAGTCCGACTGCCCCGAGCGTGGCTACCTCAAATCAGGCTTCGCCTGACGCGGTGGTTCCGGACACGGCTCCCTCGCACCAGCCGCCTCAATCGCCTCCTGTTCAGGCCGTTGCTCCTCCGACGCCCGCGGCGCCAACCTCCGCGCCGGACCCCGCGCGGATGAACGCGCTTCGCCTGCGAGAATATGCGGATGCAAAACGCTACGGCCAGGACTACAACAGCCTGAGGCGCTCACTGACCCGACCGCGGCCGGGGGGAAGCACCCCTCTCCCGGCCGACGCACAAGCCGCGTTGGATCGAGCCAAATCGGAGTTAAACACGGCTCATCTTTCGTATGGGCGAGGCGACGCGGCGCAAGCTGAACAGGATCTTCAAAGCCTGGAAGCAACGCTCACCACGATTGAGAAGTCCTTGGGTCAGTAAGCCGCGTGTAGAGATAATATTCTAGTTCGGCGAAAGCGTCGCTTGAGTTATTGTCCTCTAGGAGAATATCCCAGAGGGCGTCACACCTCTTACATGCCGCGCTGCGACCGCCTTCAGCCTCAATCCGCAAAACCTTTGGCGCGCCCCATCTTTTCGAGCGCGAACCTTGCAAATTCGCGTCCGACGCCACCTGCGCGATTTCTTGCGAATTCGTGAACGTCGATCCTCTAATGATGAAATACCGGAATCAAAAACTGATCAATTAGCGGAAAACTTTGTATCTTTTGTCGTTAGGAATAAATACCCATAATTAACATTATCACATCGAAGGTTACGGAAACTGCTGCCAGCAAAATCGTGAAAATCACCAAATTAATTCAGCAGCTTTTTACCACGCCATTCCGTTGAGCACTCCGCCGACATCCCCGGCAGTGTCGGGTTGGAGCGATTTACGTCGAGATCGCCGGTGATTCGGAATCGACGGATTAAAGTGGTGAGAATCTGGTGATTTATTCATTTATTGTGGTGAATTACAAAATACCCTTTGGGCTTTTCCGCCAGCACATTCTCAGTTCCCTGACACGCGCTTACTTCCAGATTCGCCGTAACGCATCCGTCCTGCCTTTGACTCTGGGCATCGGCGCAACGCAATTATAACTCTCTGTTTGAATGAATCGCCGTCCTCGTCAGTTCGTTGTAGAATGGGTTCCGACCGCTCCGCCCCGGCGGTGATGCGTCGTACACGGTTTTATGTTTTGACCGCCCGCCGCGAACTGTGGCAGTAGAAGCGCATTCCTCGTCTTGAATCGCGAAAGGCGGAGAGCATTTTTCGACTCCCAGCCTCGCCCCAATGAGCAGGCCCCGAAATCGCAGGTGCAGGAGGGACCAATGACTGATGAATGGTCGGACACAGCCGCCACGTCGCTCGCCGCGACCCCACAATTCCCAAGTAACGAACAAACCGCTCATACGGTGCAATTTTACTCCGAAGACAACGTCCTCTTGGACGAAGTGAGCCGCTTATTTGGCACCGCGCTGGGCGCGGGAGATGCCGCGATTGTCATCGCAACACCTGCGCACCGAGAGGGGCTTGCCCAACGTCTGAGCCAGCGGGGTCTCGACATCTCAAGAATGGCCAGCGAGGGGCGGTTCGTTGCGTTAGACGCGGCCGAGACTCTCTCAAAGATCACCACATATGGCTTCCCAGACCGGTCTCGTTTTACGGAACTCATCGGTGGTCAAATCGTGAGCGCCCAGAAACGAACGGAGCGTGAGCGGCCCGTCGCCATATTTGGAGAGATGGTGGCATTGTTGTGGGCCGAAGGCAGGAACACGGCTGTATTACAGATCGAAGGACTCTGGAACGAGCTCGCCAAGACCCATTCCTTCTCCCTACGCTGCGCGTACCCGATCGGAAGTTTCTATCGTGAGGAGCACGGCGAGCCGTTCCTGAAGATTTGCGGACAACACTCGGTAGTGATCCCGGGCGAGAATTACACGCTGCTCACCAGTGACGAACAACGCCTCCGCAGTATCGCCTACTTGCAGCAACGATCTGAGGCGCTTGAGGCCGAGATTTCTTTACGTGAGAGCGAAGGGCGCTTTCGCCTTCTCGTGGAAGCCGTCCAAGATTACGCCATCTTCATGCTGGATACGGAAGGTCGGGTGACCACCTGGAACGCCGGGGCAGAACGAATCAAAGGCTACAAGCGTTCCGAGATTCTAGGCAAACATTTCTCCGTGTTCTACCCCGAGGCAGATGTCCGGTCAGGTAAGCCTCAACGGGAGCTTGAGATCGCGGGGAAAGAAGGGAGGTTCGAAGACGAAGGTTGGCGCCTGCGTAAGGACGGGTCCAAGTTCTGGGCGAATGTGATTATTACGGCCTTGCGTGACGACAAAGGTCAAATGTGCGGCTATGGGAAGGTCACTCGCGATTTCACAGAACGCAAGCAGGCGGAAGATCTGCTGCGCGAGAGCGAGGAACGCTTTCGACTCCTCGTTGAAGCCGTCCGAGATTACGCCATATTCATGCTGGATACGGAAGGTCGGGTGGCCACCTGGAACGTTGGAGCAGAACGCATCAAAGGCTATAAAACGTCGGAGATTATTGGGAGGCACTTCTCCTGCTTTTATCCCGAAGAAGACATCAGGTCCAACAAGCCACAACTCGGACTGGAAGCGGCGGCAAGAGAGGGGCGGTTCGAGACGGAAGGTTGGCGTTTGCGTAAGGACGGGTCGAAGTTTTGGGCAAACGTCGTCATTACTGCGATCAGGGGCACTGCCGGCAACCTAATTGGATTTGGCAAGGTTACTCGAGACTTCACCGACAGAATGCTTGCAGATAGGGCTTTGCGCGACTCGAAATCACGATTGCAGGAATCCGAAAAGTCGCTTCGAGAGCTCTCGCTGCACCTCCTGCGCACGCAGGATGAGGAAAGACGACGCATCGGGCGCGAACTTCACGACAGCCTGGGCCAAAACCTCTCATTTATGAAAATGAAATTGGACTCGCTGAAATCGCTCACTGGGGGTGGGGGGAAGATCGACGACATTCAGCAGCACCTCGCTGAATTCGGCCGGATCGTTGCAGACTCCGTGACTGAAGTTCGAACCATATCTTACCTCTTGTATCCTCCGATGCTTGAAGAGCTGGGTCTAAAGTCGGCGATATCCTGGTATGTGGACGGATTCACCAAACGGAGCGGCATCCAAACCACGCTAGAGATCCCTTGCGATCTCGGACGGCTCCCTCGGGATGCTGAGATGGCTATGTTCCGAATTCTGCAAGAGAGCCTAACGAATGTACACCGGCACTCGGGGAGCCGGACTGCAACTGTTCGCCTCCTACTCAAAGACGCTCGACTGGTTTTGGAGATCACGGACCGGGGCAAAGGCATCCGCTCAGCGAATCTGGAGGAATCCGGCGAGGACTGGACGGGCGCCCTTGGCGTTGGGTTGCGTGGCATGCATGAGCGTATGCGTCAGCTGGGCGGCAAGCTGGAGTTAAAATCGACTTCCACTGGAACAACGATCATTGCTGAGGTTCCGATCGAGACTGCCATTTCAGCAGGTGCGGCATCAGCCTGACCGCTGTGGCTTGTGTCAACGAAATTGGGAGGACAGCCAGCTGGCGAATGGCATGCTCAGACAGCCGGGATTGGCAGTCGTGTGACCACAGCAGATCGGCGAATGCCCGAAACGGTTATCAACCGGCAGGCAAGGCGGCCACGGCCCGTTGACGTTGCGCGCGGAGAGATCGCGCTTAGGCGGCTTGCCGCCATGGGCTCGCCTAGCGGGCCCATGTCCCAAGCGTCAATGTTCTTGTCAATTTCCGTGTAGCCCGTGATTCAGGAGTTTTCTGAAATCGATTCACACAAGCCGGCCCGTTACTAATCTGGCCAACTTCCTAGAACCCCGTTTGAACGAAGCCGCTTTGCGGCGGACGCTTCGCGTGAGACGGACGGAGCAGCGGTTGCCTAGCGGCTGAGAATAAATTTGGGTCACAAGGAGGCATCCCCGTGACCCATTTACGAAAATGATGCTGGAGGAACTCCAGCGTCGTAATTACGCCGAGACTACCATAAATTCCTACCTCCGTACCGTCGAAGAGTTTTCTCGAACGCTTCGAACTGTTCTCCCGATCGCTTGAGGTCCTCGACACATTCGTGAATATCAAGCCGAGTTGTTCCAGAAGCGGAAGTTCTCGCCCAACACGGGTGGCGCGCAACGTCTCGCGGCTCTACGATTCTTCTACACCAAGACTCTCAAGAAAGTCTGGAGCATCGAAGAGACACCCCTATCCAAGGAAAACATTTCACATGGCCAACGATCTTCGAGCCAGGAAGAAGTGGCGCAGCTCATCGATGCGGCACAGCCGCCCTTCCATCGCACTCTGCTGATGGCACTGGACGCCACCGGACTACGGCGTGCCGAACTCGCGCGCCTGAAAGTCAGCGATGTCGACAGCAAGCGCATGGTCATTCACGTCCGAGGCGGCAAGGGACGCAAAGACCGGGATGTGATGCTCAGCCCAAAACTGCTTGAGACACTGCGGGAGCACTGGCGCGGATTACAGCGCAAGCCAAGCGCATGGCTGTTTCCAGGCAACCGCTGGCATACCGGTGATACGCCGATCGACACCAAGGTGGTCTGGAACGCTTGCAAGGAAGCCGCCCAGCGAGCGGGCATCAAGAAACAGGTCCATCCCCACACGTTGCGTCACTGCTTCGCCACGCATCTGCTCGAAGCAGGAGCAGATCTGCGCACGATTCAGGTCTTGTTAGGCCATCGCGATCTCAAAGAGACCACCATCTATCTGCATCTTTCCGAGCGTCATCTCCACGCTACCGCCAGTCCTCTGGACTCGCTGAAGCTGAAAGACACGTTATCGCAGGAGGAATACGATGAGCCGGCCGCCCCTGGAGGTGGCCGATCTCATCCGCAGCGCGGGAGCTGCCTTCATCAAACGAAATCGCCAGTGGCTCGGCTGGAAGCACATCAAAGTTCTCCTGGCCATCGCGCGGTGTCGCACCGCCGCACTCGGCGGTCACCTCGATCAGTGCACCCGCTGCGGGCATCGTGCCACCATCTCCTACAACAGCTGCCGCAATAGACACTGCCCGAAGTGTCAGATCGCGGCCCGGGAACGCTGGATCGCCGCACGTCAAAGAGAACTTCTCCCGACGCGCTACGTCCACGTGGTCTTCACACTTCCTCCGCAGCTTGCTCCACTGGTTTTGCAGAACAAGAAAGTCTTCTACGATCTACTGTTCCGCGCCAGTGCAGAAACTCTTCTCGAAGTCGCTCGCGATCCGAAACACCTCGGCGCGGAAATCGGTTTCTTCACCGTGCTGCATACCTGGAATCAGAAGCTCGGGCTCCATCCCCATGTCCATTGCGTCATTCCCGCCGGTGGCCTGTCACTCGATCACACGCACTGGGTAAAATCACGCGATCGGTTCTTTCTTTCCATTCATGTACTCCGTCGTGTCTTCCGCGGCAAGTTTGTCGCTGCTCTCCGGCAGGCCTTCCATGATCAACAACTCGTCTTTCACGGAAACCTGACACTCCTCGCTCAGCCGAAGACCTTCGCCGCCTGGCTACGGCCACTGTTTCGAAAGGACTGGGTGCGTCTACTCGCAAGCCACCCTTCGGTGGCCCGGAGTATGTGCTTCAATATCTCGGCCGCTACACCCATCGCGTAGCTATCTCCAACCATCGCCTGGTTTCTTTTGTGGATGGTAAAGTTACTTTTCGTTGGCGCGACTCCGCTCACAACAACGAACAGAAGTTGCTGACTCTATCGCTGGATGAGTTCCTGCGTCGCTTCCTGCTGCATGTACTTCCCAAAGGTTTCGTGCGCATTCGCAACTTCAAGGATTCCTCGCCAACCGGCGACGCGCCACGCTCCTGCCGCTTTGCTTTCATCTGCTCGGTTCAGTGCCGCAGCCACAGCAAGACATAGTAGCAGGCAGCAAAGACTCAAGTGTATCTTTGGCTCTGCCCAAAGTGCGGTGTCACCGATGATGGTCATCGAAAGACTCAACGGCTGCAGAAATCCTACTTCGTTCTCCTCCCGACCTGGTCACGGTTGCCGCATGAAACGATTCTTTACAACGCGAAACATTGGCGTGCCTCAGCTCGCTCCGTCTTTCTCTGTCTTGCCGTTCTACAAACCACGCCTTTCTACTTTCTCAAGTCTTTTCTTCGTGACAGTTTTGCGCTTTTCTCACTTTTTCATCTCTCGCTGTCCTCTGTCGTGCTCTGCCGCACAGCCTCAGTGCATCCCAACACCGCACCTTCCCCCAATTGAATTTGCATAGGGCCCGCGTCCGCCGCAATCACGGGCGGCCACGTTCAAACGGCTTTATCGAACGCGCGCGGAACACCCTGCCAGACTTCGCCGCTCAGTCGCAACGCGCGTCCGATAAAGCTCTAGCGTTTCTGTATAGTTTCCGAGTTGCCAACCACTCGGAAGTCATGTTGCCGTTCTTGCAGCGGGCCCTATATGACTTCCGGATGGATTTTTGTGATCTAATTGTCAGCATGGAATACGCTGAAATTAGTCCGCGCCCCGTGGTTGGCGCGATCGTCGTGGTGAGCGGCTTGGCTGTGTCATTCCTGCTGTGGCTGCTGTACGTGCATCATGCTGCGGCTGATTTCGCTGGGCGCTGGATGTTTTTGCCGGCCCTCAACGCCCTCCTGAACGGATTGTGCGCGATTGCGCTCTGCGTGGGATTGTATTTCATCAAAAATCACAACAGGCAAGCGCATCGCGCGAGCATGCTGCTGGCCTTCGCGTTCTCTTCCGTTTTTCTCATCAGTTACATCGTGAACCACGCACTCCACGGCGACACGATTTTCCCCGGCCACAGCGCCGTGCGCACACTGTACCTTTCTATTTTAGCCAGCCACGTAGTCCTTTCCATCGTCGCGTTGCCGATGGTGCTCACAACGTTCTTCTTCTCGCTGACGGGCCGGTTCGCGATGCACCGCCGAATCGCACGCTTAACGTTTCCCATTTGGCTCTACGTTTCGATCACCGGCGTGCTGGTTTTCGTGTTTCTCAAGGCGTATGCGTACTAGGCCCGATATTGATCGAGGCTGATTCAAGCGAGTAAGGGCAAGAGACCGCCGTTGCGGGCTCCCGGATGACGGCCCATCCGGAAGCTATTCCGGTCCAGCAGTCGGCTTGTGGGAAGTTCACAGTTTCACCGGATCGGCAACGATAAACGCTCTTGTGGTCATTAATAATGGACCCACTCCCGGATTGTCGGCTAGCCGAACCAAGGAACGGGTTGATGAATCATTACTTACTTTGCGAACGCGCTAACTGCACCAGCACAGAAAGTGAGTGAAGGCGGCGATTTAGAGCCGTGAGAACAAGCAGCGCCTCAGGGAGATTGAAGATTGCAGGCCCCTACTCTGAAATTAGGAATTAATTCTCATAAAAGACTTTATCACTTTAGCTTTCCGCCAGCCGGACCGCCGGGCAGCTTCGAGACAGGCCTATACATTCTCGACGCTGACAACCAGCCCATTCATGAGCCAGATCGATTCAAATGGGATAAGTGGTTGGGAACCGATCCGCGTCGCATTCTCCGCCAGGATCACTTACACAACGGCGTCTTCGTCAGCACGATTTTTACCGGTCTTGACCCACGTCCGCTGTTTCCGCTTTCTGAAAGTGTGCCTATGCCGCCCTTGCTTTGGGAAACCGTGGTTTTTGGCGGACCGCATGACCAGCATTCCAAACGTTACAGGTCAAAAGAGGAGGCCGTAGCTGGCCACCGGGAAGCCGTTCAACTTGCCAAAGGAGTGAGGACCGCGCCATGAAGGGCAACGACGGTATGGGTATGAAAAAGCACGGGCGCAGCGGCTACTGCACAAAGTCGCCGAAAATGCGCCATGCCATGAAGCGCGAGGCCGAAAAGAACGAGAAGAAGGCAAAACCATCGACGTGTAAATACTTGACGGTCACCGAGGCGCTGAAGGACGGCAAGCCATAAGGTCGGTTTTTCGTAATACATATTATCACTCTGGCGTTCGTTACGCTTGACGTAACGCGTACTTTACGCTAGACTTATATATGATCGTCAGTTATCGAGACAAACGGACCAGAGATTTCGCAGCCGGAAAGCGGGTTAAAGCGTTTTCGGGGATAGAGCGCCCAGCGCGGCTGAAGCTGGACCGGCTCGAAGCCGCGAACGCCCTTGGGGACCTTGCAGCGTTGCCTGGCAACCGTTTTGAAGCCTTGAAAGGCGACCGGAAGGGCCAATATAGCGTCAGAATTAACGATCAGTGGCGCATTTGCTTCGAATGGCCTGAGAGATCGCCCGGCCCGAAGGACGTTGAAATTGTCGATTACCATTAGGAGAAAGACGATGCCGATAACCGCAATCCACCCCGGCGAACATCTCGCCGAAGAACTCGAAACGCTCGATATGAGCGCGGCAGAACTGGCGCGTAAAATTGACGTGCCCACTAACCGGATCACGCAGATTCTCAATGGCGAACGCGCCATTACCGGCGACACGGCTCTCCGCCTTGCTCACTTCTTTGGCACCAGCCCGGAATTCTGGCTTAACCTGCAGAGCCTTTACGAACTGCGTCTGGCCCAGCAAAAGGCTGGGAAAACGATTAAAGGACTTCCGACGCTGAAGCGATCCCAGCCGCTACACGCTTAGAGGCGGGAGAAAAACGACCTGCGGTCATGGAATACTTTTTTACGGTTGCGCCCTGCCCTCAAGAACCATTTCCATGATTAACATGATCACATTGGAGATCGTGGGGGACTTTCACAATAGTGGATCGCCAATCGCGAATCACGGCCGCTATCAAACGCCTTGGTACACCAGGGCAATAAAGGCGGCGGGGCTCATGAAGAGGTTGCCCCACTCCGCGTCGTAGCGCGCTCCTGGTTTGGCGGCGACAACCTCGGCCAGAGACTTACCCTGCTTTTTCAGTGCCGCGACTTTGTCGCGGATTTCAACCAACACATCTCGGAATAAAATCAAGTCGCCTTTTCCGCCCACGGCCCCGTGCCCAGGAATGACGATCATCTTGTCGGTCACGTTTGCCAGGTTTGCTTCTGTG
Organism: uncultured Acidobacteriota bacterium; assembly: GCA_963718485.1. Taxonomy (GTDB): domain Bacteria; phylum Acidobacteriota; class Terriglobia; order Acidiferrales; family UBA7541; genus Palsa-295. The sequence continues at coordinate 51,296 of CAVQZU010000063.1, forward strand.
GCGCGTATGGTTCCCCCGATGCTGCCGCCGGTCGAGTAGTCAATGAAGGGGTAATCGCGGTTCCAAAAAGTGTCACCGGTGTGAAAAACGTCAGCCTCTGCGAAGTGCACGGATATATCGGAATCCGTGTGAGCAGGCAAGTAGTGCTTAAGAATCAGAGTGGTGCCGTTGGCGTGCAGAGTGTGGTCCTCTTTGAAGACGGTCGAAGGAATCGCACTCGCTGGCGCGACCGGGAATGTATGCTTCCAACCTTCGACGCGCGTGACTTCGGAAAGATGCTTGCGCGTGTTTTCTTGTGCCAGGATGCTAGCTCCGGCTTCGTGCAGCCATTCGTTACCTCCGGTGTGATCGAAGTGCCAGTGAGTGTTTATCAATTGTTTGACGGGGTCCGCATTAATGCTCGCCAACGCTGCTGAAACATGCGGACGCGCTGTGACGATTTCAGCGTCGACAAGCAGCTTTCCATCAGGGCCGGTAAGGACGGCGATATTTCCGCCTGCGCCCAGAAGAACGCTGATATTACGGCGAAGCGCTTGAACTGTAACTTTTGCAGTTGCCGCGGCCTTTAACCCGCCAGGAACAAGCACGTCGTCCGAATCAGCGAACAAAGCCGTTGGAGTGAGCCAAGCGGCCGCAGCCATAAGGCCTCCGGCGGCTAAAAACTCTCGTCGTGAAATCTCGATTGAGGGCGTAGTGACCATTCGCATCTCCTTTTTCGCTTTCGCCTGTACGTACTCGACAACGTCGGCTCCTCACCTCTAAATCGAACCAATACCGTGGCGGCCCGGCCCCTCTTGCGGCAAAGGCCAAAGGCTGGGCCACACGATCGCTACGCCGTCGCTTTTGCGGCACTTTTAAGGAATGCGAGTAGGTCGGCGTTGATCGTGTCGGCCTCCGTCGTGGGCATGCCGTGCGGAAAGCCCTTATAGCTTTTGAATGTGCTATTCCGCAGCAACTTTGCCGACAGCGGTCCAGCCGCGATATAAGGCACGATTTGGTCGTCCTCGCTATGCATCACCAGGACTGGCACAGTGATCTTCTTCAGGTCCTCGGTGAAGTCCGTCTGGGAGAAGGCGACAATGCCGTCATAGTGCGCCTTGGTGCTTCCCATCATGCCTTGGCGCCACCAATTCCAAATGGTTCCCTGAGAAGGTTTCGCGCCGGGCCGGTTGTAACCGTAGAACGGCCCGGCCGCCACATCGTAGTAGAATTGGGATCGGTTGGCCGCGAGTTGCGCCTGCAGTCCGTCAAACACTTCTTTGGGCTGGCCGGTCGGATTGGCCGCCGTCTTCAGCATCACGGGCGGTACCGCACTGATAATGGCCGCTTTTGCCGCCCGGCTTTCACCGTGGCGAGCCAAGTAGTGCACCACTTCGCCGCCGCCGGTCGAGTGGCCGACATGAATCGTATCCTTAAGGTCGAGATGTTCGGTCAGCGCCGCCAGGTCGTCGGCGTAATGATCCATGTCATGGCCGTCCCAAGTCTGGCTGGAACGCCCGTGGCCCCGGCGGTCGTGAGCAATCACGCGGTAGCCACGTTGACCGAAGAACAACATCTGGTTGTCCCAGTCGTCCGCTGAGAGTGGCCAGCCGTGACTGAAGACGACTGGCTGGCCTTTTCCCCAGTCCTTGTAATAAATCTGCGTACCATCTTTCGTAGTGATCGTAGGCATGAAGGTTCTCCTCAACGTTTCGTTTGGTTCTATTCGCTCAGTAGAGCCGTTTCGGATCTTACCGATGGTTCCTTGCAGCATGTTCGATCAGCTCAGCGACTTCCGCAGGACGCGATTCGTAAACGGAATGGCTCGCATCGTTAGCTCGACTGTTGCTGTGAGCACGGGTGCGTTCTGACTAGAGCGCCTGGGACATTTGGATCCCGTGTCAAGCCGTGGGAAAAGTACCCGATTTAGCCCATACCTGCAGTTCTAAAGAACCGACTTTGTGCAAATCTTCCGGTCTAATACAATGCCCCCGGCGTGCCGGCCCCTTGTGTCCGCCACGCGAAGCGATTCCACTGGAAGTCCTGATGAGTGATAGAAGTCGTGTCGGGGCACCGAAATCCGCGGAGGACTCCTCCGCAGAGCCTTCTATGCTTGGTCGGTTCAGCGTTCCCGTGGTTGTGGATGTGGTTCGTGAAGGCCGGGTTGAACCGTTCCTAGATGCCCCGCCTACCAAGTCGAGCGCACCGGTACAGTGGGGTGGTATTGCACTAGAGAACTACACGGTTCCAGCCGTATTCATTCCCCGCCATCAGCACCCCGAACACTTCTTGCACGTTGTGCTGAGCGGAGCGGTCAAATATGAGGTAAGCACGCGGGGTCGAAGTATCCGGTTTACTTCACGCCCGGGCACGATTTTTCTTTTACCGCGGGGTACTGTCGATGAAGTGAATTGGGCCGGGCCGACTAAACGCACGGCAGTGGCCATCCACCCGCGGCTGCTGACCGATGCATTAGACGAAACCGCTCACGAAACTGACATTCAACTGACCGAACACTGGGATTTGATCGACCGCCATATCTCAGCACTGCTACTAGAAATGACAGCTGATCTTGATGACGGCTCGCCAGCCGGGACAATCTATGGAGAATCACTGGCCAATGCGCTCGCCGTGTACCTCCTGAAGCGTTACGCGGTCCGGCGGGTCACGCCGATAGTCTTCAAAGGAGGCTTGCCTGGGCATCGTCTGAAGCGTGTGCTTGACTACATCGCGGACAATCTTGACGAGAATATCGCCCTGTCGCAACTTGCCGCGATTGCTGGCATGAGTCCGCACTACTTTTCGGCGCTATTCAAGCGGAGCACAGGCCGCGCTCCCCATCAATATGTTCTGCTGCAGAGAATAGAGCGTGCGAAACAACAGCTTCGCGACCCCAAACACAGCATCATCGACGCAGGACTAGACGCCGGGTTTCAAAACCCGAGTCATTTTGCGCGTGTCTTTCGCAAGGTTGTAGGCACCACCCCTTCAAGTTTCCGAGCGGATAGGGTGCGCTAACGGCGGCGCAGTTAGTTTCTGGGCAAGAGCGTGCCTGCGGCCGCTACTGATTTTCCGCAATAAGTATTATCACCGCGGAGTTAATTTTCTGTTTGGGTCCCCGCCGTTAAGAAATCAGTGTTGTGAATCCGGTGCCAGCAAGAGGATCTTCCCAATGCCGCCTTTCTCGCCTAGCACATGTGCTTCGGCCGCGTCACGTAATGGCATCCGGCGACCAATAGGTAGAACGAACGTGCCATCGCGCACGTCATCGGCAAACTCGCGTACCTTGGATGGATCAGACTTCGCAAAAACACGCGTAATCTTTACTGCCGGATTTCGCGCCGCCGCGCTTTCCGGCAAACCAGAGGCGTAGCCAAAGTAGCCGCCCTTCTTTACCTTCGCGATCAGCTTCGCCGCAACCTCACCGCCGACCGTGTCTGCAATTGCATCCACGAGGCGGAATTTCTCAATCGCTTTGTCGTCATCGATCGCGAGGACGTCAGAGACGCCGAGGGAGCGGGCCTCATCCAACTGTTTCCCGCGAACGCCGGCAATCACCTGCGCGCCTATCTTCTTTGCCGTATGCACGGCCGCGCGCCCGACACTGCCGAGCGCTCCCGTTATCAGGACAACCTGGCCTTTTTGCACGTTCGTCGCGAGACGCACGAGCTGGTCTCCCGTCAGGGCAATCAGTGGGATCGCAGCCGCGTCAGCGAGGTCCACGCCATCCGGCAGATGGGTCACGCCCGAATCGTCCACTGCCACCAACTCGGCATAGGTCGCATTGGAGAATGCAAGAACGCGGTCGCCGGCCTTGAAGTGCTTCACATTGGTGCCCACCGCCCTGACAACGCCGCTCACGTCGCGGCCCAGAATCGCCGGAAACGACAACGGGAAATCCTTCTGCCGAATCCCTGAACGGACTTTCCAGTCAATCGGATTGACGCTCGCGGCGGCTGCCGCGATCAGCACCGTGTTTCCACTAATCTGCGGCTCCGGAACGTTGTCCTCAAATTTCAGCTTCTCGGGACCACCGTACTCATGAAGCACCACTGCCCTCATCGCGTACCTCCAGTTACAAGTAACGGCATGAAGCTAGGGTGAATCCTTCGCTCTACCAGTAGCTGTAAAAGACATTACCACACCGAAATTACGGAAACTTTCTTCACAACAGCACTGCACCTGCCTGAACAATGTGCGGTAGTTCGTTCTCGACAGACTGACCGTTCCGCCCAGATATCCCCTGCCGCCTCTTTTGCGTTTAGCCCTCTTTCATTGTGGGACTATGTGGTATTAGAACGTTACGATATCGCGAGGTGACTTCGATGAATGAACCAACAATTACCTGCCCTAGCTGCCGGTCAGAGATCAAACTCACCGAGTCACTCGCCGCTCCGCTGATAGAGGCAACCAGGCAGCAATATGAACAGAAAATCGCTCAGAAGGACGCGGACGTAACAAGACGCGAAGCCGCGCTCCGCGAACAGCAAGCGGAAATTACAAGGGCGCAGGAATCAATCGACGAGCAGGTCAGCAGCAAACTCAATGCCGAACGGGGGAAGATTGCCTCTGAAGAATCCAAAAAAGCCCGCCTTCTACTCGGTGCCGACATTGAACAAAAAACAAAGGAGCTTTCCGATTTGCAAGAGGTGCTTAACCAGCGGGACGCAAAGCTGGCCGAAGCCCAAAAAGCCCAAGCCGATCTTGTTCGCAAACAGCGGGAACTCGACGATGCCACGCGGGAAATCGACTTGACCATCGAAAAGAGGGTCCAGGAATCGCTTGGCATGGTGCGGGACAAAGCCAAACAGGAAGCCGAGGAAGGGCTCAAGCTCAGGGTGCTGGAGAAAGAAGAACAGATCGCGTCCATGCAGCGGCAGATTGAAGAACTGAAACGCAAAGCCGAGCAAGGTTCCCAGCAACTTCAGGGGGAAGTCCAAGAATTGGAGCTGGAGGCTCTACTTCGCTCCAAATTCCCGCGCGATATTATCGAGCCTGTAGCCAAAGGTGAGTTTGGCGGTGACGTGCTGCAGCGCGTAATCGGCCCTCAGGGCCAGCATTGCGGCACGATACTATGGGAATCCAAGCGGACTAAAAACTGGAGCGACACCTGGCTGCCAAAGCTTCGGGACGATCAGCGGGCCGCGAAGGCGGAAATTGCCCTGATTGTTTCTCATGTGCTTCCAAAAGGTGTTGAGACATTCGATCTCGTTGACGGGGTATGGGTCACGGAATCCCGCTGCGCTATCTCGGTCGCCATCGCTCTCCGTCAGACCCTGATTGAACTTGCCGCCGCCCGCCAAGCCTCCGATGGCCAACAAACCAAGATGGAAATGGTTTATCAATATCTGACCGGTCCTCGATTTCGCCACCGCGTTGAAGCCATCGTCGAAAAATTCTCCGACATGCAAGCCGATCTCGATAAGGAACGCAAGGCAATGACTCGCAGCTGGGCCAAGCGTGAAGAACAGATAAGAGGCGTTATCGAATCCACCGCTGGAATGTACGGGGACCTTCAAGGAATTGCCGGGAGGACGTTACAAGAGATCGAGGGCTTGGACATGCCACTGCTCGAAGCGGCTAAACCTGATCCAGAGGACGAACTCTCCGAACCACGATCGGCAGAATAGTCTCAGGCAGGGCCTATCCGCTACCTTATGCGGGTGGCTGAGGCCTAACGCGAAGTCGTTCTTGAATTTGGTCGTATACCGGCAGAGCCGTTTCAGCTTGAAGCGTCAACGCAATGCCGTAGCGGATTGGCGCGCCATCAATAAGTCCCGCGTCCTCTTTGCACCACACCTGTAATGCCAGATGTCCATCATCGATGAAGGGTACAGCCGACTCGCCATCGAAATGCTCGTGAAAAACGCTTCCACGCTTGACCGACACATCGGAAGGCTGACTCCTGCGCCTTTCTACACCGAGAACTTCCAGAGGCGCCTGCAGAGGTGCTGCTTCCAGCCGGACACACCGGTAGCTTTGATGTCCCGACTTGACCGGCGAAAACCAAGCGACCGTTACCGTCAGAGATCGAGGGTCGGTTACGCGCTCCAAACATGCCGGCAGCGGAATGCGGTAAGAATGCGCGTTATCCGGTGCCAGCGCACCGAACCCAACTAAGGTCGCTCTGTTTTCCGAACATTCAGTGACTTCTGCAATTTTCGGAATGCCGAATCCGATGAACCGACAAGAGTTTTCCGCCCGTTCGACGTGTCTTCTTCTATCTTCGGGGCCACATATCTCTTTAAGCAATTCATCGTTCCCGTTCCACCGGGCGCTGTGAAGAAGCAAGCACTTCACTACAACTGCATAGAACCGCGGATCGATATCTGCAAGCATCGACCCACCCTCACGATCCATTAACGCGTCGAAAATCTGATGAGCGGCCCTCGTGCCGAGGGCTGTGGCAGAACTTGTGCCATCGCTGAGCGCGGTGTAATCCAATCGTCCCTGCCCTGACGGGTCGGGCGCCGCAGCCTTTAATCCGTACAGGCGCTGCGGGCTTCCGACAGAAACGGTGAGCCCGTCGCCGCTCCGTTTCATTCGGACGAACTCCCGTCCTCCTGGTAGGTAGATTTCGGGTTTGATCATCCGCCGATGACCCAATCCCAGACCGGAACTGACATTTGGGAGTGAATCATCCTGAAAAGGATCAATAGCATTTTGTCCGCCGATGCGTTGCGCTAGATGATCGTAATGCTGTGCGCCAATGGTCAGGGCATTCAATGACTCCGCCGGCGACAAGGTGGTTCGTTCATGCTTGGCTGTATTCAGCGCTTTGAGGACCGCGCGTTCCCGTGCTTCGGGCGTAGCCCGCTCGAATTCGCCCCAGTCCTGAAAATCCGCAATCAATAAATCGTGCTGTACATTGCCACCGCTCACGAGAAACAAAATGTTGTACCGATCTGATAAAAAGTCCACCAGACGGGCCAGGGGACTTACCATCCTCGTGAACGGGCGGCGAGCGTCTCCCATCGACATGTTGACTAGAAAAACTGTTGGCGCGGCGGCTTCCTGTCCCTCGGTTCCCTTAATCCGTGTCACTGCGCGGTAGACGGTATCGATTACCAGTTTGTCTCTATCCGTGTGCTCATAGCCATGTTCATGAGTAACCATCAAGGGCCGGACATATAGCGGTCGCCGAATCGAAGCATTCCCATTATTTTGGTCGCCGTGCAGAATCAGCGATGCCATCGCCGTCCCATGGACACGACGCTGCACTGTTGCCCGGCTCTGAAGATCATCTGGATCATCCAGGATGATGCGACCGTCGAGAAGGGAATGAGCCTGCACCGGCACCCCATCAAGCAAAGCTGCTATCGGCCTTTCCCCCGCAGGATGCCGCGCGAGGCCATTTGCGGCCGCTGCGTCGGCGATTGGCTCAACCTCCAGTGGTCCCCGCAGCGTGGATTGGGGCCGAAGAAACATTACGTCGTCCGCCAGCGCTAGACGTACGGCCTCCTGTTCGATAAGTCTTTGGACTTCCGCTGCGGGAATGTCGATAAGAGTTCCATGGTAGGCGATCTCCGGGATGATCGCTTCATGCACAACTCGACCTCCAGCACTAGTCGCGATTTCTCCGAGAGTCCGGGATGCGGCCCGACGCCGGTCCTCGCTATTTCGAAACCATAGCTCTACTTCAGTGCGGACTGGCTGATCGGGATTGCGCGCCGCTTCTTCGCGCCAGTATGAAACAGTATCGTCGGGAATACGGTCCTGCGGACCCCACGGCCGAAGGGCACGAAGCTGCCGGAACAAATGGCCAAACGAAGCATAACCTCTTCCTAGCGGTTGACCGGCTTGCCAACGCTCCCAAAGGCTCACTAACTCATCCAACGCTCGCGTATTGGGCATTGCCAGATAAAAACGTCCAGAAATACTCTTGTCTGCGCGGTCCTGGCCTTCCCTGCCTCTACGAGTGTCTTGGACGGCGAAGTTTTCATCGGCGGGGAAATCAGATTCATATTCGGCCATAAACTCCAGCCCATCAATACGCGCAACAGCCTTCAAGAAATCAGCAATCGTGCCGGCGATCTCAAAAACTATGACACGATCCGGCGCAAGACTACTCGGGTCCTCACGCAATTCGACAGCTCCATCTCGTCTGTTTAGGACGTTGCGAAGCTGCGTAAAAAGCGGACCGAAATGGCCAGTTTGTCTTCCTCGGGAAGGAAGTCGCAGTGTTTGCCCTCCAGCGCCGCCTCGCGGCGGGCTGGCTAGACTAGGCGTCGGAAGGATCAGCAGCGGGCGTTCCGGCATTTCCAGACCTCGATTTTACTGACAACGTTCTTTTGGCCTGAGATGCCCGGATATTAAGCTGTTCAGCAACAATAGTTGTTAAAGATTTCTCCCCCATCGCGAGTACTTGTCGCCTTCTCATATCCAGGCAGAATTCCTCTATTTCCGCATAGCTTATCTTCCCAAGGCTCTTGGCAATTGCGCTCGGAGAATGATTCAGCGGTTCCCGGAACCTCTCCGCAAAACGCTCGATGTATGCCGTGAGTTCTTTGTGTGTGGGCATCGGAAGGTCGAGGCGCACCTGAAACCGGCGCCAAGCCGCTCGATCCAGCAACTCGGGGTGGTTCGTAGCGGCAGCTACAATCGTGTAGCTCGGCAACTCATCAATCTGCATCAAAAGCGACGTAACGACCCTTTTGATCTCACCTGTTTCGTGAGTGTCCCCCCGTTCCTTGCCGATTGCGTCAAATTCATCAAAGAAAAGTACGCACGGCGTCGTGCGTGCATAATCAAACACCCGTTTTAACCGAGAAGCAGTTTCGCCCAAATAACTACCAATCATGCTTTCATACCGAACCACAAAAAAAGGCACCGCCATTGCTTCTGCGATTCCTTCAGCGAGCGTTGTTTTTCCCGTCCCAGGAGATCCCACGAGAAGAACACGATGACGCGGCTCCAGACCATGGGCGCGCAACACATCGGCTCGTTGCTGTTCCTCGATAAGTTCGTCGATACTCTGCCGCGATGTCTTCGGCAGAATCAGGTCTTCGAGGCGTCTTCGCGGCACAACTTCAGAAATGAAGTCCCTGCCCCGATTTGCGGGTTCAGCCACCATTGAAACCCCGTGTGCACCATTTCCATTCACTTGGATCGCCTTTGATAGCCGTTCTGCTAGCACATCGTGACGTTTCGCCCGTTCCTCGGCGATAATCGCCTCTGCGGTGTTACGGAACCCTCTCGAATCACCGCTAGTGCCAGCCTTCACAAGGGAGACAAGAAGGTCACTTCGCGCCATGAGGGCCTCCAGCGCCGTTCTTTCTCAATTTTTCGATAGCAGCCTCAAGCAACCAGTTATTCCGCGAGAGAGGAACGTCCCTGTCGTCTAGCTCCTGATCGATTTGCTTTACCAGATTCTCGGGCAAACGGACAGTGACCGGCACTCGCATAGGGGCCGGCCGCCGCTTGGATGACCCATTATTCGCTCGACGATTCATGATGGCATCATAGTGCAACCACAATGAAGCGCAAGTGCCATATCATGGCTTGTTCTACAGACGAACTGAGACGCTTCCGGAAATCAAAGACAATTCAAATACTTGTGTCGCGCTCCCGGACTTCGCGAAGTGCCCGGTTGAAAAAATGGCGAATTGCCTGTTCCCGTACCTGAGAATCCGTCAGTACAATATTCTTCATTTCATTGTCGCGTTGGAAAAGATCAATTGCTCCCTTGAAGAAGGCTTGAGAGAACGCAGCATAGACAACGTCGGGAGGATTGTTGCGTAACATTTGAGCCATATCGTCATCGACGATAGTCCGGTTAACCTGCTCGAATCGGATGAAGTCCTCTCGTGTGAATTGCGTTCCGTGGCGTTCATTGAACGCCTTAATGATCGCTGAGAGTGACCTTTCCTCGTCCTCGGTGTAGGGCTTGGCCCCGAACTCGCTGATAGGTCTTAAGGCAGCCCTATCCCCTGGACTGAGTGACGCAGAACCCTGCTCCTTCTGCTCCACGCGGAACGCCTGAAGTCGAAGCATATCTTCGGTGATGTCGATGTCGGCTGGTATCTCTCGGTTCGGGAGAAGGCGAGAGAGCCAAGAAGAGTAAGAATACAGTTTTTCAAGCCCTGTATCACTCAGGCGAATCACCTGAGCAACAAAGCTGTAGAATCGCATATAGCTCTTCACAAGCTGACGGAATTCTTCCTGCCTGCCTGCGTCGTCTTCCTGCTCAAAGCGTGCCACCGATTGGCGAACGAGGCCTTCCAGCCGCGCGCGGTCATGCGTATCGAGAGCACCCTTGTAAAAAGTCTCGGCGAACCGGTCGATTTCGCCGTTGTCAAGAATGCCGAAAGTCTTGAGCCGCGCCTCCAGCTCATAAATCTGGTTTGGGTCCGAATTGGATTCCAAGGCCGTAACCTCAAAAAATGGCCGGAAAGCGTTCTGCATGTCCTCAATCGTGTTTTGGAAATCGAGGACGAAAGTACGCTCTTTACCGGGATAAGTTCGATTGAGGCGCGATAGGGTCTGCACCGCCTGGAGTCCGGCAAGCTTTCGGTCTACGTACATCGCACAGAGCTTTGGCTGGTCGAAGCCGGTCTGGTATTTTTCAGCGACGATCAGAACTTGATAGTCGTCGGTATCGAATTTTTTGGGAAGCTCTGTCTCGGAGAATCCATTCACTGCGGCTTCCGTATACGTCTCGCCATCGACCTCTAGGTCGCCGGAGAAGGCGACCAGTGGCTTCACGTCTTTGTATCCCTTCTCTTTGATGTATTCGCGCACGCCGAAATAGTAGCGCAATGCATGTTCGCGACTGCCTGTGACGATCATCGCTTTTGCGTGGCCTTCCAATTCGCTCAGAACGTGCCGACGAAAATGCTCGACAATTACCTCAACTTTCTGCCCTATGGCCGTTGGGTGCAAAGACGCAAAGCGCGCAACGCGCCTCTGGCCGCGTCGCCCGTTCAATTCAGGATCATCCTCTATAGCCTTTTCGAGCTGGTAGTAGGCCTTATACGTCATGTAATTCTGGAGAACGTCTAGGATGAACCCTTCCTCAATGGCTTGACGCATTGAATACAGGTGGAACGGATGAGGCAGGCCGTCTGGACCTTTAATCCCGAACCGCTCCAAGGTGACGTTCCGAGGCGTCGCAGTGAAGGCAAAGAAACTGATGTTGGGTTGCCGTCCTCGCGCCTTTTGGTACTCCGCTACCATCTCTTCAATGTCGTCGCTCGATGTCGCCTCGCGCGTTAAAGCGTCCGTCATAGCCTGTGCGGACTTGCCGGACTGGCTTCCGTGCGCTTCGTCAATGATGACCGCAAACTTTCGCGCGCCTTGCCCTGAAATCTCCTTCAGATGGTCAGTCGAAAATTTCTTAATAGTGGTAATGATGATGCGGGCACCGCTGTTAATGGCTTCCTTTAGCTGCCGGGATGTTCCATCGATTTTCTTGACCACACCTTTGGTTTGCTCGAATTGCGAAACCGTGTTCTGAAGTTGTCGGTCAAGCACAATGCGGTCAGTGACAATGATCGCTGAATCGAAGATTGGCTGATCACTGGCATCGTGCAAATTGATAGCTTGGTGCGCGGACCACCCGATCGTGTTGGATTTCCCGGACCCAGCCGAATGCTGTATAAGATAATTACGGCCCGGACCAAAGTTGCGGGCGTGCGTCATCATTTTCCGCACGGCATCCAATTGTTGGAATCGTGGAAAGATTAAGGTTTCGCGGGGCTGCGACGTGCCGTCGGCGCTAGGAGTCTCCTGCGACTCCAGGTGAACAAACCGGCCAATCACATCTAGCAGAACGTCACGAGAGAAAATCGCCTTGCCTTCAGGCTGGTCAGCATAAAGGTAAGCGACGCGGAACTCATTTTCGATGTCCGGATTGCCGGCGCCCCCATCCCGCCCGCGATTGAAAGGCAGGAAGCGCGTTTTTCCATTCTGTAGGCGCGTCGTCATTGATACGTTGTCTTCATCCATAGCAAAGTGCACAATCGCGCCGCGCTTGAACGTCAGGAGCGGCTCACCGGCAGGGGAGCGGTCAAAGCGATATTGTCTTTCAGCGTGGCGGAAAGTCGATCCCGTTAGTAGATTCTTTAGCTCGGCCGTTGCTATGGGCAATCCATTGACGAAGAACACCACGTCAATGGCGTTCTCATTCTTCAGGCTGTACCGCACCTGTCGGATGACGGAGAGAATATTTGCCTCGTAAAGCCGCACCAAGTCCGCGTTCAAACCAGAAGCGGGTTTGAAAAAACAAAGCGAGAACTTGATTCCGGGAATCAACTTTATGCCTTGGCGGAACACGTCCAACATAGACCGCGTTTTCAGCGCCTTCTCCACCTGCTTGAAAAATTCAGATTCCGCGGCTGTTGCGTACTGGGCTTCGAGTTTTCCCCACTCTTCTGGCTGCGTTCCTTTAACAAACTGCACGACGAGCGCTCGGTCCATAGCGAGCGCCCTGTCGTATTCCTCGGGGCCGCGCGATAAATAGCCGTGGTTCGTAACAAGAAGATCAACCAAATGCTGCTCAAGCACAACTTCCCGATGAACACGGTCGGCAGCATGGAGATCCTTCACTTGGTTGCCTCCGTGTTTGCCGCATCAAAATGACGAGAGGTTAATTCGCGCTTCTGCCATTTATTCACGTCGATCAGCCCCGTAACGGCCGCCGTTATTAGTGCCGAACGTAGTTCGTGAAGCCGATCCACACTCGCAAGCATTGGGCCGGTGATTCGGTCTATCGACGCAGCCATAGCATCAATTCGTTTTGCGATACTTTCCTGCTCAGCTATGTCAGGCAACCATATGGGGATGTCGCGGAATTTCTGGGGCTCCAAACGCCACTGATCTGGCCGAATTCCATTCGATATTGACATGTATACAGCGGGAAGAGGCTGCGCGCGAAGATAGTGATGTATGAAGCGTGAACAATGTGGTGCTGTGGGTGCGAATACCACGTAGTCAGGGCTGGTGATTCCCAAATGCTCTGATATGCCAAGAGATCCCTGCCACGCCTTCATTTTGTTAACGACCAGATCGCCGGGCTGCACCAGTTGGTACAGACTAAGGTCTTCCGGAGTCTTGTTAATATTATCGTCGCGCGATTCCTTCAATATCACTCCCAGCTCGCGATAGACGGATAGAACTGTCAGCGTCGGATGGTTCTGTCGTTTAACTTGCCGGAAGAGGTTCTTTACACGCATCATCGACCAATGGGCGGGTATCTGACCGATCCATTCGTCATCGGCGGGTTTCAATTGTGCATTAGTGTTCAATCCGCGCCGCACCAGCCAAGCGGTCTCAGACTTCTTTTTCGTCAGAAGAAGTTCGACCATTCGATCTTTTTTCTGGATTAGCTCATCAATCCGAACGGTCTCTCGATCCAGGAAGTCAGCAATCTTCTTTTGGCTATCCGGTGGGGGCAGAGCTACGCGGATATTCTTCATGTCGAAGTAGCGAGTCGTCCAGAGATCCGCAACGATCCCATGACCCCAACGGTAAAATTCCTCCTGGAATGCGGGGCTACGCAGGAGGTGGTGGGCAAAACGCGGATAAATTCCACGCGGCTCAAGGACTATATTAATCAGCGAAACGGAACCACCCAGTTCCGAAAGCCCGCTCGATCCCTTACGGTCAGAGCGACTATTGATGACAAAGTCGCCCGCTCGGACACACTTACGGTTGTCGCCGTCGTCTGTCTTGGCAGCCGTGTCCAGTTGTGGAACGATGCCGTGCTTGGTCACGGACAGGGGCGCAAAGTCGGTGTCGTTCACCTTCTCTTTTCGTTCGCGGAATAGTTGGCCGAGACGCTCGATCCGCCAATCCGGGGCCGCCGAGGCCAACATAATGTCTGTCATCCGGCTATCTCCTTCAGCAACCCGGCAATCTCAGTTTCGAGTTGCTTCAGCTCGCCATCAATCTCGCTCAGCGGGCGCGGAGGAACGTATTTGTAGAAGCATCTGTTGAAGTTGACTTCGTATCCGATCCGGCCCACCTTTCCGTCCCGCTCGTCTCGATAAGTTTGATCGACCCATGCGTCGGACACGAACGGCGCTACCTCACGGCCGAAGTAGCTTTTCCAGTCTTCTTCCAATGGGACCAAATCGAAGTCGCGCAACTCTGCATCGGGTTCGGCGTTCCCATCTTTATCGCGACAGATGTCTGCCTTTTCATCTCGTGCAGATAACGCGGAGAGGATCGTTTTCATCGTTGCTGCCGATACCTTCATTCCTCTACGTTTCAGCGTTTTCGCGACAGCTTCTTCAAAAGCATCGCGATTCATGTAAACCTTCGCGTCGCTTTGCGATTCCAGACATGAAATGACCGTATTCTGCTCGGTGGGCTCCAGCTTTAGGAACAGCTTTTCTATCTTCAGTCGGGCGAGGCGTTCTGAAGTCACCTGAAAGGACAAGCGCAAGGGCCGCTCGACACGGATTTCGCGGTATCCAAAATCGAAAGCTTGAAAATCTTGGAAAACTCACCATATTCGCCGTTGCCATTCAGCATCCGAGCATAAATGCGGACGATCTCTTTCCGGGCGTCCTCCGGGATTTCCCGGCGTTTAGAGCCAAGCCTCTTTCGCATCGACTTCCAAAACCGTTCCGAGGACTGCGTCGATCAGCTGAACTTTGCCCCTGCCGGGCTTTCGGCTTACGGTTAGTAAGCAGCCAGACAAAGGTTTGAATGCGGTGTGTTGTAAAACAGGTCCGTCGGAAGAGCGACGATGGCCTCAACCCAGTCATTTTCCAGCATCCACCGCCGGATTTCACTTTCGCCCGACCCCGCTGAGCCAGTGAAGAGCGGTGAGCCGTTCATCACAATACCGATGCGCGAACCGGTCTCGTCATCGCGCATTTTGGAGATCATGTGTTGAAGGAACAACAACTGCCCATCGGAGATACGCGGCAGGCCCGCCCGAAGCGGCCTTCCTTAGCCCAGGGTTTCTGCTTCTTCCTTGATCGGGCTCCTGATATTTCTTCCAGTCCACGCCGTAAGGCGGATTGGAAAGCATGTAGTGGAATGTTTTGCCTTTGTGAGCGTCGTCTGTGAGCGTGTTACCGAAGGCAATCTGCTCGGGGTCGTGGCCGGTAACCAGCATGTCGGATTTGCAGATGCCGAAGGATTCGCCGTTAAGCTCCTGGCCGAACAGCTCGACGCGGATTTTCGGGTTGAGCGCCTTCATGCGCTCTTCCGTGATAGCCAACATGCCGCCCGTGCCGCAGGCGGGATCATAGACGGTGCGAATAATGCCCGTGCCGGTTAGCGCGGCTTCGTCGTTCGCGAGCAAAGATCGACGATTAGGCGGATCACCTCGCGAGGCGTGAAGTGCTCTCCGGCGGTTTCATTCGAGATTTCCGAGAAGCGCCGGATCAGATCCTCGAACAGATAGCCCATTTCGATATTGGAAACTCGGTTAGGATGAGGTCGACTGGAGCGAAACGCTCGAAGACCTGCCACAGAATGCCGCCTTCCTTCAGACGCTTGATCTGGTCCGTAAAGAGGAATTTGTCGAGAAAGATGTCACGGACATTGCTGGAAAATCTTGGTGACGTAGTCGAGGAGGTTGTCGTGGAGCTGGCCGGCGTCTTGGCCCTTCAGGCTTTTGAAGGTGAAGGCGCTGAGGTTGTAGACCTTGAGATTGCTGCCGGCGGCACCGAACAGGATCATGTCCTTGGTCGGGTCGTCCACGCCTTTGGGCAGGGCCTTCGCGGCCTTGAGAACGGCGTCCTTTGAGCTTTCAAGAATGCAATCAAGCCGACGCATCACAACAAAGGGCAGAATGACCTTGCCGTATTCGGATTGCTTGAAATCCCCCCGAAGAATTTCAGCAATGCTCCAAACAAACGATGCCAGAGACTGAGCGTTTGAACTCACCATTCCCCTTTCAGCGCGAATTCGCGCGAGACTTGCCGACTTCCACGGGCTTCTCTGTAACGTATTTCTCAGCAGCGTCGCGCACGACCCAGGCAAGCGACACCTTTTTCTCTTTTGCGATTTCTTCCAGGATTTTATAAAGACTAGGCGGGAAGCTGATCGATGCGCGGATCAACAATGCGCTCTTGTTCTTCATGCTTCTACGCCCTCCATTTTTTTTCACGTTATTGGCGCCCCTCTCCCGTTAGGCCGCACCACATTACACCACGACGGTGAATGTGCAAGTGCTTCATGTCGCGCACTTATCACCCCACTCTTTTCACGTTCACTCGTGGGCGTATGTGTCAACGATGAAATTGCCGGATGTCGTTGCAGCGTTGACGATCAGCGTCGCGTGAAGCAGCCAGCGCTTAATTCCGCACCGCCGCCAGAGTGTAACTCGTGCTGCGGCCGCCTTCCTCGCTGCGGGCTAGAATGCCGCGCTGAACGAGGTCCGTGATATCGCGCTGCGCGGTATCCTGCGACGATTTCGTCAGCTTCGCCCATTTCGACGACGTGAGCTTGCCCTCGAAACCATCCAGCAGCTTGTTGAGTATCAGCCGCTGCCGGTCGTTCAGCGGCGATGCGCCGATGCCTTCCCAGAACCGGGCCTTCGTCAGGACGCTTGCCAGCAGCGTTTCCGCGCCGTCAATCGCGCGCCCCAAGCATTCCAGGAACCATGTCAGCCATTCCGTTATGTCCGTCTCGCCTTTCTGGGTGTCTTCCAGCAGGTCGTAATATTCCTTGCGCTCCTGCCGGATCTGCGCCGACATGCTGTAGAAGCGCTGCGGACTCTTTTCCGAGCGGGCGAGGCACAGATCGGCAATCGCGCGCGCGATGCGCCCGTTGCCGTCGTCGAACGGATGATTTGTCACGAACCACAAATGCGCGATGCCGGCCTTCAGAACCGGATCGACTTCCGGGCCGTGATTGAACCACTTCAGAAACTCCGTCATTTCCTTTGCAAGGCGCGGCGCTTTCGGCGCCTCGAAATGGACGGTCTCCTTGCCAACCGGGCCCGAGACGACCTGCATCGGACCGTCGCTGTCATTGCGCCATCCGCCGACGGTTATGCGCCGCATCCCGCTGCGCCCTGTCGGGAACAGGCTGGCGTGCCAGCCGAACAGCCGCTCTTCCGTCAGCGCCTTGTCATAGTTCCGTGTTGCGTCGAGCATCATTTCGACGACGCCTTCCACGTCGCGGTCCGCGGGCTTTAGGCCGCCGATGTCCATTCCCAGGCGGCGCGCAATCGAGGAACGGACGGCCGCCGGATCAAGCTCCTGTCCTTCAATGGCACTCGATTTCACGACATCCTCGGTGAGCGTTCGCAGCACCGCCTCTTCCTGGAGGCCGAAGCCAAGCGCCTGCATCTGGCCGAGCAGCTTGCCCTGCCGATGGCGCACGTCCGCCAGCAGGGCCGTCAGCGCCTCGCTGTTCCAGTGAAGTTTCGGCCAATCCGCCTGTTCGTGGATGTACATGCTCTTCTCCGCACTTTGTGCGTAGATTATGGGCCTTAATCTCCGCACGGGCAAGCTTAATCGACGCAATCCATGCGGCGAATAGGGGGGTCTATCTCCGCATCAACTATATGGGCGGCTTGGGGGGGCGTGCCCGGCGATGCCCGCCGGTCGGGCTCTATTCGTCCCGCCGGGACTCACCGAGCCTTGCGTCTCGGCCATCCGGTGACGATCCCTCACGCGTAAAACCGGCTGGGGCCTGGGTGCCCCGAGGCAAACATGACTTGGCAAGTACCGATGCATTGGACTGTGGTAGCTTCGGGAGCTGTTCCCTCTAGTTCATATGACAGACCCAATGACGACCGTCGATAAATTTGATGACTTGCGCGATCTCGTCCGAAAGCTTGAACCGACAGGGCCGGACGGTTTCGAGGGACTGATGGCCGCCGTACTTACGGAGATCACGAAGACCAGCTTTGGATTGGCCAACTCGGGCTCTCAACGTGGCAAGGATGGCCAGTCTGTCCTGAACGACGGATCAATCAGCTTTGAAGGAAAACTTTACGACGAGAAGGTTCCCAAAAATGAAATCCTCAGCAAAATTGCCGAGATAGCCGCTGACGACGACGGCGCGGCCGACCTCTGGATTGTGGGATCGACAGGCACCGTTCCAACACAAGTTGCCAACACCGCGAATACGTTGGGCAAGAGGCTCGAAGTCGCAATTCTTATCGCCGACTGGTCGCCTGTAGGATTGCCGACGCTGGCCACAATTCTGGCGATGGCACCGGCGGTGACAGCGAAGTTCATCGCCGGCAAAACCGGCGGCAGTGAACAGAAAATTCTGGATAAGCTCGACGAGGTACGGCAACACCCGCAATTCGCCGACCGCACGCAGGAGCCTGCAACAACGTATTTGAGCAACCAAGCCTCGGGCCCGCTTATGCGCTCAAGGAAAATGAGGAATGGCTGGCAACGGCATTCGGGAGCGCGAAACGTGCGCGGGCGGTATTCGGGCAGCCCTTGGCTCCCGGCGATATGTCCGTCACAAGCGTCCTGGACAAAAAGACTTGCGGCACCGTCTTTCGAACGCCGTTTTCGGTAAACCCGACGACGCTATAGTCGCGGCGCTTGGCGCTGACGGCAACGGCAAGTCATGGCTGTTTGCGCAAGCATGGATGCAGCAACCGATAAAGCCCCTCACGGTGGTGCTGGTCCCGGACGATATAAGAACCCCTTTTTCTTACGAGAGTCTGGAGGAGCTTCTGATCTCGAAGCTGATTCTCCAGACAGGCGACAATGCGACAGACATCTCAAAGAGACGCTGGAAGAAACATCTCGACCGGTGGAAGCGCTTAAAAAAGCCTGACCGGCCGCGTCTTGTCGTTTTCCTCGATGGCGTCAATCAGCGGGAAAGCATCGCGTGGGTGAAATTTATCGATTCACTCGGCGAGGTTCTGAGCGGCCTTGGCGGAAAGCTTGTTTTCAGTTGCAGAGAGTTTTTCTATCGCGACAACCTGAAAAATCGACTGCTAAACCAGTTTGTCCCATTCCAGATTCCTGAATGGACTACGGACGAACTGGAGACGCTGCTGACTGCACGCGGCACGGCGATATCCAAATTGAACGCCGCAGTCGTCAGATCCTTGAGGAATCCACGGATATTTGCCGTTGCCGCCGAACTTCTGAAAAACTCCCAAATCGAGCAGTTTGACGAACTGAGTGTCAGCAGGCTCTTGTTCGAGCATATCCGTTCAGGCGCGTCTCCGGCGTCCGACCCCGTATCGCCGCGCCAATTTGTTCGCGATGTGTGTGACCACGCCGATATGATCGTGCAACGGCTGAAGCAGACGCAGACCGCCGACCTCACCGTTTTTGACCCGCCGCGCGGGATGACAGCCGTCCAGTCAGGTCATTCGCTTGCCGATCAATTCGTTCTCACATCTGCGGGCCGGTTCTTCGAGCCTCTCCATGACGATCCCACGCGGTATTCGCTTAAGGAGGACGGCCTACCCTTGCGCTGGGCCTTTCGCTGGTCAGCACCGCCAAACGCGCCCTTCGCAACCGGCTGAACATAGAAGATGAACTGTCAAAAATTCTGGACCCCATCGCGGCGCTCGACAAAACCGCCGATGTCCTGATTTCCGCGTTATTGGCGGCCGTGCTGGACGACGACACTCCCGATGAAGTCGTGGCCTCGTTTGTGAAGGCATTCATCGGGCTGCAGAACCTCGACACGGGGCGCTATCAGGAGTTTCGCGCGCTCGCCCGCCGGGCGCCGTCACCATTCCTGCTGGCCCTGGAAAATTCTGCGCTGGCTGACAGCGTCTCCTCGAACCTGTCCTGGCTTACGCAAGCGCTTCTTGAAAACCGGCACGACAGCAGTTGCTCTCAGGCCATTGCGACTTACGTCCATCGCTGGCTGAGCATGTGTTCCCAAGCGCCCGGGCGTCTCATGATGAGGCCGCGTCCCGGCGCCGGCCCGGAGGAACGAGCCGCAGAGTTCAAAGGAAAAAAGGACAAACTGGATGCCAAACTGGCTGCATTCAGCGCTCCGGAAAGCGATCTCCTGAAATCTCTGGTGTTGGAAGAACGCGGCGATCATTCGCGTTTGAACAAAATCGCCTTTCGATTTCTTGCCGGAATACCCTTGGCGCCCTTCGCTGAGTCCCTTCGAAACTGGTGTTTTGCCGCTTCCTTTAACGGCGGATTCAGCAGCCCGCACGATGAATTTGACGATCTCGTTCAGTTCAACCGCGTCGATTGGGCTGACACGCGCGCCGCGATTCTGAAGGCTGCGGGAATTCTCAGGGGTGACACGGTTTCACAGACGGGCCAGTGGGCTCTGGCCTACCTTCTCCGCGCAACCGGCGCTTCCGCGGATGCCCAGCAAGCCGAAGCTTTGGTCGAAATACTGACGAAAGACAGGGAAAAATTTCCCAGCTGGCGATTGGTCGAAAACTATTGCGCCACCGATCCCTGCGATCCCAACTCGTCGCGGCCGGATAATATTGCCGTAACCGCGAACGCATATTCCGCCATCAACGTCTCCCAACTAAGGAAGAACCTGGGACAGGGACAGGAAGATCACTTCTTTGAGACGGCAAGGGCGGGGCTCGCCCGGTTCGAGCCGGATGCCGCGATTGGCACCCTGAGAAGGTTCGCTGCCGACGCCCTCACCCGTAATAGCGCCGAGTTTCGGTTAGCCGCATTCCTGCTGGAAAACCACACATCCGCTTTGGACGCTGCAACAGCGGTGAAATTCGTGGAAAAGGCCTCGCAGGTTGCGACAGAAGCCAGGGCGCAAGGTGACAAGCATCACGAGCTGTGGGTTGCGGCACAGTACGGATTGTTGATCGCATTTCCGCACATGACGGGAAATGAACAACTGGATGCGCTCGTCGCCCATCCCAAGATTGACAATGTCCTGGTCGATCTCGCCGATTTGATGCAAGCAAGCGACCCGCTCAAATACGAGGCGGCGTTCGATAAGGCGTATCGTGACGCCGACGAGGTCAATCAATTCAGAGTGCTGGTGTTTGCGCAGCACACCCAGACATCGCTCAGCGACACATCAAAAGCGATTGTCGGCCAGCTTACAACTTCAACGAACGAGTACGTACGGCTCTCGGCCCTCGGGTTAATATGCCACCTCAAGGACAAGACGTTGCTAAATACGGTCGCCGCGAGCGGCTGGACAGCGGCAAAACTCGATAATGCGTCTGACAGGTTCGAGATCTCGTACGGCTCCGAGGTCCTGATTCTCGCGGCGGAACAAGGTCTTCTTTCGGTCGAAGCGTGTCTTGAGAGGATTTCATTAAGCTCTTATTTGAGCCTTGTACAAAAGCTGGGCCAGGGATCAGTTGCCTCCGTCGCAGGCCGCATCGATTCGGCCATAACAAGGGCCGCCGGCCACATTGTCAACGCCAACCTTCCCGATATCGAAGAACGCATGGACGGAGGGCAGCAGCTTTCCGTCCTCCATGTGAGGGACAAACCCAATGAACAGGAAAATCCCGTAGACGCTTTTAAGCGGCTCTCTGAAACCGGTGATGCCTGGTATGAACGTCACCAGCGAAACCGGGAGGCTGTCGAAAGATTTGAAAGGGAGCTAACGCAGGCGGGAGCGGAACTTATCGTTCAGTCCGTTACTTCTGATCTTGTGTCAGAAATTGCCAAGGTTAGCCCGTCAATTGTCCGGGCATGGTGCAAACGATTCATCGACATGGAACCCGACGCCCTCAGCAGGGTTCACAACGTCGCATTGGTCGTAGCGCAAGTTATTTCCACCGATGATCCGGTGTCCGGAGTTGCCTTGCTTGAAAGGCTGAAGACCAGCTCGCCTTATGTGCGGGTCACCTTCGGCAGGGCAGGTCTAAGCCTGGATGCAATCTCGGTCTGGGGCGGAGGCGACAGCGAGGAATTGAAAAAGCTCAGGTTCGAGCGCCTCGGCAAAGCGCGCAGTGACCACGAAATCGCGGCCGAGGTCCTGGCCGCGTTCCGCGCCGGAAAACAGGAAGCGCTCCGAGAATATGTAATCGATCGGCGCAGCCGGCCGGAACCGTCTCACGTCGCGAGAGCGGTCATGGTGGCGGGGCTTTCCGAAGAGAGCGACTGGGCGCTTGAAACCATCGACAACCTGAAAGGGTCCTGCGGATTTTTGTCTGAGGCGTATAAGGCGGCAAAATATGCGATGGACCGACATCTCTGGGCAAAACACTGGGCGAAACTGATGGGCGATGCAAAGATCGAAACCGATTTATGGCGATATGGCGTACTGCTCGCCGCCATCGTCGACGGCCGCTTCAAGGACAGCGATGTCACTGGCATGGGCCGCACTTCTCTTATCGAAAGATATGGCAGCAGCTTCAATGATCTGCTTCGCGCGACAATACAGAGCTGGAACGACAAGCGAGGCAAAACCCTGTTTGGGATGAAGGCTCCGGACGAAATCTTCCTGGACTGACACCGCCCTACGCCCGCTGTAATTCTGGCCGATCAAGAACCTTTCTCAATCGCAACTCGGTTTACAGTCGGGTCATTATCGCGCCGTCCCTGCCAGCTCTCGCCTCTGCGGTTTTTTCCAGTGTGGACGCAGTTGAGCCGGGCGCGGCGCCCGGTCAACGGCCCGCCCGCTCCGTTCGCTTTCGCTCCCGTGTTGGCCGTTCCCCTCGCGGTGACCGCGCGCCTCATGCTCCCGGCTGTCTTTTCCGCGTTTGGAAAAAACCTAGCAAAGGAGAAGACCATGACTGACACGACCTCTATCGCCCTGAACAAGCTGACCGCCTGGGAAGGCAATGTTCGGAAGACCGCAAGCGATGCGGGAATCGACGAACTTGCCGCATCCATCGCCGCCCACGGCCTCCTGCAATCACTCGTCGTGCGCAAGGCAGCGCGCGGCAAACATGCCGTCGTCGCCGGCAGGCGCCGCCTGATGGCCCTCGAAACTCTCGCGAAAGACGGCAGGATCGAAGCCGACATGCCCGTCCCGTGCCAAGTCATCGACGGTGACACGGATGCGTCGGAAATCAGTCTCGCCGAAAACGTCATGCGCGAGGCGATGCATCCGGCCGACGAGTTCGAGGCGTTCCGCGACCTTGCCGACAAGGGCTTGCCCGCAGCCGATATCGCCGCAAGGTTCGGCGTTACCGAAACGGTTGTCGCCAAGCGGCTGAAACTCGCCAATGTCAGCCCGCTGATTCTCAAAACGTACCGTCAGGGCGACATCTCTCTGCAGCATGTCATGGCTTTCGCCGTCAGCGACGACCACGCCGCGCAGGAGCACGTGCTCGAAAACCTGTCCGAGTACAACGACGACCCTTCCGACATCCGCGGCGCCCTGACCGAGGATGAAATCTCCGCCACCGACAAGCGCGTGAAATTTGTCACCCTCAAGGCTTACGAAAAGGCCGGCGGCATCGTACGACGCGATCTGTTCAGCCGGGACGACGAGGACGGCGTGTTCATCCTCAATCCGGAGCTTCTCGATGATCTCGCTGCCAAGAAGCTGGAAAAATCCGCGAAAGCCGTTCGCGCCGAGGGCTGGAAATGGGTCGAAATCCATCCGCACTTCGACTACGAAGGCCGCTCGCAGTTCCAGCGGCGCCATCCCGAGCCGGTGCCCCTGCCCGCTCCCGAGGAAGCCGAACTTGAAGCGCTCAAGCGCGAATACGAGGCCATGCTCGAACAGGATTCCGATTCCGACGATGAAAATCCGCGTTTTACGGAAGTCTGCGAACGCATCGACGCACTCGAAGACCGCGAACGCGTTTACACGCCGGAAGTCCTTGCCTTCGCCGGAGCCGTTGTCAGCATCGGCTCTGACGGCAAGGCCGATATCCACCGTGGCCTTGTCCGTCCCGGTGATATGCCGAAGAAATCCGCGAAACCGGAATCATCAGGCGACGCTGAAACCGCCGGTGAAACCGAACCGGCTTTCAGCCTTCCCGCGTCGCTTACCGAGACCCTTACGACACACCGATCAGCAGCTCTCGCGGCTACTCTCGCAAATTCGCCCGACGTTGCTCTCGCAGCCGTTGTCCACCAACTCGCGGGCGAGTTGTTCCACGGTCGCTCACACGGCGGAAGCTGTCTTGAACTCGACGCGTCGTCCGGTTTTATCGACAAGGCCGAAGGTTCCAAAGCCTTCGCCGAAATCGAACGCCTGCGCGAGAACTGGGGCGAACGCATTCCTGGCGATCCCGAGACATTCTGGGCATGGTGCCTTGAACAGCATCGCGACATCTTGCTGGAACTTCTCGCGTTCTGTGCCGCCTGTTCGGTCAACGCGGTTCGGCACAAGACCGACCGGCCCGATTGCGACCGTCTCGTACATGCTGATGTGCTGGCGCAATCCGTTGCCTTGGACATGAAGGCGTGGTTCACGCCGGATGCCGGGAATTATTTCAGCCGCATCAGCAAGGCCGGAATCATTCAGGCATTGCAGGAAGCCAAGGGTACGCCCCCCGCCCCGGCCTGGCACGGCATGAAGAAATCCGAACTTGCGACTCTCGCACAGCGCGAAATCGCAGGCAGCGGTTGGCTGCCGGAGTTACTGCGGTCCCGCAACACCGACATTCCGGAAAACAACGAAGCCGCCTAAGCTGTTTCGCCAGATGGCCCGTCACCGCGGCGGGCCATCGCGTGAATCTGCCAACAGTCCGGCAATCGAAGCCCGTCCACCGATCCGCACGGTGCGGAAGTGCAGCCCCGCACACCGCGAAGATTGCCGGTTTCATCTTTCGTGGTCACGTCAGTCTTGACGCTCTTCTAGCCGCCCGCGCCGGCAGGTCAATGGCCGGCCCGCTCCATTCGCTTCGCTCCCGTGTAAGCCATTCCCCTCCGGTGACCTCCCGGCTTGTCCGGGCGGCTGTTCCTCTTCGCGTACTGACTCCAACCACGAAAGGGAAAAAACATGAAACCTTACTTTCCGCCGGGCAGCCTGCCGCATGCCCACCGTATAGCTACCGCACGCTTCGCTCTCAGCTCCGCCTCACAGGCGCGCGGCGACGCCCCCGCCGTCTGCGACGAAGCCGTCATCGATCTGCTCGCTGATCTGCGTCATTTCTGCGCCGCGCGGCGCATCGATTTTGACGAGTGCAATGGCATTGCGGAGACTCATTTCCGCGCCGAACTCAGCGGAGGCAATTCATGAGCGAGGACAAGGCAGCGCAGATCGCCGCGTTGAATGACTTGTTCCGCCTGAATTTCTTCGTCCCGACATTCGGGCCGAGTCCGGTTTCAGGGCTGGTTGTTTGCACAAAGTGCAGCCCCGCACACCGCGAAGATTGCGCCTCGTACCCCTCGACCAACCTGCAGCATTCGTCATTTCCGTTCAATGTCTTAATTCCTGGCCATGGATTGATGGAATCGCCAACTCTGGTCGCCGCCCTATTCGGCTGCCCTCAACAATCCTGGGACTCTGCCGGCCGCGCCTTTCGTGTCAATGCTCAGAGATTCTTTCGTTCCCGGTTTCCGTTCCGGACCTTCCGGGAACCAGAGAATCTTGTGACACGCGCAGGCTATGCGCCCGGCTGTTCGATTCCCATGTTCAGGACAACCCAAACAAAGGAGCTACATCGTGAGTGACTTCATCGCCGCATACGCACGGCATCAACAAGCCGTTGCCGAAGCAAACGCATTCAACAAGACCGCCATCTTCGACGCCCTGTCATCTACTGGAATCACCAAGATCGTCGTTACGTTTGACGGTTGCGGCGACAGCGGTCAGATTGACGACGTCACCGCCTATGCCGGAGAGCAGGAAACAGAATTTCCCGCCACCAAGGTTAGTCTCCGCGTCACATCGTGGGGCCAGCCCAAGATGGCCGACCGCGAATCCCTTCTCGGCGAAGCCATCGAGGACCTTTGCTACGGCTGCCTTGAACAAACGCATGCCGGCTGGGAAAACAACGACGGCGCCTATGGCGAATTCACCTTCGATGTTGCGGAACGCAAGATCACACTCGATTTCAACGGACGATATACGGACACGTGGTCCGACTCTCACACCTTTTGATGGAGGCGATCATGGCACATCCGTATCATCATTCGCTCTCCAGCGTGAACAAATGGGGCGGCACGGTCGAGGATTACCAGCGCATCCACGACTGGTTCGACGAGTCGAAAAAGATCATCGCTGACTTCCGGCACCGCGCGTTGCGCCACCATGCCGAGGGTATCTTCATGGCCGAGACGATCTTCGGCACCACGATCACGATCTCCACGGGCAGGAAAATCCCGGTCAGATGGATCGGCGAGCAGCATGTCCGCGAAGACCTCGGTTTTATTCCGTCCTTCGCCGACTGGGTCAAAGCGATCCGTCCCGAATCATGGATGGGCCGCGCCCAGCGACTCGAAGAACAACTCGAAGCCAGGGAGATCGGGTCATGATATGTGCACAAAACTCCGCGCAAAGTGGGGATTATTAAAGATGTGGTAGTTCTGAAACTCGGGCGGTGACCGTATATCAATGGCTGACCGCCCATGTCGTATGTGTGCCTCTTTCCTGTGGCCCCGAGCAATGGCGGGGTGCGGACAAGATAACAGCCGCAGGCTGGCGTCAAGGCACTTTCGCGGCATAAACGAGCCTCCCTCCGGGCCACCCCTCATTTATTCCACGTTCGCCTCTGACGCTGCGCCTTCCCTACGGCTGTTTCTCTTGCCTCTCTCGCCCCCGCCACGGGGGTCACATCAAGAAAAGAGGAAAACACCATGACGACGAAAACTCTCAGCAGGCACGATCTCGCGCAGTTCACCGGCAGCGAGAACTGGTATCGGCACGGTATCAACCCGAACGTCCTGTTTACCGACGGCGCGAAATATGTCGCCGACGCAGGCGGTGCTTATTGGCTGCTCGATACGATTGCCATCTGCCAACGTTTCGAGAAAAGTGTCGCTGCCGAGCCGTTCCAGGTCTGGAAACTCACCGTCCGTCCCGACCGGACGGCAGTGCTGGTCTGCGAAGACGGCAACGATAATATCGTCTACACGCAGCACATTGAATTCAGCGACTTCACGCTCGACGAGATCACGCTGTGGTTCGCCAACAACGTGATCTACCTGCCGAGCGAGCACTGATCCCACAGGCCCGCGCCGGTGCTGCCGGCGCGGGCTTTCGCGCAAGATCGGTGTCACGTTATCCGCGCGACCCGGATCGTCTTCCCGTTATTCGTTTCCCACGTCCCGGTCTCCTCACGGTTTCGTCAGCTTCAATGCACAATGCCGGACGCCGCCGCGCGGTCAACGGCCGGCCCGCTCCACGAGTCCGTGTTGGCCGTTTCCCCCGGGTCAGATCCGGGGTGACCGCCGCGGCTTCCGCGCCCGGCCAGAGGCGCGCATTGACGAAACCCAAATGAGGAGAACGTACATGAAAACCTACACCGTGCTTTACGCCGAGGATGTGCCTCACTACGGCACCCGCGAATTCGAGGTGGCCGACGACACCGTCGCCATCGAACGGGCCAAGGCGATCACGCCCGAAGCCTTGAGCAACTACACCAAGGACCCGGAGTACAACAACAGCCGGTGCCGCCGCATCGTCCACATTGAAGGGCCTGAGGGCATCATCGCCGAGGATGTTTACCTGAGCCCCGATGACAGCCTTCAGGATTCCGCGCACCACCTCGCGCAAGCGCTCGATCTCGCCATCCGCGCGATGAACAAGGTCCGGAGTTTCGACACCGGCATCACGAACCCCGAGCATCCCCAACGCACACTGAGCAGCTATCAGCTTCTCCCCAAGCTCGAAGCTATCCTGAAAACCGCACGGGGGCAAGCATGACCGCCCCGCAAAACAAATCATCGCCGACGCATACGCCTGGGCCTTGGAAAATGCAACCGCTAAGAGCCTCATCTTTCCATGCAAACGGACATGTCGGTGAGGAGAGACTCGTAGGCTTCAAGATCGACAACGGAAGCGTCGAGGACATTGTTACTGTTGATTGTCGAGGCAAACGCGATAAAGGCGTGGCTCAAGCGAATGCCCGCCTGATCGTCCACGCGCCCGAGCTGCTCAAGGCTCTCGAAGATGCATTCGTATTGCTCGATCGCATCAGCGACACGCTGCATTACGAAGACGGATTGCCCGTCACGTTCCTTGAATCCCGCGACATCGAAATCATCTACGGCGATGCCGTCACCGAGCTTGCTCGGTTCGAAACGCTGATTCGAGAAGCGCGGGGGCAACAATGAGCAGATCAGCGATAAAGAAACATGCCGACAAATATCTCGGCCATCTTGGCAGAGTCGAACTGAGGAACGGCCACCCGGAGGGCCACGGCATCTACGGCGCCACCGTCGTCCTCACGCGCGTGGACTGCGTTGAATTCTATGCTGCCTTCGCCGACGGAAGTGCGGTCAGTATGACCAGGACCAGAACAGAACCACTTCCGGAGCTTCCCCTCTTCGCAACCCTCTCCCATCCCCAGGACGATCCGCTCTGACCAATCGCAAGCCCCTCTCCTGCCCTGAGCAGCACGGATGTTCGGCCCAGAACGCTGCGCCGCGATTGACTGATGCCATTTTTCTTTTCCGTGGTCTTGTCACTTTCACACGCTCATGGTGCCGGGGCCGCCGGCTTAGTCAACGGCGCTGCCCGCTCCGTTCCTCCCTTCGGTCGTCCCGTGTTGGCCGTTTCCCCTACGGTGACAGGCCGCCTGGAGCCCCTGCCCTCTCCCTCGCGTAGTGACAAACCACGAAAGGGAAATCAAAATGGCAAAACTCACGAAACTGCGGTCGAAGAATCACCAGGCCGCGCAGGCCCTGCTGGGGAAGCCCGAACTCAGCCTCGACGACAAAATCTTCGTCTATGAAAACTGGCACGAAGGCGCTGAGCATGACAGCTCTCGCTCAGGTGCCTTTTTCACGCCGATGAACCTAGCCAATGACTTCAAGATCGAAGTTCATGGCCCGAAAATTCTCGACCTCTGCGCCGGCATCGGCATCCTGGCGTTCTGTTACCGGCATTTCCGGTATCACGACCAGATGCCCGACATCACCTGCGTCGAGATCAATCCGGAATATGTCCGCATCGGCGAGAAACTACTGCCCGAGGCGAGGTGGATCTGTGCCGATGTGTTCGATGTCTGGCAGGACCTTTCCCGCGATTTCAGCACCGTCATCGCCAACCCACCCTTCGGGCGACTGATAACCAGCCGCAAGGCCCCCCGATACACCGGCCCTGAATTCGAGCTGAAGATCGTCGACATCGCCGCACACCTTGGCAGCTATGGCGTATTCATACTCCCGCAAAATTCAACGCCGTTCCGCTATTCCGGCGCGCAATATTATCAGCGCGTCGCTAACGCCAAGTTCGAGAACTTCTTCGCTGACACCGGCATCGACATTGAAGCGGGTTGCGGCATCGATACCACCGTCCATCAGGACGGCTGGAAGCAAGTCAACACGACAACCGAAATCGCCTGCTGCGAATTCACCCTCCCCGTCAAGGCGCAGGGAAACCTGTTCGACCTACTGCTGGGGGCAGCATAGAACGCTCGTCACCCTCTCCGTCCACATCACCTGCGGGCAATGGTCCAACTCATTTCCTCGCCTTGCGGTAATACAGCATGAGGTAGACCCGGATAGCCGATGTGAAATTCTGGCCGGGTTTCTTCCGGCGATTGATGCGGCTCGCAAGCTCGTTAACGCTGCAATCTTCATAGTTGGCCACTTCCTTGAGCGCCGCCCACATCTCCGGTTCCAGCCGGACCGATGTTCTGTGGCCGTCGACACGGACATTGCCGTCGATCGCGTAGCGATCCGCCCGGGATTTCTTGCCTGATTCTGTGCTCCTGGCCATCGCTCTCCCCACTGCGGTCCCTCCCGACTGCGGCAGGGCTTTCTCATAACCGATCATTACTTTGTATTTTCAAGATTGACCAGCCCCCATCGCTGCTTTTAAATCGTTCAGGCCTTTGACCTCGACGAGTAGTCCCATGCCCCGAACTTCCAAACGTATGCCCGAAGGACCTTTCTACCGCGAACTGGGGCGCAATCTCCGCGTTGCCCGCAGCGCCGCCGGCAAGAGCCAAAGCGAAATCGCCGAGTATCTGGACGTGACTTTCCAGCAGGTCCAGAAATATGAAAACGGGAAGAATGGAATCCCGCTCCATCGCCTCGTCAGCCTAGCGGCGTATCTTGAAGTGCCACTGTTGCAACTCATCGCGCCGTCCGAGCGGGATGCAGAGTTTCAGACGATTGCCGAACAGTTCGGCGCGAAGGAATTCCGTACGCTCATCGACGCGTGGGGAACGATCAAGGACCGGCCCTTGCGCGCCACGCTTCTCGCTATGGTCAAGCGCATGGCCGAGATGAAGTGCTGAGTGACACGGCGTTATTCGGTCGGCCCTTCGCTGCGGCAGGGAATGATTTTCAGCCACTCCAGCAGCTTGACCAGATGGCCTATCTTGTCCGGTTGCAGACCCAGTATGGCTCGCAGGAAATACAGGTAATGCAACGCATCTTTCGATCTGTATGAAATTTCCTGTTTGCCGGCGATAAGTTCATCGCCGCAGACCAATGCTTCCTCAAGGATCAGCGTTATATCGTCGTTGCCATTGGCGAGCGATTCCTCGTACAGGAACCGCACCGCATTCCTGCTGCTGACCAGAGAACTCAGGTCCTGCTTTCGCCGTTCACGCCGCAAGAGCTTTAACATCAACATCTCCGAAATTTACAACCGTTTCATGAATCCCCGTGGTCTTGCGGACCACGGCAAGAATGCTGTCGCTGACAGGCAGCCACGCGGCACGGGCTTTGTTCCCGTCGTCGAGAAGCGTTGTTTCTCCCATGAATTCGATATCCCACCCGGCGCTCGTGAAAAGGCTGCGCCAGTAAGCGGGGTACATCAGCCCAACAATGCCCTCGATGCCATATCGCAGGCCGGCCTCCAGATACCCGACAACGATCTCACGCGCGATCCGCTTTCTGGTTTCGGACGGCAATGTCTGATCGATGCAGAAGCGCGAGCCTTCCCACACCCGGAGATTCTTCGGCATGGGTCTGTCCGTTACAAAGTGCGAAAACAGTTGCTCCAGCATGTAGGGACGTGTTGTCGGATAAAAGCGCGACACGCCGCGCGCCGTATAGTTGTGATCCCTGTAGACGAGATATTTTGCAGCCGGGTTGTCGTACTGGTCGAATTCCATCTCGCCGTAGTTCGGAACGTCCCATTGCTGCCTCTCGATGATGCTCCGGTAGCGCAGCCGGTGCTGCGCGGCCAGAGCATTTCCCGGAAACTGATTCACGTTTTCGACGGTGACGAATTCAATCATCTCTCCTCCCCCGCGTTTCTTCAGGACAAGGAAAGCATGCTTCGAGGTTCGGTTGACCCTACCAACCCTGGTAGGGTTTATGTGCGGATATACGGATTAAGAAGAGGATGTATAAGGCCGAGTTCGATGGCCTTCGAGGTCGCATATGTGCGGCTGTTCGTCTGCAACTTCTTATAAATATTCCTCATGTGGAAATTCACGCCGGACGGCGTAAGTTTCAGCAGAACGGCGATAACCGAGTCCGACTTACCTTCGGCGATCATCGTCAAAACCTCTTTCTCCCGGGAGGTCAGGTAGATATTGGCAACCGGATCGCTGCTATTTTGAGGCGGGGCATGAAGCCTCTGGAAAGCGATATAGAAATGGTTGCAGTAGGCCGTGATCATATCGATATCCGCATGGCAGGCGTCCTTCTTTTCGGTCGTCGCCAGGCCGATACCGGCGAATCTGTGTGGACCCCACAGCGGCGTGCAGATGCCGTTATGCAGGCCCGCTTCGGTGCCGAGACTCAGACACAATTTCTGCTTGCGCGTCAGCTCAAGCCGTTCGGACATCTCCTGCCATGTGAAGGTGCCCATTTTCTGATAGCAGTAGCTGATAACGGGATCGAGTTGATCGAAGCCCTGTTCAAAGTAATATTTCATCCAGTCGGCGGGATAATTCCGCAGATGGCCGACGCCGGCCGCAAGCCCGATCTGCTTGTGGTCAGACAGCAGACAGAAAATCATCTTGTCGTAGCCATGCTGCTCGACGGTCTCCAGAAAAACCTGGAGAAGTTCGTCAACGGACCGGGCCTTGTTGGCCTTCTCTACGTATTCCTCAAACAGAATCGCCATGACCCTCTCGCGCCCTAGCCATTCAAAGTTTGACCATTCCACAGGTTGTATCACGCCGGTTCAAATCGGCCAGCTTTATACTGTCCGGCCAATAATTCGGGCATCTTGCACGTTATGTCTTGTCGAACTTAACCTCGCTCAATCCCCTGCGGGATTACACAACATTCTGTTTTATCGTCGGGCAGGCACGGATTTCAGCTGTGAGCCGCGTTAGTTCAAAGGGCTTTCCGACGAAGCTCTTTGCACCCTTGGCCTTCGCGGCGAGGACGGAGTCCGCCGTCCTCGCCCGCGTCAGCATGACAACATAGGCGTCCTTGTCGTATTTCGTAAGAAGGTCCAGGATCTCGAGACCCGAGTGCGGTCGCAGGTCGATGTCCAGAAACACGATGTCCGGCACGTAATCCAGGTACGTGTCCAGCAGTAAACCCGGGTCATGCACGGTAACGCACTTCCCGAACTGTTCGAGGGAGACTTGCAGAATACGGACCAGATGCTGATCCCGGTCGACCAGCATGATGACGTTTTCCCGACGCTCGACGCGGTGTTGATACATGATCGACCGCGAGGAATACGGCCCCTCATTGTCCGCAGCCTTCGAGAGGCGGATTTCTATATTTCGCAATCCTTCGACCGTCATCCCGGAAGACACAACATCGCAGCTATATTCAGGAAGGCACTTCACGACCGCCGCGCAGATCGTCTCAAGGCAATCCTCGGCAAAGAGCGAATGCTTTACAAACGACAGGACGTGCCCCTTGTCGTGGACGAATATCGCTCCCTCCCGGGCGCCCAATGCCTTTTCGATCTTCCGCGCGATCGACATCACGTTGTGGTTACTTCCTGCTGTCAGGGCGATGTCCAGGAAGCCCCAGCACTTCAGGTCCTTCTTCACCGCGGGAATGAGGGCCATCAAATCCGTAACGTTGGAGCGCTCCAGTAAAATCATGGCGTAGCTACAAACCTTCTTTGCTCGGAAGAGCGGTTGCTTGGCGGTGCGAAACGGTCCTGCGGGGGACTGTATGTACGAATCAGCCCGCAGGATCGCATTTGCTCGCCGCACCGAGGCTGGCTATGCAGCTTCTTTGAGTCGCGCCTTGTGCTGATCGAGCGAGGGCTGCAGCTCTGCCGGCAGAAATTCCTCAAACCCGGCATTGACAATATTTTTCCCCTGCAACAGCTCAATCGGATCGCGTCCCTCGATCTGCCCGAGATTGGGCTCGTGAACGAAATATCCCAACAGGCGCTGCAGTCTTTCGGGCAACGTCTTCGCGATGGCGGGTGGCACGGCGAGATACTGGTTTTCTGACTGGCGCAGCCAGCCCTGGCAATAGCTCAGGACGACGCCGGTGCGCGGCTTGGTGGTTCGGTTTGCGCCGCCGCAATGCAGCAGCGAGCCGAAATAAATCAGCACCGATCCCGCCGGCATGATTCCTTGCGTGATTTCATCGGGTTGCGGCACGCGTTCGGGAATCAGTCCGACCCTCTCCCACTTGTGGCTGCCGGGAACGACATTGGTCGCGCCGTTTTCGGCGGTGAACTCATCAACGGCCCACATGCAGTTGATCATCGCCTCATAGCCCGGATGGACGTAAGGGAAGAGCGGATCGTCGGGATGCATGATCTGCTGCGGCTCGCCCGGTCCGATCTGGATCGCCTGCGTGAGATTGAGCTGTATTGACCGCAGCCGCGCAGGAGAAATTTATCCATCGCCGCAAGGACGACTGGATCGATGGCCATGTGCTGGCAAAGTTCTGATTTCGCGATCAGGGAACTCACGCGCTTGGTCGCGTGACCGTAGAAATCGCCGGTACAGTTCGGCGTCTCTTCAAAATGCGGACGAAGCTCTTGCTTCAGCCTGTCCAGTTGCTCTGTATCAAGGGCATTCTCGATAATGATGCAGCCGTCCCGCTCCAATATCTCGTTTATCACGCCAATATTCTCGTCAGCATTGACCTTTTGAACTTTTGCCATAGTGTTCCTCCGCGTTAATGGTTGTGGCCGCGCTCGCAAATTAACCGGTTCATGACGAGAATTGACCCTACGAAAGTTGGTAGGGTTCCCGGCATAGTGTTTCTCTCTAGTGTTTCCGTCAGTTGAATTACTAATCGCCCACAAACTGACGGAGATCCCGCTATGCAACCTCACGCCAGACCATCACTCGATACGAAAATCCTGCAGGAGCTTTCCCGGCGCACAGCATCGCCCTGGCTGAAAGATGCCGTTCTCGACTGGACTGTCATTCTCGGCGCTCTTGGCCTTGTTCATCTGTTTTCCAACCCGGTTACATGGCTTCTGGCGCTTCTGATCATCGGAAATCGCCAGCACGCGCTGGCGATCCTCGGGCACGACGGCACGCATTTCACCCTGTCGCACGACAGGAAGCTGAACGATTTTCTAACGAATTTGTTTGCTTTCTGGCCTATCGGATTGACGGTCAGCGGCTACCGCGCCTTGCACTTCAAACATCACAAGCATGCCGGGACGGAACACGATCCCGAACTGGGGCACAAGCGGTCCCGCAGTCCGCAGTGGGACCTGCCCGCAAAGCCCTCCCGAATCCTGAAGTACGCGGCGCTTGATATTGTGGGCGGCAGCCTGCCTGATTACGTCATCATTCTGAAGTATTCGAAACCAGACAGGCCGTCCGAATATCTCCCCCTGTTATCGTTCCACTTCTTAGCGGTTACTTTGCTCGCCGTCTCGGGACTGTGGTGGGCCGGATTGCTTTGGTATGCCGGTCTGGTTACGACGTTCATGATGTCTTTTCGTCTCAGACTGTGGCTGGAGCATCAGGGAACCCCTGAAACTCATCGCCTGCACCTGGATTTCTGGGAAGCGGCGCTTCTGGCACCGCATAATTCATGGCTGCACTGGGAGCATCACAGCTGGCCGACGATTCCGTATCACCGCCTGGCGGACGTGAGAACGCATGAAACTGAAAAATCTATCTGGACACTGCGGGAGCTGCTGCAGTGGTTCAAGCAGGCGAATCACATGGCGTCGGGACAGATCGTGGCGGAGGCCGCCACGCATGCCCATCAGGCAGAGACCGATGCGACAGATTCTCTGGTCATAGTTGTATAAATCATAAAAAGCATTTGCAAGTTGCATCGCGCTTGCCGGGTGAAGGATATTCGGGCAGACTCGGTTTGGGCCGTTACGATTCTGGGCCCCTTCTGCGCTAACCTGAAGGAATTCCGATGACCTGAAAAAAGAAAACCCGCCGAAGCGGGCCTTCATAAGACTGAAACTGCAAGAGCAGCGACCTGAGAATCCCACTCTTGCAGAATCCGGCAGCGGACGCAAGAGTTTTTGCGGCGGTTTCATGCGGCCTTAATCAGGCGGAATTTCTCCCCTCTCCAACGAGAAGTCCGCATCTGTCCACACCGATTACATCCATACGCATACCCAAGCAGCGCAAGCCTTGCAGCCTGATTCGCACGGCACGAGGCCGTGCCGGCACGCTTCGTTTTCCGAGGCGCGCTTGCTGCTGTCCGATTCTTAATACACACTTTTTACTTGGCCCCTCCGATTCCGGAATCCGGCCATTTCTGTGTTCACAAATGTTCGAAGGAAAAACTATGACGTAACAAAAAGAAAACCCGCCAGGAGGCGGGCTTTATAAAAACCGAAACTGCAAGAGCAGCGATGTTGCAATCCCGACTCTGGCAGAACCATAGAAAAACGCAAGCCCTTTTTTGCGGCGGTTTTGTGCGGCCTGAAATCTAGGCGAGTTTTCTCATAACCAAGGAGAAAACCGTGCACTTCCATATCGACACACAACCGCCATCGACTGAAGAAATGGTGCAGCGCCTTGCTGCGAGAAACGCTCGCGACGGCTTTCGCGCCGACATCACAGTAACAATGCCGGTGGCCAGTCCCCCCTGCCCCGCGTGCCACGCCCGCAGCGAGCGGTCGCGGCGGACCTGTCACAGGCCTGCCATGCCGAGGCCACGCAAGCCGGGCCCGCGCGATACAGGTGCCTATGTGCCCGAGATGGCCGCCCGCATAGACAACGACCGCAATGTGTCGGACGGCGCACGGACCTGCTCGCGGAAAATTACAGAGTATGTCTACAGGAAAAATCGCGAAGGCCGTGAAGCCGAGATCACCGTTACCTACCTGATGAAAGCGCTTGGCAGGTGCAGGCGCACAGTACAACGCTATCTGCGGCAACTGGAACACGAAGGCTATATCGAAGTATGGGTCGTACCCTCCGAGCGCACGCGCATGTGCTTCGGCCTTCTCATCCGGCTTCTTAATCCGCTCCTGCCGCGGCATCGGAGGCACAGATGGCCGGAAAAGGCCGGAGAACCGGACGCGACACGAAAGTCACAGATCAATAGGTCAAGATTAAAAATAAGAAGAGTACGGCGCTACGTGTGGGATTTCATCTGCAGCCAGGGCGTTTGGCGGTCGCATATGAAAATGATCCCGCCTCCGCCTTCCATTCTCTGACCCCAAATCGCTCCCGGACGTTCCAAAGTTTGCTTGGCGAGGGGAACCAATGGGACGGCCTATGACCAAATTCCTGACACGGTGCTTCCAGCAGCCTGACACAGCCCATCACTTTGCCTTTATTTGAACGTCGAAAACGAACCGGGCTTACAATGTTCTTGTGTATTGCAGGAGGCCGCCATGGACAGCCCCGGCAAAAAGTCAGATCCCGCCCTCGCGAAGTTTCCGGACGAAGGCCAGCACCGTAATCCTGCTCCGAAAACCAAGGAAGAAGCCGGGCAGCTCGCCGTCGATGCCCGATGGCACGAGCTTGAAAAAATCACCGATCCAAAGCAGCGCGAAAAGGCGGAAAACGACCTCCGTTCACATGCCGAAAAAACCTTCGTCACTACCGGCAGGGCGCTTGAGAAATTACAGGCCACCCAGGCCCGGCTCGAACAGACGCTGAATCCCGCGAATGACAAAAGCCCCCTCAAGGCGGTCGCTGCGCCGGTGCTTCGTACCGTGCAAAAACGCCAGCGCGCAAAAATCGTCAGCTCGGTTTTAAAGAACGCCCGCAAGGATGCCGCGATCCTGACCCGCGCCCAGAAAGCTTCCAAGACGTTCCGTCAGCGGGCGGCGCAAAGTCCGCCCGCCAAAGACCTCGACCGCGAACGCTAATGCCGCCAGCAGTGCGCCCGTTTCTCTCCTCACGTTTCCGCGCTGTTGCGTAGTCCCGTCCGTCCGCTAATGCCGCCGCACACCCGCAGCCTTTTCCAAAGCACTTCATTTCTTCTTTAAGAACCGATACCAGAGCCGCCCTTTGCGCTGTCAAGGGTCTGCGATGAACTCCGCTTCGCGCCGCCCTGTGACAGCCCGTGCGTCTCTGAAGCCCGCTCCCCAGTACGAGGAAATGAAGTTTTTTAAATGCTGGAAAAGGAGCAAGGAAATGCACGACACGACAGAACGCAAGGACGTTTACAGCCGTATCACAAACCAGATCGTTGCCGATCTTGAGAAAGGCGTGCGCCCGTGGATCAAACCATGGAACGCCGAACACGCCGCCGGCCGCATCACCCGCCCGCTGCGCCATAACGGCCAGCCCTATTCGGGAATCAACATCCTCTCGCTCTGGATGTCGGCATCGGTTCAGAATTTCGCGGCACCTATCTGGATGACGTTCCGTCAGGCCCTGGAGCTGGACGCGCACGTCCGTAAAGGCGAGAAAGGCTCCCTCGTGGTTTATGCCAACTCGATCACGCGCACCGAGCATAACGAGAAATCCGGCGAGGATGTCGAGCGCGAAATTCCGTACATGAAGGGCTACACCGTTTTCAACGTCGAACAGATCGAGCGCTTGCCGGAAATCTATTACGCCAAGGCCGCGCCGACGCTCGATCCCGTCGCCCGCATCGATCACGCCGAGAAATTCCTGCACGCCACCGGCGCAAAGATCGCGCATGGCGGGAACCGCGCCTATTACAGCCTGTCAACAGATGCCGTGCAGATGCCGCCGTTTGAATCCTTCCGCGACGCCGACAGTTATTATTCAACCCTTGCGCATGAATTGACCCATTGGAGCGGCAGCAAGAACCGCCTTGACCGCGACTTCGGCGGGCACCGCTTCGGCAGCAACGCCTATGCGCAGGAGGAACTCGTTGCCGAACTGGGCGCCGCTTTCCTCTGTGCCGATCTTGAACTCGCGCTTGAGGCCCGCGAGGATCATTCGGCCTACCTTGCCCACTGGCTCGAAGTCATGAAAGGCGACAGCCGGGCGATTTTCACAGCCGCCGCGCACGCGCAGCGCGCCGCGGATTTCATCCATAAATTCAGCGTGCCGGATACGGTTGCCGCGTAGCGTGGCCGTAAATAGATCATATTCCGGATTTCCCGATGTCGTCGCCCATTGCGAATCAGAATTTTCCCAATCTTCGGGTTCCTCAATTATTACCGGACGCATAGCCGGGCGCGGCGCCGCGTCAACGGCCGGCCCGCTCCAAGAATCCGTGTAGGCCGTTTCCCAAGGGGTGACACGCCGCCTTTTCCGCCCGGCTGTGGTCAGCGCCGTCTTGAGGAACCCGAACAGCGAAAGGAAACAATCATGGATGACGACGACATACTTCACCTCGAAGCCATCGAAATCATGCGCAACGCCTCCGACGAACTGCTGCGCGTGTCCAGCCTCGGAGAGATCGATCTCAACACGGTGGCTCACCAGGAACTTCGCTACCGCAGCCGCGAGCTGGGCCGTCACTGGGTTGGCGCACTCGCGGCAAGCTTCGAGCCGTGACTTCGCATACGCAGGAAAAGCCTTCTCCCGGCCCGTTCGGGGCCGGGAGAAGCGCGTGCCGTGATCCCTCACGGTACGCATGTGCGCATCCGCGTCAGCCGCGCCCGGCTGATGTTCTCAAGCGAGGCCAGAGCGTTCCGGCGCTCGGGCGATCCGCGCTTCGTGCGGACCAGACCCTTCGAAACCGCGCAGAACAACGCCGATAATTCGCTCTCGCTTTGCTTGTGCAGCTCGTGGTTTGAGATCAGTTTCATCATTTCCTCCTTCTGTTCGAGACCCCGCTCATCGGGGCCTTTGATGAAGAAGCGTCCGCCCGGACGACAGCCGGACTGTCAACGAATTGCACGGTCTCTCGGCGCGGTCTGTTCGTTGCACCGGCCGGATGGCTTCGGGCAGCGTACATTCAGAGGAAAGCCCCTGAGCGGTACGACGGCAGGAGGAGAAATGCCTTTACTGAGGGCAAAAAACGCAGGAAACTCGCGGCGAAATACCAGCAGGCGTTTGATGTTAACCCGGTTTTAACGGGCCTGCCCTGATGATCGAAGATGATCCTCAAAGGCAATCAACGGGCCGGCGGACAGCAGCTCGCCACCCACCTGATGAACTCGTTCGACAATGAACGGGTCGAAATCGCCGATCTGCGCGGCTCTGTCGCGCGGGATCTCTCCGGCGCCTTCGCCGAATGGACGGCGCAGGCGCGCGGCACGAAGTGCAAGAAGAACCTCTACAGCCTTTCGCTCAATCCCGACCAGGCGCAGGGACACCTGACGCGCGAACAATATATCGAGCTGCTCGACCGCACGGAACGAAGCCTGAACCTGGTCGGCCAGCCGCGCGCCGTCGTCTTTCATGAAAAACGCGACAAGGACGGCGTTCCGCGCGAACACTGCCACGCCGTCTGGTCGCGCATCGACACCGACAAGATGAAGGCCGTGCAGATCGCGCATGACCGCCTCAAGCTGCGCACCGTCGCCCGGGAATTCGCGCGCGACCACGGGCTTGAGCTTCCGGACGGCATGAAGAAGGACGGCAGGCGCGACCGTTTCAACGAGCGCGCGCGGCAGGAAAATCTCGGCGAGCGCCAGCAGAAGGAACGCACCGGCATCCCGAAGGAAGAACACATGGCGAACATCGCCACGTGCTGGAAAGAAACGGGGAATGGCGCGGCCTTTGTGCAGGCGCTTGAGACAAAGGGCTACTACCTCGCAAGGGGGGACCGCCGCGCCTATATCGTCGTCGATCTTCACGGTGAAGTGCACAGCCTTTCGCGGATGCTCGCGGGCGCTGCGAAATCAAAGGAATTGAAGGACCGGATGGCCGGCTACCCGCTCGACAAGCTGCCGGACGTTGAAGCCGCGCAGGCCTGGGCGAAAAAAGAACGCGAAAAAGGACTGCGGGCCCTTGCGAACGAGCGAACAGAAAAAACAGAAATCGAACAGCGCACCGAGGCGCTCAAGGCACGCCAGCAGCAGCGCCGCGCCGACCTCGATCGCAAACGCACCGACCTGATCGCCCGCCACATGGGCGAGCGCGACGGCCTGAAGGCCGCGCAGACGGCGCAGAATACCGGTGTTGTGAGCGCCCGTCTGCAAAAACGGCCACGCGGTTTCATGGCCTTCCTGTCGCGCATCACAGGCATAAAAATGATCGCCGAGGCGCGGCAGAAGAAGCAGGATACGGTTCGTGCCGCAGAGCACCAGAAGCAAACGGAGTTACTGCAACGCACGCATGACCGCGAGCTGATGGAGATGGATCGCCGCTATCACATCCTTGACCGGCTGGACACGCGCGAGAACAGGTCGGCGGAAACCGCCCTCAAGCGCGAGGAATTCCAGCTTCTTGTACAGAAAAAACAGCCGCGCGCTCTCAAGCCTGAATTCGACCGCGCCGCGCAAGGGCTCCCTGAGCGCGCCGGGACGGGAGACGGCAAACCGCTGAAAGACGCTTTCGAGAAGGCCGTAAAACCGCCCATCGACCTCGTCGAGGAATTCAACCGCGAAGTCGAGAGCCGCAGGAGCCGCGACGACATCGACCGGGACCCCGATGGCCCCGAACGTACGCTTGACCGGAAAGGCCCGAGGCGATAATCGGAGCAGCCGCCATCGCGTCGACGAGGAATTGTCGATTTACGGATTTTTAACCCAAAGGTTGTAAAGTGAAGAAATATACAACCACAGTACGGGAATGGTCATGCCGCTTAAGCTTGTGAAGAAGCAAACGTTCGGCAATTCGAGAAGCGAGAACTTCAGGGTCACCCTGGAAGGAAGCCACACCACAAAGCAGAAAATCTCGATGTTGCTTCAGGCGAAATACTTCCTGCACGAACAGGGGATAGACCATGTGGGCATCACCAATGTCTATTTTCCCCTCATAGATTCCAACGGCTATCATCTAACGAATTTCCGGGACGGCAGGGCGATCTCCGATTACAACCACCTCATTGTCGATAGCCCTTATCACTGCGCAGCCGACGAATATGACAGGCGCCCGGTCCCGCCGCTCCGCTTCACGCCCTTTTAGGCGCATCGTCGATCCGCGTTGCCCCGGCAGGTTTCTGTCACCCCTGCTCCGGTTTTTCCGGGTTACGGTCCTGGCGCGTCGCTTCTGCGCTGATAATCCGGTGATTCCTGGTCGACAGCCAGTGCAGTTCCTCGTGCAGTGCGTCTCTCATGTATTTCGTTAACCGGTCATGCACCACAGCCCGCACCGCCTTCCCTTCGCGGCCCTTGTCCTTCAACGCCTCATGCATCCATTCCCACGGCTGGTTGTAATACTCGCGGCCCACAATGTACTGCGCCACCAGCAGCAGCCCTTCCGGGATATCCAGGCACACCCGTTGCAGCGGCGCATCCCCCTGTCCGCCGATCACCTCCCCGGCGAGCAGCGTATGCGCCCGGTCGCAGATTTCCTCTATCTCCTCCGTCATTTCCTTGCCGATCAGATCTATCAGCCTGTACGGGTCTTCCTCTTCCGTCTCGCTCAAATCCTGATCATCTTCGTCAGCCATGTCATCCTCCCTCGTCCGTCGTCCAACTGGCCGCAATCTTAACCGAACTGCGGACCGTCGGGTGATCTGCGTTTCTCGCGGCTCCTGTCGTGTTCATTATTTTCCCTTGTCGCCCCGGATCGATTTATTGCCAGCCTTTATTGTGAATTTGACGTGAAGCCGTCCCTCGGTGGACGTGCGCGCTGCGCGCCAAGAAAAAAAACGGCTGTCCCCGGCGGGCGCACCCCTCCGTTTTATTTTCTTGCGTCCCGGGCCGGCCCCACTCCCTGCGGGCCATTTCACAAGGCTGGCAATGATGCCGGGCCGAACAGAAAAGGAAAATAAAATGACGAACACGAACAAGAACGAAGCCGCTGAAACGAAAAATCCTCCGGTCGCAAAAGTCCGCGTCGATCTGATAAACGCGAGCATCTGGAAAAACCAGACGGACAAGGGGATCTTCTACAATGTCACTTTCGAGAGCCGGTATCGCAACGGCGAAGGGAAGTGGAAGTCATCGCACAGCTACACCTCGAACGACCTGCTGGCGCTGGCGAAGGCCGCCGATCTGGCCCACACCAAAATCGTCGAGCTGCGTAACGCGGAAATGGAGTAACCCCGGGGCGGCGGCTCGCAAGGGCTGCCGCCTTTAATCCTCACCTGACGGAGACAGCTATGAACCGCATCCTTGAAGTGACCGACGAAGACGAAACGCTCGTGCTCGAATATGTCGATCTTGACGATTTGAAAAACGAAAGAATAATACCCGACTTCAACCTCAATTACGGAGATCAACGATGACAAGCAAACGTTCACTCCGCATAAAGCTCCATGAAACGGCCCTCCAGCTCCAGATACTCGAAGCGCAGAAAGGCTGGCACTACATGATGGGCTCACGGCTCAGAAAGGAATTCGAGGCCATGCAGGCGCAACACGAGAAGATCATGGAAGATCGCAAGGCCCAATGACACGCATGGAAACAGCCCTCACGGGCTGTTTCCCTTTTTTTAAACCCGCCCACCCGCTCGGGACGAAGCGCCCTCGCACCCGAAGGCATGGCCGCTGCGCGGCGGAAAGTGTATGATCCCGCGCATGTGGATCTGCCCGATCTGCAATCAGCTGGTGCCGAACCCTGTAAAGCGCAAATGCCCGAACGGCCACGGCCTGTTCGACGGCCGAATTTTCGGCAGCTGCAAACAGCAATCGTTCGTCGCGGCATTTTTAAACACGCTGTTCGCCTGTGTTCTCATCTTCGCCGCCGTCGCCGCGTTCGCCACATTGCTGCCTAAAACTTCCGCGAGATCCCTTAACGGTGCGACTCTCGCCGCCTTCATCGTCGTCGGCGTCGTCGGCTTCCTGCGCGGCCGGAAATGGGTACGGCAAGGCGGCCCGGTCGCCCGGCTGGTGCCCCGCGCCAACGGCATGGCCGCCGGCTGCATCTTCATGGGCGTCGTCTTTCCTTTCGCCGCCGGCATCGCGCGTGGACTTATCCGCTGATTACGAAAATACCATTTCCCCGAGCTTTGGGAATATCCTCCTTCTCGAACACCGTAATATAGCGTATCTTTCCGTTCTTGCGCCGATAACGGTCCGCCTGCCGCGCGACACATTCCTCAAAGATATTCCGCACTGTGCGCCCGTTGCCGAAACCCTTTGTCCCTGTCTCCAGCGACTCCATCAGCCATGGCGCGGCAATCTGCGCATCCGCGGAAAACCTCACACCGGCGCCCTAGCCCATGTGAACGATAATCCGGAACAGCCCGCCGGGGCTGTAATCCGCGAAATCAATGAACGTCTTGAAGCGGGATTTCAGGCCGGGATTGGCATCGACCATCGTTGCCATTTCATTCTTGTATCCCGCCACGATCACCACCAGCCGGTCGCGCGAATCCTCCATGTCCTTGATCAGGGTCGCTATAACCTCGCCGCCGAAAATCCCACGAAGCACCCGCTACCGGCGCAAGGCTGTAGGCTTCGTCGATGAACAGCACCCCATCCATGGCCTTTTCGATCACCGCTTTCGTCTTCGGCGCCGTCTGTCCTATGTATTGGGCGACAAGGTCGCGCCCTGTCTGCCGCGACCATATGGCCGGACTGCAGCAGGCCGATATCCCTGTAGATTTGCCCGACGATCCGCGCCACGGTCGTCTTGCCCGTGCCGGGGTTGCCGGTAAAAACAAGATGGTGCGTCAGGTCCATGTGCGGCATGCGCAACTTATCCCGCGCCTTGCGCAAGCCG
This sequence comes from uncultured Acidobacteriota bacterium, assembly GCA_963718485.1. Taxonomy (GTDB): domain Bacteria; phylum Acidobacteriota; class Terriglobia; order Acidiferrales; family UBA7541; genus Palsa-295. The sequence continues at coordinate 95,177 of CAVQZU010000063.1, forward strand.
ATGAGGTTCACCGTCTTGTGCACCTGTTCCTTGACTTCAGCGAGCCCGATCAGGCCGTCCAGCTCGGCGAGCGCCGCCGCGCCGTCGGCACTTGGCGCCTTGATCTTGAATATATCCGGCACCGGCGGTGCTTGATTTTTCGTGAAAATATCCGGTAACGGCGGTGCCGGCTTTTTCGTGACTACATCCGGTAACGACAGTGGTGACTTTTTCGTCCACAGCATATCGCTGTAAGACGGCTCCTTGCTCTTTTTTTCCTCCTCCTCCGCCTGCCGGCGCATGAATTCCTCCAGCTCCGACTCCTTCTCCTTCGCAGGTTTCTGCGTGTCGGGACGTTTCTGCCTGTCATAGGACTCCTGCAGCAGAACGCTGAAATCCTTCCCCGGGTTATTCTCCATTTGCTCCGTCAGCCACTTCTGCCGCTCCTCCTCCTCCTTCAGGCGCCGCATGAAATCCTTGACGGCGCTGCCCCAGGTTCCTTTTGTTCCCGGCACCGTTTCCCCCGGCCTCACGGGTTCCCCCGGTTCCTCCGGCAATCCCGATTTCGTCCGGAGAATAAGACAACCCGTCGCCATCGTCATCATCGCTTTTATGCGGCGGTGCGGGTGGGATCGGCGGCAAGGGCGGAATGACCGGCGGTATCGTTGGCGGCGATACATCGTAATCGTTCCCGCGCCGCCATATCCACCGGTTCCATTTTTGCCTGAACCGTCGGTCGCGCGAATAATACCACCACGGCATATATTCAAAATAGGGGCAAACCTTCAGCAGCATCGGGCGCTTATTGCCCCGCCAGACGATCTGGTTCTTGCCGTCCTTCGACAGCATGCGCGCGATCTGCTCCGGATCGCGCAGCGGCCGCTCCGAGGCATTTTCCCTGAACTGTCCCTTGCCGACCTGCTGGCGCTCGATCACGACGTGCTGGCCCAGCCTTTCGGCGATATAGGCCACGGTCGGCGGATGCGTGATGCCCATGAACTGCACGGCCTCCGCGCCGCCGATGAAACTGCCCCAGGACTCCGGATAGACCTTTTCAAACTGCTCGATATCCTGCCCGATCACCCACAGCCGCACGCCGTAGCTGCGCATCGTCGGCGCGACCACCTCGATGCCGTCCAGTTTTCCAAGGCTGGGAAACTCGTCGATCGCCAGCAGCAGCGGCGGGTTCGGGGCCTTGGTGACGCGGGTCATCATGTCCACCGTCATCAAAACGAACATGCGCAGCCACCGCCCCTCGATCCCGCTGACGGCGTTCAAAGGCAGGCACAGATAGACCGAGATATTACGGTTCTTCAGGTCTTCGAGCAGGAAGTCCGACTTCATGCTGATTTTGCGTATCTCCGGCATGTCGAGGAAAGATGTATGCTCCATCGCCATCGTCAATACCGAGCCCCGCTGGTTCCGCGACATCTTCGACAGCGAATTCGCGGAACCGATGATGACATGCGGTACGGACCTTCCGGACAGCGCTTCATCATCATCAGAAGCGCATCGAAGGCATCACCCCTTTCGTCGCCGCCGGCCTGCTGAACCTGCCGGTAAGTTTCGACATCGCCCTCCATGAGCAGCGACCGCAGGCGGACAAGGTTGCGGTGCTCCTTCGGCCCCTGAAAGATGTACAGCAGCAGCCCCGAAATGAAGGTCCGGGGCGCATCGTCCCAGTAAGGATCTTTGGACGTGCTGGGCACCAGCGCCTGAGAAATCTTCCTTGCATAGCTGACCGGGCGGTCGGCGTCGTATTGGGCGACCCGTTCCATTTCATCGAAGACGTTGTAGGACGCCGTCTGAAATCCCGGCACGATATGGAACGGATCGAGAACAAAAACATCGTCGCCCATCCCCCGCACACCGCCCCCGCCCTGCCCGCGCCGGCGGGCCGTAATGGCGGCCAGCTCGCCCTTGGGATCGATGACAAGGATGTTCCCCCCATGCAGGCAGATATTCGGGATGAGCGCACCGGTGGACTTCCCTGAGCCCGTGCCGGCGATTGTGACCATGTGTTTCTCGGTCGGGATGCCGATGGGCCGGAGCATGCCGCCGATGATCAGCTTGGGGCGCCCCAGGAAAATATCGCCGTGATGGAATTCATTGGCCAGAACGCCGAGAAGACTGGCAAAACCGCCCGTCGCGTGCTCCCCGAACTTGGTTTCCCTTTCCCACCAGTCGCTTATTGCCGTAATCATTTTCAGAAAATGGGGGCGCATCCGGTATGTCTTCCACCCGAACGGGATTCCACCGCCCGATGAACTTCCAGAGCCGGGACAGCAGGATGAGCCAGAAGAAATACGAAAAGACCAGAGCGAAGACCCAGGCGGATAATGCGAGGAGAACGGAAGGAACGTTCGGCTGAACATTGGTGGCCATGTAATTCCAGACCGGCGACAACACATACCGGCCGGGGGCCATGAAGATTACGAATGGATAAAAGAACAGCAGATGGAAGACCGGATAGACGTAAGGGTCCACCGCCCTCATGAAGGGCAACCATGAGGCTGGCGGCGCGAAGAAAACACCCGCGACCAAAATCCCGATAATGAGAAGGATCGTCCAGCCGCGCATACCGGCGCATGATAACACTGGTGTCCATAGCAAATATGTGTATCGTGGCAGCCTGAAAGTGCTTGCAATTGAGCCGGGTATTTTCTAGCATGCATTTAACAAAACGCACCCCGCCACGCAGGAAATCCAGGAAGAAAACCGTCGCTATACCGCTCGCGCAAGATGTGCGCGGTTATACCGCGCCACCGGCTCCGCCTCATCTTGGCAAGGGGGGTTGTACCACCCCCCGTTTGCAATCCCCCCGGTCCAAGGGCTCTGCCCTGTGGAACCCGGCGGAAGGGCCTTCGCGCCCTCCCGGCCCCACCAGACGAGGGGCCTTGCCCCTGCGACCCGCGTGATGGGCGTGCCGCCCTCACCCACCCTGCCCGAGGCGTGCCGCCCCGGAGCCCCTGCCCAACCCTGCGCGGATTGGATGCCGCCCTGCCGGGAGCCCCAAGCATGAGCAACAAACGCCAGCGCACGAAATTCTTAACCGCCCGGCTGACGCCCGGCGAGCACGCCGCGATCGCCCAGCTCGCCGACAAACGGGGCCTGTCTCCCGGCGCCCTGATCCGCCAGACGCTGCTGAACGTCCCGCCCGGCCCCAGCGTGAGGCGCCCCACCGCCGACACAAAGCTGCTGGCGAAGGTGCTGGCGGAGCTGGGCAAGATCGGCTCCAACATCAACCAGATCGCTTACCACCTCAACGCCGGCCGCCCCGGCGATGTCACCGAGGGCAGCATCGATGACGCCCTCCGCGAGCTGCTCGAATGGCGCACCGCCCTGATGCAGTCCCTCGGCTTCGAGCGCGAACGGCACGAGCATGACGAGGACGATTAGGCGCGCCGCCTGTCTTCACGTTTTCGGCGAGGATGCAAACCGGTGGGAGCAGGCGCCTGAATGAAAAAGACAATTGGCATAAAGTTTCACGTGAAGCAGACGCGCCGTCATGGCAATTGACCGCCCGAACGTCTTCCTCTAGATTCCTACTTGCAGGCAATGAGCGAATCAGCCTTTCCGGCAATCCTCAAATCCTCACAGTCTCAAACTCTCGATCTTTAGAATTCTTCAACCCTGAAAGTCTCCATGCCTCCAAGCCTGAATGTATACAAGCATCGTTTCCTTGTTTCCGGAAATCCTCGACGCAGTCAATCCTTATTGCCCGAAAGTAGGGCAGCAGGCATGTATACAAGTATCGTTTCCCGGAATCTTCCTATCCTCGAATCCTCGTAACAGACATTCCTCGTTCCCTCCATCCCTCAAATCAGGAAAGCAGAAATGTATACAATCGCGCTCATCGCCCAGAAGGGAGGGACCGGCAAAACGACGCTCGCCGTATCCCTCGCCGTCGCAGCGGGCCAGGTCGGCCTGAAAGCCCTCATCTTCGATCTTGACCCGCAGGCCACTGCCTGCAACTGGAAGGACCGCCGGCAAGGGGAGGGGCCTGCTGTCATCGACGCGCAGCCCTCGCGCCTCGCCGCCGCCCTTGAAAAGGCCGAGGAAAACGGTGTGGATTTTGCCGTGATCGATACGCCGGCGCGCTCCGAGCAATCGGCCCTTGCCGCCGCGAAGGTCGCGGACCTCGTCCTGATCCCGTGCCGGCCGCAGGCCTACGATCTGGAGACCATCCCCAATACCAAGGAAATCCTGGCGCTCGCCGGACACACCCCCGCACTTGCCGTCCTGAACGCCGTGCCGGCCTTCGGCGACCGGCACGACCAGGCCCGCGCGTTTCTCAACCGGCTGGAGATCCCGGTCTGTCCCTTCATGCTGGGTAACCGGTCCGTCTTCGGGGATTCGGGCGCGGTTGGAAAAGCCGCACAGGAGTACGATCCGCGGGGCAAGGGAGCCGCCGAAATCCTGCAAGTCTACAAGTACATTTTGAGCGTTCTCGTCAAACAGAAAACCAAACACAATGAGGAAGATCATGAGCAACAAAGCAAATCTCGAAACACTGCTGGCTGAAACGAGCGGCAGCGCGCGCCACCGGAAACCTGTTGCCGAGGAATCCGCTGTCCCGAAGCTAAAGAAGGCAAAGGCTCCGCCGGACCAGGGCAGGGGCAGCCCCATCACGGTTCACTTCCCCAAGCAGGTGCGCGATCAGCTAAAAATTCTGGCAGTGCAGAATGACACCACGCTGCACTGTCTCATGGCAGAGGCGCTCAATGATCTGTTCGCCAAACACGGTAAGCCCGAGATCGCGCCCGCGCAGGCACAGCACGCGGAGTAGAGCCCAGATCGCGATAGGAAGGACAGGATGACCATGAACCATGAAAGCAGCGAAGCTAGAGCGATCGTCGAGATTTGCAAACTAACAGGCATACCTCTTAAGAAATTTGATGATGCTTTAAACGCATTAGAGATGTGTGGTTATAAACTTGCGCCGGTCAACGAGAAGGGAAAATAACAGTGGCTAGACGAAAACGAATTGAAACGTACGATGACGGCCTGCGCGAATTGGGCATGGCCATTGATTGGGCAACGTGGACCGTGTCCTGTGGCATGCGAACGAACTGCGAAAAATCTATGAAGATCCAGAAGAGATCAGGAACGCGCGAGTGATTGTCGAAGGAGGGCAGGGGTGATTACCCTTTCTTCCCGTCATCCAGCAGCCCTGGCTCCTTTTTCCCCTTCAGCAGCTTTTTCTCATTGAACTCACTTTTTGCAGCCAGTCGCCCAGCGTGTCCGGATCGAAGCGCACGGCACTTCCTACCTTGAAATGCGGCATCACGCCGCTCTGCACCAGATGGTAGACATGCCGCTCCGATACCTTCAGCAACTCCGCTACCTCCGCCACCGTCAGCGCCTGCCCGAGGCTGCGCAGGTGCTGTGGGAGGAACAAACCCATCCGCTGATCGTCACGCATGGCGGGAAACCCCGCCCGATCATACTGCCGCTCCACGGCGCGCAGCAACAGCGCGCATGCTGTTCCCTCAGCTCTTCTGTGTTATGCTTTGTGCCGTGACCTGCGTATCCCGTAACCTTGGCATTTTTGGAGGCGGTTTGTGGGCGGTTCAGCCGGTAGAGGCCGCGAAAAACGCCTTCGCAGGCGAGGGATGCACAGTACGCAAAACCTGCAATACCCAATGTTTATGCGGGTTTCGCGCAAGTCGTTACTCCTCATAGCGGGGACGTAGTTCAGTTGGTTAGAACGCAGATCTCTAACAACCGATGCCAGTCAGTCGAGTTGCGTGCCAATCGGGACACTTCCAGCCCCAGTACGATTCCGGCCCTCCCCAAGCTCACCTCAGTGACCAGCCGTTGAAAGCCTTCCCGGTCGGCAGCTGAGGCTCCCGATTGCCCAAGGTCCGTGTCAATGACGATAATTCGTTCCTCGGGCCAGCCCAACGCCACTGCCTTCTGGCGCAGCGCATATTGGCGTTTCGTGCTTTCGCTGTTCTCGAAGACTTGACGCAGCGTCGATTGCCGGATGTAGAGATAGGCATTCCGCCGGAGATGAGCGGCTTTTACTTTCTCATGCGTATCTGAAATCATGATCGTGACTCCTGGCATCTGTACAGCAACATTCCCGCGAGGATCAAAACGACGTCGGTTCGCACGCCCTGAGGAAGAACTGCATCGTTGGCTACAGCAGGTAACGCAGGTGGCGCAGCACAGAGTGAGCAGGTATTCATCAACTCCCGCATGCCGCATCGTAAAAATAGCGCCAGCCCCGGTCCCCGCTGCCCGTTCAGGAACTGACCTCTGAGCTCTTCGTACGCAGCGACTAGTCCATCTTGGTCCGGTGGCGCAGGAGTGAAAGGAGGCGGTGGGCTTAGCGGCGTTTTTTTTCCCGCAGAAGCTGCCGTTCGATGCTGCGGGGGTGCACCCGCAACTCGAACTTCTGGTTCACCGCCTGCGCGAGCTGAGCGAAACTCAGCGACGGGTCCGCGGTCCGCTGCTCGGCTACGAATTCCATCACTTCCGGAGTAAGCTTGTGACCGCTTTTGGGCCCGCGCTTCCCAGGTAGCAATCCGGACAGGCCACTTTGCTCGAAACTGAATTCGGCTTGGTAGAACGACGGCCGCGAGAAACCAAACTCCTTGGCCGTTTGTGAAACTGACCGCTTGTCCACACGGACCTGCCGCAGCATCTCGTATTTCACTTGGACCAAGTCGTGGGCATCGAAGAACTCGCTGTCCCGAAACAGCGGATGGTTCACATCTTGCGGGCGAGGGTTGAAGGTTCCGTGTTGCCGTAAGGTCCCTTGCTTGTCGGGTTTGTTTTTCACTGGCGGCACTCTCGGATGCTTCCGGTTTCGGCCCTCGGAACCGTGTAAATATAATTATGACTAATACAACTCTATTGTCAATGGCTTTTTGTCGGCAAATCCTTGCAATAGTTCGGTAAATTATAACTATAATGCCCATTCCCGAGGCATTCTCCCGAACAGCCATCGACAACATTTGCTTTACATTCATGACATCTTTTCCTTTACAGTTCTCTCCATTTGCCCGGAGTGCCATGCCTCAATTTGCTTTGCCAGTTCGATCAAGTCCGTCACCCGAAATTGCGATCGCCCCGCCGCCACCACGACGAACGGATCGACCGCCCCGGCGTCGGTCCAACTCATTGGCAGCGAATGCAGGCGACCATCTTCGTCCTGAAACCAAACCCGGTCTTCGCCCCAGTTCTGGCGGTAGGAGACGAGTTCGAATTCCTGCCGGTACAAGGGATGGTATGGATGGGTCACTCGGAAACGTCGACTCTCAGCGTTGCTATGCGGCGCATTTGAATGCTGGGACCAACGGCAAGATCGAACGTTGTCACAAATCACTTAAAGGGGAGTGCATCCGTCCGAGAACGCCACTATCGCTCGAAGATGCGCGGCGTCTGGTTAAGGGTTACGTAGAGCATTACAACAACGTTCGTCTGAACAGCGCCATCGGGTACATCACGCCGAACGACGTGCTCGCCGGGCATCAGCAGGAGATTCAGGCCGAGCGGGATCGGAAGCTGGAGGCGGCGAGGGAACAGCGGAAGAATCGCCGCCAGCGGGCCGCGTGACTGATGAAATGGATAACTTCCTGTTTGCCGACGATACGCACTCTATCCGACCAAATCACGTCAAAGGCTCATTTTTATTGAAGATTTGTGAGGTTGAGCGCGATTGCAGTTATTTGGCGGCTGGAACCTTGCGCCGCACTTCGTCGGAGAAGTTAAGCAGGAAGGTCACTTGGTTCTGCGCCTTCTGTCCCGCCGTTGTTTCGACGGGCATTAACGCAACGACGCGCTTGCCGTCGGGCGCGAGATCGACGTTCTTCACAGCCCCGATCGAGCCCACAAGTGCGAGCCTCTTCTCGGACCACACTCGCGGTTTGTCGGCCACGAAGGAATCGCCCTTCTCCGTATATGCCGCCGCCATGATGTGGTTATCCAAAGCTTCGAAAAATAGCTCGTGCCCGGTGCGCGACCACATCGGATACATGCCGCCACTGTTCGAGATTTGCCATTTCCCGCCCTTGTCCGGAAAGGCGCGAACGTAAACTTGGTAGGTCCCCGACTCATCGGAAACGTAGGCCATCCACCGCCCGTCGGGAGAAAAGGCCGGGGTCCGCTCGTCCGCCGGGGTTTGCTGGAAAACCTCCGGCTTCCCGGCACGCAGCCCCGCGCTATCGCTCTCCAGTGGCACGGTCCACAAATCGTATCCGGTTTTCGAATCCTGCTCCAGGAAGGCCAGCCGCTTTCCATCGGGCGTGAAGGACCATGGAACCTGAAGATTCTTGCTCTGAGTTAAGGATTGCGGCTTGCCCGATCCGTCGGAACGGATCACGGACATGCCTCCTCCCGCCGTGCGGAACGCCATGTACCGGCCGTCCGGGCTCCACAAGGGATTGTAGGCAATTCCAGTGAAGGTCAAGCGCGTCATCGTGTCCCGTTGCCAGTCGTAAAGCCAGATGTCTGTGCCCGATCCCTCCGTCACCTCGATAGCCAGTCGCTGCCCGTCAGGCGAAATGCTAGGACGCGCATAGACGCCCGGTTTGGCTAACAGCGGCTGCGTTTTCCCCGCGCCGTCCAGCCACGCAACCGTGAGCAGTCCGCCTCCCGCTCCGCCGCTGCGGTAAATCAGCGTCCCGGCTTGGGAGAAATCGAGCTGTGCCGAACCCGCTGTGGCGTTGTAGTTGACTTGGTCGAGCACCGGGGCAGGCGTCCCGCGAACTTCCAGCCGATCCACGTCGAACGGTACGGCAAACAGTGTGCCCCGGTTTACGTAAACCAGATGGCTGCTGGGCAAATAGCGGCCAAACGTGCCGCCACGCACGAGGGTTTTCGTGCTGTGATCCGCCAAAGACATCACTTCGATGTTGGCTGTGTCCCCTATACCAGCCGTGAACAGCACGGCCTTGCCGCCCGGCAGGACTTGCGGCCAGCGGTGGGTGGCTTCTCCGGCCTGCACGTCGGTCACTGGCGTTGGCGGACCCCCAGCGGAAGGAATCCGCGACAGGCCGCTAGTGGTGCTGAGCGCAGCGATGATGTTGCCATCCTCGCCCCAACTGCCGCCTGCGCCAAAGTTTGCGTCGCACAATGGAATAGCCGAGCCGCCCTCCACCGAAATCTTTTCCAGCTTTCCCGGCGTGAAGAAAGCGACCCACTGCCCGTCGGGAGAGAAGAAAGGAGCATAGGCCCCTTGCGTGCCTGCAAGCTCAGTGGCGTTCGGCTGATTGAGTCGTCGGGTAAAGAGCCGCCCTTGCGACACGTATACAATCCGCGTGCCATCGGGCGAAATGATTTCGTCGGCTCCGGCTAACGAGCCAAGTGACACATCGGGTCCGAGGTCAACGTCCAGCCGCACCAGTGGTCGCAGTGCTTGCTCAACAGGCCGTGTCGCACGCCACCAGCCAAACGAAGTGACGGCAGCAAGGATTATCACCGCGGCGGCCACCGCCCACTGCAGCTTGCTCGTGGAGGCTGGAGCAGCCTGCGTTACACCGGAATCTTTCGGTGCCGCAATCGCATCCTCAATCTCGATCCGCAAGGCACCTGCATCTGGAATACGCTGACGCTTGTCTTTCCTCAGGCAGCGACGAATTAGAGTCTTGATGGTTAAGGGCGTCGCTTCCGGCAGTCTGCTCCAATCCGGTTCGGACTTCACGACTGCCGCCAGAATGTCCGTTACATCTTCTCCGTGGAATGCTTGCTTGCTGCTGAGCAATTCGTAGAGCACGCAGCCGAACGCCCAAATGTCCGTGCGCTTATCAACTGTCTTCCCGCGAGCCTGCTCCGGCGACATATACGCAGCTGTGCCAAGGATCACTCCTTGCATCGTGGCAGCTTGGCTCAGCGTTGGTGAATTGCTAGGGTCCTCGCTCGCTCCATCCCCCGCGAACGCCTTTGCCAAACCGAAGTCTAGAACTTTGACCTTTCCTTCCGGCGTCAGCTTTACGTTGGCAGGTTTCAGGTCGCGGTGAATCACGCCGTGCTCGTGCGCGTATTCCAGCGCCTCGGCGATCTGCTTCGCTATCGTCAGAGTTTCTTCGATCGGAACCGCACCCTCTCGCCTGACTCTCTCCGCCAGATTCTCGCCTGGCACCAACTCCATGACGAGGTAGCTTGTGCCGCCCGAATCTTCGAGGCCGTGGATCGTGGCGATGTTTGGGTGATTCAGCGATGCGAGTAGTTTCGCTTCGCGCTCGAAACGAGGAAGTTTTTCAGGATCGTGTGCGAATGCTTCCGGCAGAACTTTGATCGCTACGTCGCGCCCAAGCTTGGTGTCGTGCGCTTGATACACTTCACCCATGCCGCCAGCCCCAATTTGCGAGAGCACGGTGTACTGGCCGAGTTTGGTGCCTGCGGATAGTGGCATGAGATGAGTTGGTTGAGTTTACTCGATCAAAGACCGTAAAAGTAACGGAATACGGGCAATCCGGAAGTTGAGACCGATGGAAGTGTGGGGCTACAATCATCTTGCCCAAGGGGCGGATTACTCACTAACGGAAAGCGCCTTCTCTCCATTTCAGGCTGAACCAACACAACCTCATGACTATTCCTTCAAGGTAACCAAGGTCTGCTCGAAGAACTCAGCCTATCTGGTTTTGCATTCCTAGACGGGTAGAATCCGAGCAGAGAAAGTATCTCTGAGGGCCGTATGGAGAACGGCGTGAAGTCAGGCGGCGGCTTTCCGCCTCGGAGAATCGTCAGTTGCTGCTCCAGCCGGTCGCACTGACGTCAATTCTTCTACCTTTGCGACGATGCGGCATTGTTCTGCAAGCGGTGTGAGTGGAACCATAATATTGGGAACTTGAGGCTGGCCCACGGAAGCCTGTTCCAACCGCCTACTTAGCATCGCCTTGGAACTCGACACGAACGCGATTCGTTCAAAGCACGATGTTAACGTAATTGCGAGAAGTTCCTTCTTAGGCAAATGTTCAGCGCCTCATACACGAGCGGTTCACGAGGGTCATCGACAATGGCCGCTTTCCCAACAAGCTCTCTGCGATTGACTCGATTTACTAAGATGTCCTTTGCCATGTCAGCATCTGAGGACGGCCTCTGGAAATGCGCCATTACTTGGCGAAGATTAGCAACCTAAAGGTCCCAGGCTTCGCCTTGGGATGCGGCCTTCCCGGTATCAAGTCCGCCGTGACTAGGTAGACGTTGTGCGTCTTCGGATTTACCTCCATGGTGCGGGCACCTTTCTCGGTCTTTACATTTTCCACGACCGTGTACTTATCCGGCGAATCTTCGTGAACCACCGTGAGCGTTGCACTCTCTCCATTGGAGCTGAACGCCAAGCCTGTTCCGGAATCGAAGCATTTGCGTCCACGCCTGCCCCGATCGGTAACGTGGTTACAACTTTTCCGGTTGTCGCGTCCACGACAGCCATTAAGTTATTGTGACACCCGATGAACAAGCCGCGTGCTCCCTATCCATAGCCATTCCAGATGGAGACTTGCACGGAGCTAATGGCCAATGGTTCGTCACTTTCAGAGTTTGCGAATCAATCTCCGCCAACTCGCTCTTAGTCTCGATGTTGACAAATACTTTACCGTGACCATCGGCGGCCGCGAATTCCGGCCCTCCAGGAAGCGCCACAGTCCCATCAACTTTTCCGGTCGCGGCGTTAATCGCGGTCGAACTGTGCGAGTCTCCATTCATCGTGAAGACTCGATGCGAGGCGGGGTCGTAAATGATTCATGCGTATCGGCGCTGGTCGGTGCATGCCCGATCATCTCGAGCGTCTTTAGGTCGAAGATTGTAACGTTGTTCGCGTCGCCATTACTCGTGAAACCGCGGCCGAATTCCGTTGCTACCGCCACGCCATGCACTCCTGGCGTGTTCGGGATATCGCCCACGACATCGTTGGTGTCAAGGTTCAGCACGATCACATGGCTTTCTTGCGATACAAAGAGTCTGCGGTTCTCGGGATCGATAGAAAGATAGTCCCAACCTCCACCCGTAGCGTTTAGCTTTACTGTTTTGATCAGGTGATAGCCGACTGCCCCTTCCTGCCGCGGCCGAGGGCTGGCCAGTGCGATTACTGAAGAGATATACCACCGTCAACATACCGACCAATCCAACTCTGAAGACCATGGGTTTCGTCTTCATGTCTCAAACCTCCTCTTTCGCTGCGGGTTTGGGCCGGAAGCACCTAAACGGGAACGACCCTGCGGCAGCTTACAGCAAAAGAAAGAGAAATTGGTTAATAGTTAGATTAGTGAACTAACCAAACTATTGCCCTAGTAAAGCTAAATCTCCTTGACACAGTGAAAAGTGCAGATGTATGTAAAGGTCCACTCAAAAATAGGCCTACATAGCGGGGAGCAATCAGGTCACGGCTTTCGAGCTAAGCCAGCAAGGATTCGGTGAGTTTCTGGCGCTCATGCGAGGGAGCTACGGTGAGTATGAGACCGGGAAGCTTAGAAATAGGTAGCCCCCAAGTTCTCCATCCAGCTGGAATTGGACTTCCAATGTGAGTTCCGACCGAAGCCCTAGTTACCGGCTCCGAATCGCAAAGGTCATCTTCCCTATGTTTACGGAGAAACATCATGCTGTCTGCTGACTGGGTAGTTCAGCGGCGCACCGCTTTTCGTATGGGGAGAGCTGATCGGCAGAAGGCGGGAAACGCCGCCGTTCGGTCGGAGGAGGACAAATGAGAGTGTGTCGTGAGTCGATACGTCGCAGTATGTTGTCGGCTGCCGCGCTCGTTCTAGTGGCGATTCCAGCCTTCGCCCAATTGCCCACAGTCACCATTCTGGGGTCGGTCAAGGATCTTTCCGGTGCGTTGATACCGGGCGCACCGTAACCGTAACGAACACGATACGGGCCTCACGCGAACGGAAATGACCCAGCAGGATGGCAGTATCGATTCCCGGAACTGCCCCCGGGCCATTATCAGGTGAAGGCGGGAGCCACGGGCTTCAACACGCAAATCCGAACGGGCTTCGATATCGAAGTTACCCAGCAACCGGTCATTAACTTCACCATGCAACGGGGCGCCACCACCCAGGAAGTTAGCGTGACCAGCGAAACCCCCCAGGTGGATACGCAGGACTCCACGCTCGGAGGCTTGGTCAACGAACAGCAGATGGCGGAGTTACCTCTGAATGGAAGAAATTATCTCACCTTGGCCATAGCCCGGTGTTACCCAAGATAGAAACCAAACCGCCTCTTTTGGAAGCATCAGCTTCAGTGTCAATGGCGCCACGCCACGCTCCAATAACTTCACTCTCGACGGCGGCATCCTGCAGAACAGCTTCGGTCGCAATCCCGCTTCCGGCACCTCAGGAAATGCTCTCGGCCTGGACGGCATCAAAGAGTTCAAAATGGTGACGGGTACCTACCAGGCCGAATATGGGCTGGCCATGGGCAGCGAGATCGTAGAAGTAAGCAAGGGTGGAACAAACCAATTCCACGGCGACGCATTTGAATATCTCCGAAACTCCGCGCTGGACGCCAACGATTTCTTCGCCAAACGTGCCGGCGTCCCCATCGCTCCGTTTCAAAAGAACCAGTTTGGCGGAGCGGTCGGCGGACCGATCAAGAAAGACAAGACTTTTTTCTACGCGGTCTACGAAGGGATTCGCCAGAACCTGGGAGTCGTGAGTGATAACTTTGTACCCGCAGCAGGATGCCATCCGTCCAACGCCACCGCGCCAATGGCTACGGCGCCGGCGCGACCATTACCCTCGCCCAGTGTCCAGATCTTCTGGGCTATAACGGCTCTGGTAACACGCAGGCTCAATCGGTAACGCTCAGCCCCTACATTGCTCCTTTCCTGGCGATCGTTCCCGTGCCCAATATCCCTCCTTCGGTAACAAATGGCACCTTAAATCTAGCTCAATACGTCTTCAATGATCACGATCTCTTGACTGAGCATTATGGGCAGTATCCGCCTGGACCAGAATTTCTCGTCCTCAGACACCTTCTTCGCCCGCTACACCATCGACAATGCCGTCCAAAACAAAACGGTTGGCGACTACAGCTATTTTCGCACTTTAGAAGGCGGTCGAAACCAGTGGATTACCCTGGCCGAGAACCACATCTTCTCGCCCACCGTGCTCAATACGGCGCGCTTCTCCTTCAGCCGCACCTTCAGCACCACGAACCTAAATGACGTGGGCTTGCCTGGCGGACTGGGGCCGCAAATCGTACCCGGTTTTAACACCGGGATCGTTGATATGAATGCCGCTGCCACCGGCACTTACACCGAATTCGGTTCCAACAATGCCGCACCGACAACTTTTTTTATGCAAAATGTCTACACTCTTAGCGACGACGTGACTTGGACACGCGGGAAACATGCCTTCAAGTTCGGCACGCTTCTGAACCGCTCGAATGAGGGCAGCCAAACCACCAGCTCCTATCACGGACAGATCCAATTCAATCTTTCGGCGACTTCCTTACGAGCAATCCCTATATCGTGAGTTCGCTGCGCCCTTTTCGAACGAAAATCGGTTCTATATCTTCAATACGCTCGGTTTCTACGGGCAGGATGACTGGCGCGCAACATCGAAGCTGACCATAAATCTGGGTCTGCGTTACGAATTCATGACCACGCCCCGGGAATTGCAGGGGAAACAATCAAGGCTTATCAACGACTACACCGACGCGTTTACCCTTGGCCCTATTATGGCTAACAACACGGAGCACGACTTCAGCCCGCGGTTGGATTCGCCTACGATCCGTTTGGCAACGGCAAGACGGCCATTCGCGGCGGAGTGGGAATCTACTATGATCTCGGAAACATTGGTGAGGGACTGTCGCAGGGCGCCGAAGGTGCGCCTCCGTTTTCGGCCCTCGTCGACATTACAAATTCCTCGGTTAGTCCGATCGTCAGGCACGACCACCCCAGGGACTGTGGCGGGTTGGGAGGGTCAGCTGGCGGCGACCTCGCCTGGCTATTCGCCGGTCAACGGATTCCCGTTCCCGATTCCCCAACAAGTTATTCAGAACTACAGTAATCCGAATAATCCGGCAGTTCAGGCCAACCTGACTCCTCTGTACGTAGACTACAACTTTAAGAGCCCCTATATGATCCAGTACAACGTGAGCGTTCAGCGCCAATTGCCCTGGAACATGGCGGCGACGGTAGCGTATGTAGGCAACCACGGGGTTCATTTGGTCGGGTACCGCGAAGGCAATCCGATTTTCCCACAAGCACCATGCCCTGCGGCGATCCCGCCAGCTTGTGCGTCAATGGCGCCGTGCCGCTTTGGGATCCCGGCGCTCCCAACTACGTTAACGTGAACCCACACATTGGCAGCTCGACTAACGTAGCCACTTTTGCGGAATCGATATACCACGCCTTGCAACTCGATCTCCAGAAGCAAACGAGCCATGGGCTCGAATTCAACGCATCGTTTACCCATAGCCGAACCTATGACGACACGCAAGGCCAATCCCCCACGGCGGATTGCTCGGTTTCCGGAGCGATAGCGGGCACGTATCCGCTCGATCCTCGGGCCATGGATTGGGGGCCGTCTTGCTTTAATATCCCCAATAACTTCAAATTCACCATGCTGTATCATTTCCCGAGCCCCAAGGGCAGCGGCTTTGTTTCCAAAGCGCTGGGAGGCTGGTTCGTGGGCAACATCATCAGCATCCAAGGCGGTTTGCCCTTCTCGCCTATTGTCGGCAACAACCGCTCCGAGTCGGGCGTCCTGCAGGGCCAGCTCGATCGGGCGAATATCAATACACCTGCATTGCTGGCTGCCTATCCATGCACCTCGCCGCCCGGGCAGCCGCCTGCCGGCAATAATCCCTGTGCTTACATGCCGGTTCCTTACAATCCGAACACCGTTATTCCGGGCAACATCGATCAGTGGTTCAATCCGAACATGTTCTCGATATCCCCGCAGTTCCCCGCCCCTTCGGTTGCCGAGCAGGCGGCTTGCGGGGGAACGCTAGCGGCGCCCTGCGACTTCATCGGCCAGCTCGGCACCGCCCGTCGAGATATTTTGTCGGGACCTCCGCTTAGGAACTGGGACTTTTCGCTCGTCAAGGACACGAAGGTCAGGTTTTTGGGGGAAGCGGGAAATATTGAGTTTCGGGCGGAATTCTTCAACGTCCTGAACCATCCGAACTTCGGCGAACCTGGCGCCGCGGCATTCGTTGGTAATACCGGTGACACAATCCCTTTTCGGAGGCGCCGATATCCGGCGCAATCGGTTCCATGGCGGCAACGCCCAGGCAAATCCAGTTCGCGCTGAGATTGAGTTCTAGGCATCCACGACATTGCAGTTCCGGAACCTGTGCGAACCTGATGGGCAAGGCGGGGGCAACAGCTTGGTAGGTCCGAGGCTAGTCAAATCTGCGGGAACCGTGTCACGACTCACTGGCTTTCCCGTCTGGTGATGTAACGCGTAAGACTTCATGGGGGCTAAACAACCAGGCAAGGAACCCCAGGAAGAGGCGCCAAATCAGAAGAGTCGTGCCTATCGTTACACCACACCTCATTCGTCCATTCTGTCCCGTGTTTCAAGTCGGCGAGCCCCTAGC
>CAVQZU010000064.1:0-96654 GCA_963718485.1 uncultured Acidobacteriota bacterium
TTGATTCAGGCGCTTGCGTATATGAGTGCCGACGCGATCGTGAATCGCTACAAGAGAAATCCCGGCCCGCTCGTGTAGCCGGCATCACGCCAGATCCTTGGCGGTGTAGGTCTTGAAATTCGCGGGCGAAACAACTTCGAGCATTTCGACATCGTCGGAATGCCCGGTTTCGCGGTGGCGAATCCCGGGCGGCTGATAGAAACAGCTCCCCGCCTCCATCAGCACTTCGCCCACGCCTTCGTATTCGAATTTCGCCCAGCCCTTCAGCACGTAGACAAACTGTAGGTCGCAATCGTGCCAGTGCCATTCGCCGCGCGGCGCCTTACCGGGCCGTGCGCGAATCAACTGCGTGACGACTTTGCCCCCCGTGGCGCGTTTGACGCCCAGGTCGCGATATTCGAAGTAGCCGCGCAGTCCTGATTTGGAAAATTTCGAGGTGGCCGCGTGGCTTACCAGGAATTGCTTGGCACGCCTCCCTGCCACCGAACTCAGTTGGGATTTCTGCGATTTCATGGCCAGGCTCCTCCATCACTGATGGGCAACGAGCATACCACTGACGGCATCTGGCCTTGTCAAGTCGGGGCCGGGCGCGACGCCAAGGCGCGTATTTCTATCGACTGCCGCCGGCGAATGCCACGGTAAGGATTGCTTTGCGCGATTGAGGTGTTGTGCCAGGCTGGGATTGATCGCTAAAAAATGTTGGCCGCGCCATGGAAGCGCGTACGGAAGGGCACTAGGATCAAAGCGGCTGTGACTGCTTGCCAGGATCTCCATCCCCGGACGGCGTTGGGGCGGGATCGGGATCAACCCGCGAACGAGCAATCTTTGCAGCTTTGCATCGTTAGCATCACAGATCGCTCTGCCGAGGACCAGGTGGGCGGCGCATTGCCGTCTTCTGTGCTCACGGGTTGACCAGCGGCGAGGCAATCGGATAGCTTTCCAATCGTCGCCAGGAGGGCTAGTTATTTCCAGCAACGCAGCAGTTGACGTCGCCGAGCTGCTCGACCGTCACCAGGTCGGTTCGTTTCAGATGCGCGTGCTGATGCTTTGCGCGTTGGCAGTAGCGCTCGACGGTTTCAACACCCAGGCCATCGGATATGTGGCGCCGGCCGTGGCGGCCAGTTGGCACCTGGGGCGCGAGGCTCTTTCACCTGTGTTTGCTTCCGGTCTGATCGGGCTGATGATCGGCGCTCTGACCTTCGGCCCGGTGGCGGATCGTTTCGGGCGCAAGCGCATCATTATCGTCTGCACGGGATTCTTTGGCGCGCTCTCGCTGGCCACGGCCGCGGCGCATTCGCTACACGAACTGATGGCTCTGCGTTTCATCGGCGGGCTGGGGCTTGGCGGAGTGATGCCCAACGCGATTGCTCTTACTTCCGAGTTCAGTCCGCACCGCAACCGCGCCACGATGGTGATGGTTATGTTCTGCGGCTTTCCGGTTGGAGCGACGATCGGCGGGTTCGCGGCGGCCTCGATCATTCCGGCCTACCGATGGCAGGGCGTGTTCATCTTGGGCGGAGTGCTGCCGCTGCTGCTGGTCCCCGTGCTGATCTGGAAGCTTCCCGAGTCGATCCGCCACCTGGTGCTGCGGGGCGACAGACCTTTGGCAGTGCGCGTCCTGCTGGCCCGGGTGAATCGCGATTTTAGGTTCAGCGAGGAAACGGTTTTCGTGATTGCTGAAGAGCGCGCTCCCGGCCTGGCCGTCGGCCACTTGTTGCGGCATGGCCGCGCTTGGCCCACGCTGTTGCTGTGGATGGTGTTCTTCGCAAGTTTGCTGGACCTGTTCTTGCTTGCGAACTGGCTCCCGACGGTTTTTCATGACGCCGGAATCAGCCTCTCGCTCTCGGTGATCGCTACGGCGCTGTTTCAGGGCGGAGGTGTCGTCGGCAGCCTCGCATTGGGCTGGATGGTGGACCGCTTCGGCGTCTATCGCGTGTTGACTGGGATCTATTTCCTTGGAGCGATTTTCATCGCCTTGCTCGGCCCCTTGCACTCCATCGCCGCGATTATGGCTTGTACGTTCGGCGCGGGAATCGGCATCATCGGCGGGCAGACCGGCGCGAACGTTGTGGCCGCGCTGATCTATCCCACCTACATTCGCTCAACCGGCGTGGGCTGGGCGCTGGGCGTTGGCCGCGTCGGCTCGATCGTAGGTCCGGTGATCGGTGGAATCATGCTGGCGCAACGCTGGCCGCTGCCGACGATTTTTCTCGCGGCAGCCCTCCCTGCGCTCTGCGGCAGCCTCGCAATCTACCTTATGGGATGCAGGCAAGACTCGGCCAAAGGCGAAAACCGCGTCGCCTCGCTCGCGCCGGATGTCGCGGAGTGAAGGCGAAGCCTCCGCAGATATGGCCATGGATTTCTTATCGTCCGGTACGGGAAGCAAGTAACAGAATCGTGCCGTCAGCTGACGCGGCGAGGTAGCTTCGATCCGAGGAGCGACACGCAGGCGGTGAGCGCGCTGCCAAACAGGACTTCTCCGGCGTGGCGGAATGCGATCGACAAGTCCGCGGACCGAGAGTGATCGGTGGGTTCCGATTGCCGATGCTGCCCATTCCAGGCGTTTGCATTTAAAGAAAGCCGAGTCGAGACTTATTCCGCAGCAGGCCTCCCTGAAGGTTATTGTTAAGAGCACTGCCGTAATCGGAATAGGCGAGGGATTCTACCGTGAGTCGCATCTGGAATGCGCTAAAGCAGGCCGAGAAGCAGCGGGCCCAATCGGGAAGCTCGCAGCCGGCCGGATCATTGCCTACCGACAATGTCAACCGGCGGAAGACCAAGCGCTCCAAGCCTCATGTCTCCTTACTTGTCTACGGTTCGGACGCCGACAAGCACCCCTTCCATGAGGAGACCGAGACGCTCAATGCGAACGAGGGCGGCTGCCTGATACTACTCGAGACTCCTGTTTTGCGGGGGCAGCGGCTGTTCCTGGTCAACACAACCAACCAGGATGAGCGAGAATGCCGGATAATTCGTTTGGGAAAAATGCTTCAGGGAAAGAGGCAGATTGCTGTCGAGTTCCTTCGTCCCGCCCCTGAATTCTGGTTCGATTGCTGAAACCTCTCATCCCAGCAAGCGCCTCGGCTCATTCCAAGTCGAAATACTGTGGAACGGTCAGGGATACACTGGGTCCGAGGTCCCCCATCGCGCGCCTCCTTCTGTGGCCATCCGTCATAATTCGCGGTACTGGCGAGTAGCTATGAGGTAATCTGGACGGCCTTGAGCGAGTCACCCACGACCGGTGTTGCCCTTCGTCGCGACTACGTTGCGGGCCCTGCGGCCATCAACCGGCCGGGACAAATTCTGTTCGCAAGCGTGATCGGCACGACTATCGAGTTTTTCGATTTCTACATCTATGCGACCGCGGCCGTGCTGGTGTTTCCAAAATTGTTTTTCCCCACCTCGGACCCGGCTTCGGCGACGCTGGCATCGCTGGCGACCTTTGCGATTGCCTTCTTCGCACGGCCGATCGGTTCGGCGCTGTTTGGCCATTTTGGCGATCGTGTGGGCCGCAAGACGACGCTGGTTGCGGCGCTGCTTACCATGGGCCTCTCGACGGTCGCGATTGGCGCGCTGCCGACCTACCGTACTCTCGGAGTGGCCGCGCCGATGCTTCTGGCACTTTGTCGGTTTGGACAAGGGTTAGGACTTGGTGGCGAGTGGGGTGGGGCGGTGCTGCTGGCGATCGAAAACGCACCGCCAGAGAAGCGTGCGTGGTATGGAATGTTTCCGCAGCTGGGCGCGCCGGTCGGATTTCTGTTCTCTGGCGGAATCTTTCTAGTGCTCTCGCGTGGGCTCAGCAACGAAGAATTTTTCGCGTTTGGCTGGCGCATTCCTTTTCTTGCCAGCGCCGTTCTTGTGCTGGTCGGACTCTATGTGCGGCTGACCATCAGCGAAACACCTGTTTTTCGCCAAGCGCTCTGCCAGCAAGCGCCGGTAAAAGTTCCCATCCTGGAGGTATTCCGCAAGTATCCGAAGTCGCTGCTGGTAGGGACGCTCGTGTCGCTTGCGACCTTCGTGCTCTTCTATTTGATGACGGTTTTCGCGCTCTCCTGGGGAACGACCGCTCTGGGCTACAATCGCGAGAAATTTCTGGTCATGCAGCTTTTCGGCATCGTGCTCTTCGCGCTGACGATCCCGGTTGGGGGAATTCTTGCAGAGCGTGGGCGACGTAGGACACTTCTCTGGGTCAGCGTGGGGATCGCTGTTTTTGGTCTGGTTATGGCGCCATTGTTCGTTGCCGGGACAACGGGCGCCGTGGTCATGATGGCGATCGGACTAGCGTTGATGGGGCTGACCTACGGACCGCTGGGCACGGTGCTGTCTGAACTTTTTCCCACGCCGGTACGCTACACGGGCAGCTCGCTGACCTTCAATTTCGCGGGGATTTTCGGCGCTTCGCTGGCGCCGTACATCGCGACATGGCTGGCCAAGACCTATGGGCTGCAGTATGTCGGGTACTATCTGTCCGCTGCGGCGGCGCTGACGATGATCGGCTTGCTGCTGGCCCGCGAAACCAAAGATGATGTTCTGTGATCAGCACCTGAGTCATCCGAAGGAGCGGGGTTGCCGACCCCCGCTAGAACCGTGGATGCCGGCGAGATACAGGCGTGCGGCCCGATGAAATCCATGGATTTCGGTATTCAATCGCGGCCAGAATCCGATGAACATACTGCGGCGCAGTTGACCTTCCATGGGAAGTGGCGAGCCACTGGGGCTAGCCATCTGGCGTTTCCCTGATGGTTTCGTTGCCTGGCGCGCAGTCGACACGGAGATCCGCAAAAGAGAGGAACCATGGCAAACCTTGGCGGTCAGCCCGAAATGCCGTATCGCGAACTTGGCGGCACCGGCGAAAAAGTATCGTCGATCGGACTGGGAGGCTGGCACCTGGGCCTGAAAAAGGTTGACGAGAGCCTGAGTCTTCGTATGATTCGCAGCGCGATCGATCGGGGCATTAATTTCATGGATAATTCCTGGGATTACAACCAGGGTGTAAGCGAAATTCGGATGGGCAAAGCACTGCGCGACGGCTACCGCAAGAAAGTGTTTCTCATGTCCAAGATCGACGGGCGATCAAAAAAGGAAGCCATCAGGCAGTTGGACGAGTCGCTCCGCCGGCTGGAGACCGATTGTATCGACCTCGTGCAGCACCATGAGATTTTGCGCTATGAGGACCCGCACCGGATCTTCGATGAACAGGGCGCGAATGCGGCGTTAGTGGGCGCCCGCAAGGCCGGCAAAATCCGGTACATCGGATTTACGGGCCACAAGGATCCGCACATACATCTCTATATGCTCGAGGTAGCGCGCCAGAACGGATTTCATTTCGATACCGCGCAGATGCCATTGAATGTGATGGATGCTCACTTTCGCAGTTTTGGGAAGCTGGTGGTGCCGGAACTGGTCAAGGAGAAAATCGCTGTGCTGGGGATGAAGCCCATGGCCAACGGGATCATCCTGAAATCGAAGACGGTCACGCCCATCGAGTGCCTGCATTTCGCGATGAACTTGCCAACCTCTGTCGTCATCACTGGCGTGGACAGCATGGAAATTCTCGACCAAGCGTTCGAAGCAGCAGGCAAGTTTCGTCCCCTGAGCGATGCGCAACTGAAAGCGCTGCTGGCCAAGACCGAAAAGGCCGCCTCGCGCGGCGAGTTCGAGCCGTTCAAAATCAGCTCCATCTTCGATAGCACGGCCGAAAACCCGGCGTGGCTCGGTGAAGAGCCCGAACGGCTGCAAAGCCTGATGAAGCAGTAGCTTCGAACTAGGCGCTGCTGGACGCGCGGAATCTACGGGAAGTTACCGTATGCCCGCTTATCAAAAGTGCGGCGTAGGTTTGTTCAAAGCGTCGGTGTTGGGGGGTTGAGAATCACTGCTCAGGAGGTTCGCGATGCGTTCTATCTTGCTGCTGCTTCTGGGTGTACCAATTCCCATCGTTATTTTGATTGGACTTTTCAGTCACTTCTGACATCCATCCGCAAATTTGCCAACTCCAGTACTTCCTTGCGTCCGCGATCCATTGTGCTAGCGTACTTCTGAACCTGAAGGGCAGGTGGGAATCGAGGGCCGGGCGTGAAAAACACCGTCATGGAACAGGGTTCGAACCGCGCGAAGTTTAACGAGTACGACCGCCCGCACACCGATTTGCGTGAATTCCTCGAACGCGCCGAGCGTGCCGGCGAACTGCTGCATGTGCCTGGCGTCGACTGGAACCTCGAGATGGGGGCGCTCGCCGAGGCCGTATGTCACGCCAAGGCGGAAGCGCCAGCCATATTATTTGAGAAGATTCCCGGTTATCCTGGGAAAATGTGCGTCGCTTCGGGCGCCACGAATTCTTCGAAGCGCCTGGCGCTCGTGCTGGGATTTCCCGTGCCGAGCAGACCGCTCGATGTGGTGCATTCCTACCGCAATCGCATGAAGACTCACCGCCCGATTCCACCCCAAGTGGTGGGGAGCGGCCCGGTTCTTGAGAACATCGACCGCGATGACGCGGTGGACGTGCTGAAATTTCCGGTGCCGCTGTTGCACGAACTTGATGGCGGCCGCTACATCGGCACCGACGACCTGGTGATCATGCGCGATCCGGACGCGGATTGGATCAACGCGGCAACCTACCGGTCGATGGTCGTTTCGAAGGACACCGTGGGATTATGGATGTCGCCGGGAAAGCACGGGCGGCAGATACGCGAGAAATATTTCCGCGTGGGCAAGCCTTGCCCGGTGCTGATCAGTTGCGGGCACGATCCGCTGCTGTTTCTCGCCGGCGGCAACGAAATCAAATTCGGCTTATCAGAGTATGACTACGCGGGCGGGCACCGCGGAGTGCCTTTTGAAGTGGTGCATAGCGAGCTTTACGGATTGCCGATGCCAGCACACGCGGAAATCGTGCTGGAAGGAGAAATGCGCGCCGATGAGACGGCGCTCGAGGGGCCCTTCGGCGAATTCACGGGCTACTATGCGAGCAGTCAGAGCCCCCAGCCCCTGGTGCATGTGAAGCGCGTCTATTACCGCAACGATCCGATTCTTACCATCGCCAGTCCGATGCGACCTCCTTCGACATTTTCTTTCAGCAAGTGCGTGACGAAGGCGGGAATGATCTGGGACGAGGTCGAGCGCGCCGGCCTTGCGGGTGTAACCGGTGTGTGGTGCCATGAGTTTGGCGGCGCCCGTATGTTCAACGTGATTGCGATCAGGCAGTCCTACGCCGGCCACGCGCGGCAGGCCGCCATGCTTGCGGCAAGCTGTCAGTCCGGATCGTATCTTGGGCGATTCGTGGTGGTCGTCGATGACGATGTCGATCCGACCGACTTGTTCGAGGTGATGTGGGCGGTATGCACCCGCTGCGATCCGGCCGAAGATATCGAGTTTATCCGCAGGACCTGGAGCGGACCACTGGATCCGCGCGTATCGAAAGCTACATCGACCAATTCGCGAGCGATTCTCGACGCTTGCCGGCCGTTCGAGCAGCTGAAGGATTTTCCGGTGGTGGCGCAGTCGAGCCCGGAGCTGCGCGAAAAAATCGAGAAGAAATTTGCCGATCTTCTTTCGAAACTGTAAGGGCCATTCATGGTTGCGGAGATTGATGAAGCGGAACGTGAAGCTTGAAATCCCGCGGGTAGCCGTATCCAGGCGGCCTGGCGCCTCCCGGTCCACCGCGCGCGAGCCGCGGCGGATATTTCTACTGTCGCCTGCGAACGCCAGCGGGCTGCGGGCCAAAATGATTCTGAGCGATCACGCTCAGTTCGAATTGGCGGTGCGGCTGAGAGGCCGCGGACTGCCGCTTGGCGAACTATTCAGCTTCATCAGTGGTTTATATTTCCGCGGGAAGTTGGCCTATGCGCAGGCTTTTGGCTCAAGCAGGAGCGGCCAACCGGGCTCCTTTGTGATCACGGCCGGCGGTGGACTCATCCCCCCGGATACGCCGATCACCATCGAGCGATTGCGCGAAATTGCCTCGGTGCCGATCGAAGTGCATGAGGCGCGATACCGGCAGCCGCTCGAACGCGACGCGCGCAAGCTCCTCAAGAAGATTGGCACGAACGCTCAGGTCGTGCTTCTGGGCAGCGTGGCCACACCCAAGTACGTCGAACCATTGCTGGAAATTTTTGGCAAGCGGCTGATGTTTCCGGCGGAATTTGCCGGCCGCGGCGATATGAGCCGAGGAGGCCTGATGCTGCGCTGCGCGCGTGCAGGCGAGCAACTCACCTACGTTCCGGTCGCGACCGCCATGCGCCACGGCCCCGGCCTCCCAAGTTACCCCAGCTTCCGGCCCCTTGGCATCCTGTACGGGAGAGCTAGTGCCTCGTGGAAGCGGTAATCTTCATCGGAATCCAGGGCGCCGGGAAAAGCACATTTTATCGTGAGCGTTTTTTCGATACCCACGTTCGCATCAGCCTGGATATGCTGCGGACCCGCCGGCGCGAGCGCTTGATTTTTGAGGCCTGTCTAGCAGCGCAGCAGTCATTTGTTGTGGATAATACCAACCCGCTGGCCAGTGACAGACAACGGTATGTGGGCCCAGCTCGCGCTGCGGGATTTCGAGTGATCGCTTATTTCTTTGAAACCCCGCTCCGCGAAGCCCTGCGGCGCAACAATCTGCGAAGGCTGCGGCAGAAAATACCGGTCGTGGCTGTGACTGGCACGTTCAAAAGGCTACAACCGCCGAGCTTGCTCGAAGGGTTTGACGAGATTCACACTGCGGAACTCACGGCCGCCGATCAATTCGTGGTGTCGTAACCCAGAGCCTCTACAGGCAGTTCTCTAGCCTGCCTACAGGGTCTTCCGGATTCCAAAGATGCTGTCTGCGACGTAATCTTGATCGTCGTAGCTCCGAAATCGAGCCGGAGGATTCATGGCGATCATTCTGGGTTCCGCAGCCGGACTCTCCTGCGCCTTCTATGTGTATGTCCTCATTCGATTTGGCCGAGAGCATTACCACGAAACGCTTAAGCGCCGCACCCGTCCGGCCTCCTAACATTGGCTGCTAGGCCAGGTTCCTCCAACAGAGTAATTCAATCAGCGAAGATCATCGCTCTGTGCCTTGTGCCGAAGCGAAAAAGGGCGTCCGTCGCCCGAGTCTGCTGCCACGCGGAATGAAACTGCCGCACCGAGGGCGATTGGCAACCTCGCTCCCCGACCGAGCTCGGAGTTGGTGAGAATTTGGGTGTGAGCCAGCCGAGTTCTTCTGAGGCTGGCTAGTCGGCGGCCACTTCGTGTCTTGGCTCGGGCGCTTGTTGCCGGAAGCTGTGTTTCCAGCGCCGCGAGCTGTGCGTTGACTTCTTCTTCGGCCTTGCGGCGCTTGATGATTTGCTCGCGGTAGCGGCGGAGGAAGTAGTCGATCGTCTCGACGCGGATGCGGATCGAGCCGGAAGGCTTGTTTTCGTCGAGATCCTTGAAGCAGAAGTAGGGCGTGCCGGAATTTTCGATGATGCCTTCGATGACGCCATAAATGGGCGCGTCATGGCCGCACTTGAAGCTGGAGATTTCCAGTGCGACGAGATTGGGATGGCGAGCGGTGAACTTGGCCGCCCAGACCTTGTGGTTGGTGCTGCAGGAGTAGGAGTTTTTCCAGGAGTCGGAGATGTCGAGCGCGTGGCTGATCACGCCGGCGCGGACTTCCTCGCCGAACAGGCGCTCGAGCATGTCTTCGTCCATGGGCAGCGTACTCTGCGAGAAGATCGGATAACCGAGCTTCTGGAACTCCTCCATGATTTCGTGGTTCAGGCCGGGGTCGTGGTGATACGGACGGCCGAGCATCACGATGCCGATGCGGTCGTCGCGTTCGAGCTGGTCGAGGACTTCGCGGGCGCTGCTTGCGGATGCCCGATTCATAGTTCTCGAGAGCCTCGTATCCGGCGGCGATGGCGCGGTCATTTTCCGCTTCCGACAATCCGAGATAGGCTTCGTCAAGGCGTCGTACATCTGGAAGGCGAAGAGTTTCTGGTCAGCAAAATTGAGAATGGGGTCGATGTATTTCACGTTGATTTCGGCGAAAACGTTGTTCTCCTTGGTGAAGGCCGCTTTTACCGTGGCCGGGGTGGCCGTAACGGTGGGGCAGGCGTTGGTCCCGGTGAGCTTGACAAGCGGCGAATGCAGCACGTCGACCATGGGGAAGAAGATGGCATCCAGCGGCTTTTTGCGGTGCTTCACCTGGATCAGGTTGTATACGTGGGAGATGCCGATTTTCGCCGGGAAGCACGGGTCAATCGCGCCGCGGCTTGCTCCGGCGCGGTAGAGCTCCGGGCTGGTGTAATCAGAATAGACGATGTTTTCAGGCTGCACGCCCAGGCTTTCAAAATAAGCGTTGAAGAGCGGCGCGTAAACGTAGGCGTTCAGCACGCGCGGGATGCCGATACGCAGCTCCTTCCGCGCTTCCATCATCTCGATGCGCTCCTTCGCGGATTTTGTCCAGCCGCGTGCCGGAATCGGATCGGCCACAAGCTTCGCGTTCTGCGGGCGGAAAACCTCGTGCGCGGCGATATCGACGAAGTTCGGGTTGGCATCCTTAATTTGGTCAAGGCCGGCCTTAATGCCCTTCATGTCGTTGACGTCTTCGACCGTGCCCTTTTCGCAGGTAGCGATGATCAGACGCTGCTCGTTTGCCTGCAGCGGGACTTTCGAGACCTTCTTCTTCGCCGGGGTGACAGGGAGCGGAAGCAGCATATCCGTCTTGATGTCGATGAAAGTGCGCAGGCAGGTGTTTTTGCAGAAATTGCAGCGCGTGTCTTCATTGCGGGTGGTGCGGTATTCGATTTTACGAACGGCGTCGAGACCGATGAAGGTGGTGCGCATGCCGTTGCGCCACAAGCGCAGCGCTTCCACGCCTGCGCCGATTGCGCCCGATTCGCCGCAATGCTCGTGGACGATAATTTCTGGCTGCTTTCCGGCAGCGCGGAAGCTGCTGCGAATGAAGTCAACTTCAGCCTTCACAACGGCAAGGTTGTTTTGCGTGCCGCCTTGCAGGACGAACCGCGAGCCGAGCGCCGCAAGGTTCGGAATGCTGGCGACATACAGGAAAACATTTTTGGGCAGCACGGCGGCAAGTCCGGCAAGGATTTCCTCGCGCCTGCCATCCCTGGCGCTGGAAATTCACGATGTCCGACTGCATGAAAACCGCGCAGCCATAGCCGAACAGGGGCATCGACTGGGCCGAGAAAGCGAGGTCGGCAAATTCTTCGACTTTCAGGCCGAAGCCTTCCGCGGTGGATTGCAGGAAATAGCCATTGCCCGCGGAGCACTGCGTGTTGAGCTTGAAGTCCTTGACGCGGCCGTCTTTCAGGATGATGAGCTTGATGTCTTGGCCGCCGACGTCGACGATTACGTGCGGATCGTCATAGAACTTCAGCGCGGATTCGGTATGGGCGACGGTTTCAACCAGGCCCACGTCGGCTTTCAGCACATCTTTCAAGATATCCTTGGCGTAGCCGGTGGTGGCGACGCCCAGAACTTCGAGTTTTGCCCCCTGCGCCTCAACCTGGCCGCGAAGGTTCTCGAACATCTCGATGGTGTCCTGAATCGGATTGCCGTTCGAGAGCTGATAGGATTTGCAGAGGATGGTGCCATCTTCGTCGAGCAGAACGGCTTTGGTCGAAGTCGAGCCGCCGTCGATGCCAACGAATCCGCCTACCGTCTGGCCCTTCTGGAAGCTGGCGGGAATGAATTTCTTGGGGCGATACTCTTCGCGGAACATTGCGAGCTCGTCGTCGTTCCGTACCAGGCCCGAACCGCCGGACTTGGTTTTTTCCTCCTGACGGCCGAAGTCGATGTAGTGGATCAATTTGTCGAAGCCGCCGTAGCAGCCGACGCCGTCCTCCTCGCCTTTACCGAATTCAATTGCACCGAGCGCAGCGAAATATTGGGCGTTCTGCGGGACCTTGATCAACTCCTCGGGCTTGGCGCCGGCGGGCACTTCCACCTTACGCTCTTCCCACATGCGCGGGATGTTCGCTTGCCAAGCTTCGCGCATTCCCTTGATGAAAGTGTTCGGGCCCCCGAGGAGCAGAACGTGTGGCTTGAGGGTATGGCCGCGCGTGAGGACGCTCAGATTCTGGAGCACGATGGCATCGAACAGAGAAGCCATCAGCTGATCAGGCGGAGTGCCGACTTTCTGCAGGCCGTTGATGTCGGTTTCGGCGAAGACCCCGCATTTGCCGGCCACTTTGTGCAGCTTGATGCCGTGGTAGCCCTGGTTGCCCAGTTCCTCGACCGGGATTTTCAGCTTGCCGTTGATCTTGTCGATGACCGCGCCGGTGCCGCCGGCGCACTTGTCGTTCATCGACGGGATTTTTTTCTTGCGGCCGCTTTCGTGGTCGTCTTTGAAGACGATGATTTTGGCGTCCTGTCCACCCAACTCGATGACCGAGTACACCTCGGGGTGCTGTTTTTCGACCGCCAGCGCAACGGCCGTAACTTCCTGCACGAATTTCGCGCCGACCAGCTCGGCGAGCACCCCGCCGCCCGAACCGGTGACGAACATGCGCGTGTTGTGGCGATTCACGCCGATTTCGGATTCGATGCGGCGGAGAAATTCGAGCGTCTTTTCGGGCTGCTTGGTTTCGTGGCGCTGATAGTCCTGCCAAACAATCTCCTCGGTCGCGGCATTCAACACCACGGCTTTTACCGTGGTCGAGCCGATGTCCAATCCAACCATGAAGTGATTCTGGCGATCGTGACCATGCATGGCGTTTCCCCCCGGTTATATGAAAATTGGTTGGAGTTAGGGGGAGCGAATGGCGCGACGGCTCGCTCCCCAAGATAAGCGAATGATTCTAGGCGACTCCCGGAACGGCCACGCTGCCCGGCACTCGAGAACGCCGCCAGAAACGGTTGCTTGAATCCATGCGTTCGCTCACGTGCAGAACGAACTGGGCTGCGGTTCCCGCGATGCCCGGGCGGTGCGGCACGTGGTAGAAGGGCCGCCGAAGCTCGGGATGTTCTGCGATATACGCTCGAATGTCCTCCAGGCGCTTGCCGGTCGAGTGGAGCGCCTGCTCGAACTCCATTTTGGCCTTCACCTTGGCCTCGCCGAGCGCCATTTGCACACGGCTGTGTGCGTTTACTTCGCCTTCGCCGGAGGTTTCAATCGGCAGGAAAATCATGTCCTTGAACTTGTTGATCACCGCCGATTGCACGCCGTCAGATTGCGACGAAGGCATGCAACCAAACGGTTTTAGCGCCAGCACCATGTGGCACAGGTGGTTCACGGTGTAGTAGACGTTTTTGCCCACTTCCAGATGGCCTTCGCCACCGCGCGCGAACTGGTTGTAGAAGGGATGCGCGAGCTGTGCTAGTTCGGGTTGCGGAACCAGGTGGTGGGTGATTCCGCCGAGGTTTTCGATCACCCGATGGTAGAAGTAATACCACAGCGTCTCGCCCACGGCGATACCGGCAAGCTTCTTGCGCAGTACCATCTGATTGGCGAGATGCTTCTCTACCTCATACCACTTCGGGCTGCGGTGCGGGCGCGTGACCGGCCATTTGCGCCTGGCGTTGGCCTTGGCCTGGTAGAGCAGGTAGGCCACCCAGGTCGCGATCGGCTCAACCAGCACTTGGGCCCCTTCGCGTTCCAGAAACTCGAACATGTGGAAGTTGCCGTCGCCCTCGGTAGTCTGGGCCCAGAATTCGCCGGTGACTTTGACCACCGGCTTCACCCGCGTACGGTCAACTTCGACCGTGTTGAGCTTCTCGCGGCATTCTTTGAGCGCCTCAAGGTAGATGTCTCCGTAGAGGTGCTCGCGAATTTTGCCAAGCGTGTTGAATGTGTTGCGAACGGCTTTTTTGCGCGAAAGATAGTCCCGGGTGAATTTAGGAGCGCTCTGCATAATCTCAAACGGCGGGCGTTCGCGCAGCGTGGTGGAGAGCTTGTTCATCGCACCTTCGAAAACCTTTTCAGTCTCGCCTTTGTTAACTTCAAAGGGGCGCACCTGATAGATGAGGTCGTTCATCACATCGCCCACGTGCAGCGCGTTCAGCATGCCCAGACCGAAGTCGACGGTGAATTTCAGACCGGGCTCCCCGGAGGCGGCCTTCAGGCCGTCGCTATCGTGGAAAAGCAGGATGCGGAAGCCGTCAAATCCGGCATTCTTCAGGGCGAAGCGATATTCGGATTCATACATGCCGAAGCGGCAGGGGCCGCAAGAGCCTGCGGTAAAGAAGACGTAGTTATCGAGAATATCCTGCCGGGGGGTGCCGGCCTTTTCAAGCGATTGCAAATACTTCACCAGGTTGCCAACCGTAAAATAAGTGGGGTTGCATTGCCCGTTGTTCCCGTACTCCTTACCGAGCTGGAATCCAGCGACATCGGGCACCGGAACGCGCTCGCAGTGGTATCCGGTACCGAGGAACACGGCGCGGATCAACTCCTCATGCTTCCAGGTAAGGCCGCCGAATAGGATAGTCACGCGGCTGCGCTCTTCCGCCGTGAAAGCGCGCTCTATGGGTTTATGAAAATGCTTGGGGGTCTCTAGTCCTGCCAGTTTTCGCAATCGCAAGCGTTCCGCGGCGAGACGCTCGGCGATCTCGCGATCCTGCTCAATCTGTACCAATCCTGTCGCCATGGATCCTTCCTCCTATACGGATTTCTTTCGCGCAGGCTGCGTAAATCAGGGCATAAAAACCTCAGGGATCAGAACGCCCCGACGAGGGCGTAGGTTCGCGCCGCTTCTTCAAAGCAGCTGAAAGTTTGGTTTTCCGCTAGCGGTTAGTTGGGTTCTGGATTGCCTACTGCTCTGTCCCGGTTGCCGGTTTAGGTTCCAAAGCCGCGTTTCAGGTCTCAGCTGGGAGTGAATCTTAGGCAAGCTGCCCGGGTGACGCCTCGAACCCGTGCAGCGCCTGCTTGAGGACCCGCTTGATCACACAGGAATCGTTGTAGCAGAAAGCCAGGTTGTGATTCAAGGTACAAAAAAGCAATTTTTGTATGGCGAGGTCTCCTCATTTCATCATTCCCTTCCGGCCATCTGGCATTTCTCGATGCTTGCCGGAAATTCACCGGTGGCGACGCCCGGCATCGGCCCGGCCGACGGTAACCGCGGGGGCATTCACTCAGACGTCGGTGTGGAAAATAAGTCCAGGTCTTCTTAGCTGCGTAGTAGGTCAACCTCGGGGCGACTTTTCACTTGTTCATACATTTTTTGCTGTAGCTATTCTTTGAATCCTATCGCGGCCGTTGAGCTGTGCGCTCTGGTGGGCCCCGATTTCCGCCTCGCACGCCATCATCCATTCCCCGTGAATCAAGCCGGTCCGATTTCCCACAGTCTGTGCGAAGGCTTCATGGGTTTGTCACACACCTGCAACGAAAGGGAACTACGGTGCAAGCCGCACCGCAAAGCTTCCGAGGCGAAGGAGGAAATATGTCCAAGCAGGCAGTCGAGCATCATTACAAGGCAGCCGAGCACCATGACTCCGCGGCCGAGCATCACCGCGAAGCAGCCAAGCATCACGAAGCAGGAGATCACGAAGGGGCGGCACATCACGCCCATAGCGCTCACGGACATCATCAACACGCTACGCACCATGCGAGCGAAGCAGCAAAGCTTCACGCGGAGCACCACGGTCACAAGACCAAGGCCGTCGGAAACTAGTTTGTGAGTCGGTCGGAAGCGGAGCCCTTTTTCCCCGCTGAGAAGATGGCGATTTGCGCATGGGCCGCAAGGCCGATGCACCTTGGAGAGGTGAGCAATGGCGACAGGAGCATCGGTATTAGATGCGAAATTGACAGGGGGAGCGGGCAAAGGCGCGAAAATCGGAGTGGCGGTTTTCGGTGTCGCACTGGTCGTCGGCTTTATCTACGCGGGCGCGCATCTGGCGTCTGATCTGGCGCAGATTCATACCGGTGAAGTGATGCCCTTTGTGTTGCTGGGAATTGCGCTGCTGGTCGCGCTGGGGTTCGAGTTTGTAAACGGTTTCCACGACACCGCGAACGCCGTGGCCACGGTAATCTACACGCACTCCATGGAGCCGCACGTGGCGGTGGTGTGGTCCGGAGCGTGGAATTTCATCGGAGTGCTGGTTTCCAGCGGGGCCGTTGCTTTCGGGATTGTTTCGCTGCTGCCGGTTGAACTGATCCTGCAGGTGGGTAGCAGAGCCGGATTCTCGATGGTCTTCGCGTTGCTGATCGCCGCGATTATCTGGAACCTGGGCACTTGGTATTTTGGGCTGCCGGCGTCGAGTTCGCACACCCTGGTCGGATCGATCATCGGAGTGGGCATCGCCAACCAACTGATGTCCGCGAGAACGGGAACGAGCGGCGTCGACTGGGCGCAGGCTACCAACATCGGAAAGTCTTTGCTGCTGTCGCCGCTGGTAGGATTTGCCGGGGCGGCACTTTTACTGATGCTATGCAAGGCGCTGATACCGAACAAGCAACTCTATGAGGCCCCCAAGGGCAGTGAACCGCCCCCGTTCTGGATCCGCGCACTGCTGGTGCTTACCTGCACGGGTGTTAGCTTCGCGCACGGCTCAAACGATGGACAGAAAGGCATGGGGCTGATCATGCTCATCCTGATCGGCACTGTCCCTACCGCCTATGCCGTGAATCACGCCGTCACCGCCCAGCAAACACAGGACTTTGTCGCGGTGTCGACGCAAACGGCGGAAACTCTTGGTCACTATGTTTCGCCCGCAGCGGTCGTGGGCGATTCGCGCGATGAGATGACCGAATATATCCGCACCCGGGACTTTACCCCCAATACCATGCTCGCGATGCGCGAACTGGTGAACGGAATCGGCACGGAAATGGCGCTGTACAGGGACCTGAAGGCCGTGCCGCAGGATAAGGTCCGCAACTTCCGGAACGACATGTACGTGGTCAGCGAAGGGCTGCGGTTAATGCAGAAATCCGGCAAGCCGCAGTTCTCAGCAGCGGACGCGGCGGTTGTAAAGAACTACAAATCGCACATCGACAATGCCACGAAGTTCATTCCCAGCTGGGTGAAGGTTGCCGTCGCTCTGGCGCTGGGGATGGGCACCATGATTGGATGGAAGCGGATCGTTGTAACCGTCGGAGAGAAAATCGGAAAAGACCATTTGACCTACGGACAAGGCGCCGCCGCTGAGATCACGGCGATGTTCACGATCGGAGCCGCCGATTGGTTCGGATTGCCGGTGAGTACGACGCATGTGTTGTCGTCGGGTGTGGCGGGCACGATGGCGGCGAACCACACCGGCCTGCAATGGGGCACCGTGCGAAATCTGGCCATGGCCTGGGTGCTCACGCTTCCTGCGTCGATCCTATTGTCGGCCACGCTGTTCTGGGCTTTCCGCAGCATGGGCGGCTAGTGATCGGGCGAGCCCTGGGATGGGAGATAGAAGCTCACGGCTGTTGCTTGCGGCGCGAGAAAAGGAGAACCGAGAGAGATGCTGCCACCGAAGGTGATCATGTCGCCGATTGACTTCAGCGA
The DNA here is from genome assembly GCA_963718485.1 of uncultured Acidobacteriota bacterium. GTDB lineage: Bacteria > Acidobacteriota > Terriglobia > Acidiferrales > UBA7541 > Palsa-295. Next base: position 17,397 of record CAVQZU010000064.1, read on the forward strand.
GCATTCCGAAGAAGCGCTGAAGGCGGCCACGGACTTGGCTGCTTGCTTTGGCTCCGAACTCTGCCTGGTGCACGTGGTGCCCGCGATTCCGAAGCTGCCTTCAGCGACCCCGTTCTTCCGCGAGGGCCAATACGAGCAGGAGCTTCATAAGGACGCACAGCTGCGTCTGGACAGCATGGCCCGCAAAGTCGCCGCCCGGGGACCGCGAGCCGCGACGATTGTCGGCACAGCGAACGACGTAAGCATGGAATTGCTGCGCATTGCCGAACACAACAGCGTCGATCTGATCGTAATTGCCACCCACGGTATGACCGGTTGGCACAAGCTCGCTTTCGGCTCGGTCACCGAGAAGGTGGTGCGCCTGGCCAGCTGCCCGGTGTTGGTCCTGCGCGCGCAGGCGGAATCCCCAGCCGACCAAGTGGCGAAATCGGCTTCCGTGGCCGTCTAGCGCAATCGGAAGGAAGGGCAACCTCTCAGCACTCATCCTCAGACCCGGGCCAGGTAGCGGCGTTATCCGGAACGGAGCGGGGGACCTGGCGGTGATTTTTGGCTGTGTGGGGCGTACTTCCCTGCGTCTTTTTCGGTGGAAGCGAAACGCCCGGTGAGCGAGGCTCGGTGGTCTTCGGCTGCCCCGGCGGCTTCACCCCATTTTGCGGACAGGACGTCATACGCGGGGGAATCCTGCAATTTCTCTAGAAGCAACAACGGTAAGCTCGCGCCCAGTTCTTCGTGATCCTCCGCCAGGCCCATGAAAAACTCCTGCACATTGAAGCGCGAGCGCGTTCCGTTGGTCGGCGCGTGCGCCCCGACCTGCAACCTTCGCGTATATTGGCCGTTGGGCAACAGAAACCGCACCTTTTCGGTGTCGGCGAAGTAGGGCAGCAGAATTTCGGTGCAGACCTTCTGGCAGAGCAGCGGATCCTTTAGCCGGAAGATCACTTCCACGCGTTCGTACAGATTGCGCGGCATCCAATCCGCGCTGCCCAGATAGACTTCGGTTTTTCCGCCATTTCCAAAGACGAAGATGCGGCTGTGTTCGAGGAAGCGCCCGACCACGCTGCGGATACGGATACGGCCACTGACTCCGCGAAGTCCCGGACGCAAGGCGCAAGCGCCGCGCACGATCAATTCAATGTGCACGCCCGCCTGCGACGCCCGATAGAGCGCTTGGATGATTTCCTTATCGAGCAAGGAATTAACTTTGGCGACAATCAGAGACGGGCGTCCCGCTTTCGCGTGCGCGGCTTCACGATCGATCATGCTGACACAATTTTTCCCGAGGTTCAGGGGTGCAACCGATAACGGGCCGTAGTGCGCGCGCTCCGAATACGCGGTGAGAAAGTTGAAAACATAGTGCACCGCTTCGGTGATCTGCGGATCGCAGGTAAGCAGGCTCAGGTCGGTGTAGAAGCGCGCCGTGGAGGGATTGTAGTTGCCGGTGCCGAGATGCGCGTAGCGGCGGATTTTCGCATCGGGATCGCGGCGGACCAGCAGGGCGAGCTTGCAGTGCGTCTTCAGCCCGACCAGCCCGTGATAGACCTGCACGCCTGCTTCCTGCAGGCTGCGTGCCCAGCGGATGTTGGAAGCCTCATCGAAGCGGGCTTTTAACTCCACGACCACCGTCACTTCCTTCTTGGCCGCTGCTTCCATCAGAGCGCGTGCGATCGGCGAATCTTCGCTGGTGCGGTAGAGCGTCTGCTTGATCGACAGCACGTCGGGATCGAGCGCGGCGCTCTCGATGAACCGGACCACGGTCTGATAGGAGTCATAGGGGTGGTGCAAAAGGACGTCGCGTTCGCGGAGCAGATTGAAAAGGGAGGGCGGATCGGGTGGAATCGCCAACTCCTGTGGCGCGAAGGCGGGGTACTTTAAATCGGCACGCGGCGTCTGGTCGTAGAAATTGAACAGGCGCGACAGGTTCACCGGCCCGTTCACTTGGAAGACCTGCCAGGCCGCCAGCCGGAAATTCAAGCGCAGGCGCTCGATAATCTCAAGGTCGGCGCCCGCTTCGATCTCCAGTCGCACGGCCGCTCCTTTGCGCCGGCGGTGGAGTTGCGAGTCAACCGAATCGAGAATGCTGCGCGATTCTTCCTCGCGCAAATACAGGTTGCTGTTACGCGTCACGCGAAAGGGCGCCGAGGAGAGAATTTTATAACCGTGGTAGAGGCGCTCCACGTACGCTTCGACGATATCGTGGAGGAAAATATATTCGATGGAACCTTCGGCAGAGGGAACGCGAAACACACGCGGAAGCGCGCGCGGCACGGTGACCACCCCGAGATAGATCTGCGTGTCCCTACGCCGCCGTTGCAGCAGAAAGGCCATGCACAGCGCTTTGTTCAGCACGCGCGGAAAAGGATGCGCCGGATCAACTGTGACCGGCGTCATCAGCGGCTCGACGCGCTCCAGGTAGAAGTGCTCCACCGCTTTTCGCGCTTCGGGCTTCAGTTGGTGGAAACTGCGCACGCGGATCGATTCCTTGGCGAGCGCGGGAACCAGCTTTTCGCGCCAGCAGTCATACTGGTCTTTCACAAAGTCGTGAATCACAGCCGAGAGCTGGGTGAGTACCTCCCGCGGTGGCAACCCGTCGGGGCCCGTCTCGCCTTTCCCTTGTTCGGCCTGCTGCAGCAGGCCCGCCAGACGCACCTCTACAAATTCGTCCAGGTTGCTTGCCGTGATGCCGAGGAATTTCACCCGTTCGAGAAGGGGATTGTGCAAGTCGTGGGCTTCTTCGAGCACCCGCCGATTGAACTGCATCCAAGATAGGTGGCGGTTGAAGAACAGACGGCGATTATCGGCTGGGGTGCGGCGCATGGGTCTGCCTCTGGGAAGAGCCGAGGGTACTTGAAAAATGTTACGGGCAGGTTACGCTCATTTCTCAAGCAAATCAGTGTCTAGCCCAGGATTTCGATCGAGCAGAACTCGGGCCTTACCTGGGCCCAGAGGAAAGAAAACCCGCCGGCAGGAATGAGGACCCGTACACACCCGGCGGCCAGCCCGTCGTCAGCAAGCGTTCCGGTTGTGCCAAAAACAAAGCGTGGCGCAGCGGCGAGAGAGCAGGGCTCGCGACGCCGGCCAGCGCCGGTGATGTCGGCTGGTGCAGTCCGCCAAACCAGGAGTTGCGAGAACCATCGAAATGAACGACCCCCATGCCCGGTCGCGATACCAAGCTGGCGGGCCTAGAGGTCGAGGCCGAGTTGCAATTTGGCGGCTTCGGACATGCGGGCAGGACCCCAGGGCGGGTCCAGCACAACTTCGACGTGGACTTCGCGGACGGTCGGCAGTTTCGCGAGTTTTGTTTCGATGTCGGATTTGAGGACGTTGCCCATTCCGCAGCCTGGAGCGGTCAGCGTCATCTCAATGTCGATGCGATGCGCGCCTTGCTCGAGCGGTTTGATCTGGCAGGAGTAGATCAAGCCCAGGTCGGCGATGTTGACCGGGATTTCCGGGTCGTAGACGGTTTTCAGCTGGTCCCAGACCATTTTTTCGCTGAAGGGTTCGTTCTCCGGTGTGCTTGTCTGCGGCACCCGGCGTGTTCGAGTGAGGCCCAGCGCATCCGCGTCTTTCGCGTCGATGCGATACATCAGGCCGTAGTCGCTGTACACCGTGTAGGTGCTGCCGAGATTCTGCATGACCCGCACGACGGTCCCGGCGGGAAGCTTGTTGTTGATGCCGCTGGGAATTTCGACGACGTCGCGATTCGCGGCTCAGCGTGATGGGTTGGTTGGTCACGGGCATTGCGTTTACCTCGATATTTCTGCTTGGCCCGACTCGGGCTACTCGGTTGAGACGGCGTCCTGCTTTCCTTCGAGCGCGGCGTGCAGCGTGTGCCAGGCGAGCGTGGCGCACTTCACGCGCACCGGGAATTCGGAGACGCCGGAGAAAACGGTGAGCTTGCCCAGTTCGGCCTGCTCGCCATGCGCAGGCTCTGGCCGGTGACCAGGTCGTGAAACCGCGTCAAAAAGCTGTTCGGCTTCCGCTTGGTCTTGCCCTTCAAGCTTTGCGTCATCATCGAGGCGGACGCCTTCGAGATCGCGCAGCCCGAGCCCTGGAAAGCTGATGTCGCGAATCGCGTCGCCGTCGAGATCGAGATAGACCGTGAAGCGGTCGCCGCAGAGCGGATTGAAGCCCTCGGCCTTGTGATTGGCGCCGGCGAGCTCGCGAAAATTCCGCGGCGCCTTGCTGTGCTCCAGAATCACGTCCTGATAGAGATCGCGCAGGTCGGACATCAGGCAAAAACCTCCCGCACCTTTTCGATGCCGCGAACCAGCGCGTCGACTTCTTCGTGCGTGTTGTAGAGGGCGAACGAAGCCCGCGCCGTGGCGGGAATGTCCGAAGCGCTCCATCAGCGGCTGCGAGCAGTGGTGGCCGGTGCGGATGGCGATGCCTTCCTGGTCGAGGATCGTGCCGATATCGTGCGGATGAACGCCTTCGATCGTGAACGAGAGCACGCCGGCCTTTTCTTTCGCGGTGCCGATAAGCGCACGCCCGGAATCGCGGAGACCTGCTCGGTGGCATAGTCGAGCAGATCGTGCTCGTGCGCGGCGATCTTCTCGATGCCGAGGTCGTCGACATAAGCGGATGCGCCGCGCCCAAGCCCGATCGCGCCGGCAATATCCGGCGTGCCGGCCTCGAATTTGTAGGGCAGCTTGTTGTAAGTCGTCTTCTCGAAGGTGACGGAGCTGATCATGTCGCCGCCGCCCTGATAGGGAGGCATCGCTTCGAGCAGCGCGGACTTGCCATAGAGAACGCCGATGCCGGTGGGGCCGTACATCTTGTGCCCGGAGAAGGCATAGAAATCGCAATCGAGCGCCTGCACGTCGACCTTCATGTGCGGCACGGCCTGCGCGCCATCGACCAGCACCGGAATGTTCTGCGCGTGCGCCAGTCTCGATCATGCTCGCGCATCGGGATTGACCGTGCCAAGCGCATTCGAAACGTGCGTGACGGCGACGAGTTTCGTGTTCGCGGCCCGAGCAAGCTTCGCAAATTCTTCCAGCAGCAGTTCGCCGCGATCGTTGATCGGCGCGACGCGCAGCTTCGCGCCCTTTTCCTCGCAGAGAATCTGCCACGGCACGATATTCGAGTGGTGCTCCATGCCGGTGATGAGGACTTCATCGCCGGCGCCGACATGCGCGCGGCCGTAGGTTTGCGCGACGAGGTTGATTGCTTCGGTGGCGCCGCGGACAAAGATGATTTCCTGCGAATCGCGCGGCGTTGATGAAATGCTGCGATCGTCGCGCGCGCGGCCTCGTAGCTCTTCGGTGGCATGCTCGGAGAGAAAATGCACGCCGCGATGGATATTGGCGTTGTCGCGCTCGTAATAGCGCGTGATCGCGTTGATCACCGCCTGCGGCTTCTGCGACGTGGCGGCGTTGTCGAGATAGACGAGCGGCTTGCCGTGCACCTTCTGGCGCAGGATCGGGAAATCGCGCGCGGATTTTCTCCACGTCGAAGTCCGGCGCGGCGGCGCGCACGCGCGCCGGGCCGGCGCGCCACGGCAACGCGCTTTTTGGCGGCGGTGCTCATCCCACTTCCTCCCAGCTTTCGCTCCGCATCGGCGCTGATGCGCGGGGCGCGCGAAACCGGCCGAGGATTTCGCCATGCTCGCAGCAGATGTGCGTTGATCAGCTTTTCGACGTGCGTGCGCGCGGGGCCTTCCTTCATGCGGTCCAGGCATTCGCTCGCAAACGCCATCAGCAGCAGGCGGCGCGCGGAAATTTCGTCGATGCCGCGCGAGCGCAGATAAAACAGCGCGTTCTCTTCGATCTGGCCGATGGTCGCGCCGTGCGTGCATTTCACGTCGTCGGCGTAGATTTCGAGCTGCGGCTTCGTATCGATCTGCGCCTGATCGGAAAGCAGCAGGTTGCGATTGGTCTGCTTGGCGTCGGTTTTCTGCGCGTCCTTGTGCACGACGATGCGGCCGTGGAAGACGCCGTGCGCGCTGCCGTCGAGAATGCCGTTGTAGAACTGGCGGCTCCCGCAATGCGGGCTGCGCGTGCTCGACCAGCATGTAATTGTCGAGATGCTGCTCGCCCGTTGCCGATAAACAGGCCATTGATCAGGCATTCGCCGCCTTCGCCCGCGAGAACCGGATGAACGTTATTGCGCACGAGCGCGCCGCCAATCAGCACGGAGTGCGAGGAAATATTGGCGTGCGCGGCCCTGCTCGATGCGCAAGCGTGGAAACATTGAAGGCCTGCGCGTCTTCGCGCTCGATCATGTAGTGCGAAACCACCGCTGTTGTCGCCGGCAACCAGCTCCGTGACGGTGTTGCAAAGCGCCGGCGCCCCGCCGAGCGAAACATAATCCTCGATCATCGGTGGCCTGGCTGCCTTCTTCGGCAACGATCAGATTGCGCGGATGGGTCATCATCGGCGCATCGTGCGCGGTCGAAACAAACAGCAAGTGAATCGGCTGCTTCGACGATCGCGCTCTTTGCCGACGTGCACAAAGGCGCCATCTTCGATAAATGCGGTATTGAGAGCGGAAAAGGCGTCGCGCTGAATATCGAGATAGTGGCCGAGATAGGGTTCGATGCGCCTGCGGGTCGCGGCGATCTGTGCCGCCAGGCTGCGCACGGTCACGCCCTGGCGGCAAGCTTCGCGAGCACGCGAAAGCTCAGGCGCGAAGCGGCCATCGACGAAAACGAGCTGGCAGGCCGCGCCGGCGACGCGAAACGGCTCGATTCTGCTTGCGCCGTGAGGCAGCGTGTGCCCGTTGCGGCAGAGCTCGAAATGGCGTCTGGGCAATCGCGCGAAATATTGGTGAAGCGCCAGTCCTCGTCGCGCGTAGTGGGGAAGCCGGCTTCGCTGAAGCGCTCGAAGCCGCTCTGCCGAAGCGTCCGCAGCCACGCGGGCTCGCTGCCCGCGGCCGATTTTCGAAGTCCGCTGAAAGCTTTCCGCGTAATTTTGCAGAGCCTGAGTTGCCGTCGCCACTGTTGTCTCGCTCCTCACTTGCTCGATCCGGTGTCAATCGCGCGCCGCTCAGCCGGCGTTGCGCTCGCGCTGCGCGCGCTCGACTCGTCCCGTAGCCGTTTCTTCGAGTTCGAGCGCCAGTTCGGGCCGCCGGAACGCACGATGCGCCCGTCCACCAGCACGTGAACGTAGTCGGGCACGATGTAATTCAGCAGCCGCTGATAGTGCGTGACCACCAAAATCGCGCGTTCGGGACTGCGCATCGCGTTCACGCCCTGCGCGACAATGCGCAAGCGCGTCGATATCCAGGCCGGAATCGGTTTCGTCCAGAATCGCGAGCTTCGGCTCGCAGCACCGCCATCTGCAGAATTTCGTTGCGCTTTTTCTCGCCGCCCGAAAACGACTCGTTCACCGAACGGTTCATGAGCTTTTCGTCCATGTCGAGCAGCTTGAGCTTCTCGCGCATCAGCGGCAGAAAATCCATCGCGTCCATTTCGTCCTCCCCGCGATATTTGCGAATGGCGTTCAGCGCGGAGCGCAGAAAATAGGCGTTGCTGATGCCGGGAATCTCTACGGGGTATTGAAACGCGAGAAAAACGCCCTCGCATGCGGCATCTTCGGCTTTCATCTCCAGCAGATTTTTGCCGTTGAAGAGAACTTCGCCGCCGGTGATGTCGTAGGTTTCGCGCCGCGCCAGCACCTGCGCGAGCGTGCTTTTGCCCGAGCCGTTCGGGCCCATGATCGAGTGAACTTCGCCGGCGTTCATCGTGAGATTGATGCCCTTGAGGATCTCGCGGCCGTCCACTCTTGACATGCAGGTCTTTAATTTCCAGCAAGCTCATCGTTCCTCTTATCTGTGCGCAATCTTTCGCTGCAGCAGTTGCATCCCGGAGACCGGCCTAGCCGACGCTGCCTTCCAGGCTGACGCTCAGCAGCTTCTGCGCCTCGACTGCGAACTCCATGGGAGCTCGCGGAATACCCGTTTGCAGAAGCCGTTCACGATCATCGACACCGCGTCCTCGGCCTTCAGTCCGCGCTGTCGCAGATAGAAAAGCTGATCTTCGCCGATTTTCGAGGTGGAAGCTTCGTGCTCCATGCGCGCGCTGGAATTCTTCACTTCGATATAGGGAAAGGTGTGGGCGCCGCACTGGTCGCCGATCAGCAGCGAATCGCACTGCGTGTAGTTGCGCGCATCGGCCGCGTCTTTCAGAATTTTCACCTGGCCGCGATAGGTGTTCTGCCCGTGCCCGGCGGAAATTCCTTTGGACACGATCGTGCTGCGCGTGTTCTTGCCGAGGTGAATCATCTTCGTGCCGGTGTCGGCCTGCTGGTAATTGTTGGTGAGCGCCACCGAGTAGAACTCGCCGATCGAATTGTCGCCCTGCAGGATGCAGCTCGGATATTTCCAGGTGATGGCCGAGCCGGTTTCCACCTGGGTCCAGGAAATTTTGGAATTCTTCCCGCGCACTTGCCGCGCTTGGTGACGAAATTGTAGATTCCGCCCTTGCCGTTCTTGTCGCCGGGATACCAGTTCTGCACCGTCGAATACTTGATTTGCGCATCGTCGAGAGCAATCAACTCAACCACCGCCGCGTGCAGCTGATTTTCGTCGCGAATCGGCGCCGTGCAGCCTTCCAGATAGCTCACGTAAGCGCCTTCGTCGGCGACGATCAGGGTGCGCTCGAACTGGCCCGTTTCCGCGGCATTGATGCGGAAGTAAGTGGAAAGCTCCATGGGGCAGCGCACGCCCTTGGGCACATACACGAACGAGCCGTCGGTGAACACAGCCGCGTTCAGCGTGGCGAAAAAATTGTCGGTGTAGGGAACCACCGAGCCGAGATACTTCTTCACCAGGTCCGGATGCTTCTGCACCGCTTCGGAAAACGGGCAGAAAATCACGCCCGCTTCGGCGAGCTTTGCCTTGAACGTCGTGGCCACCGAAACGCTGTCGAACACCGCATCGACCGCCACTCCCGCGAGCATCTTTTGCTCTTCGAGCGGAATGCCCAGCTTCTCATAGGTGCGCCGGATTTCGGGATCGAGTTCGTCGAGACTCTTAAGGTTCGGCTTCTGCTTGGGCGCCGAGTAGTAGCTGATGTCTTGATAGTCGATGGGCGGATATTTGATGTTGGCCCATTTCGGCTCGGCGTCTGACTGCTTCTAGCGCTGCCCAATGCCGAAAAGCCTTCAGACGCCACTCCAGCATGAACTCCGGCTCATTCTTCTTGGCCGAGATGAAGCGGATAATGTCTTCATTCAGGCCCTTCGGGGGCGCGGTCCTCGTGGATATCGGTAATGAAGCCCCACTTGTATTCCTGCTGGGCTAGTTCGCGAATGGTATCGGTATTGAACTCATTGAATTCTCCCGGATGCGATCAGCGGCACGATCCTGCCGCGCGCATCTTTGATGGTGGTGAGCTGCAAAGGTTGCACCAGGTCGGAGAGGGTGATTTTTTCAAGCACGCCACGCACCGCCTGATTGATGATCCGCTGATTGCTCTTGATCGGGCAGCTCAGCTCAAGATTGCAAAGCCCGGTAATGTCCGTGCTGCATTCGGTGAGGGCCATGGGCCCTTCAATCGCCGCGATGATGTCGACGACGGAAATCTGGTGCAGGGTGCTTGCGCCAGCATATAGCCGCCTTTGATGCCGCGATGCGAGAGCAGCAGTCCGCTCTGCAGCAGCTCCTTCAGAAGCTTGCTGACCGTGGAAAGGGGCAGCTTGGATTCAAGGGCGAGATCCCGGGCGGTGCGCTGGGGAGGCCAGATCTCCGATCCGGGCGATACAGGTCATCAGGACCAAGCCGTAATCCGTTAATTTGCCAAGCTTTACCATGGTCAGCGCTATGCTTCCAATATAGGACTAAATCAGTCCGGTATCAATATAGCAGACCCGGAGGGCCAGTTGCAAGCCAATCGCTGGATTTGGAGATGGGCCCGAGTCAATGTTGGCCGGGCTATGGCATGGCCGGAGGCGCGTGCAGCGGCGAACTGAGAGAGCTCATCCCCTCCCGGTTTAGCCGTCGGTGAAGAGCTGGGCGCGGGGCTGGCCCTTGGCCAAAGGCAGCGGCTCGCGTCGGTTCGCTGAAATCGTCGGTCCAGCGCCACAGGGCGATCTCCGGGCATATCTTCAAAATGTTCGCGAATATAGGTGTGATGCTCGAAGAGCTTGCGGTTCATCAGGTCTACAATGTCGCGGTGCTTTGCGACGAAGCCTCGGCACGTATTTCAAGCGCGTCCATCACCAAATGATAGCGGCTGATCTTGTTGCGCACGACCATATCGAACGGCGTGGTGGTGGAGCCCTGGTCGAGGAAGCCGCGAACATGGAAACGCGCTTCGTTGGGCCGCCCGTGAATCATGCTGTGAATCGCCCAGCGAGACCCGTGATAGGCGAAAACCACGGGCGCGGATTTGGTGAAGAGGGCTTCGAAGGAGAGATCGTCCATGCCATGCGGATGCTCGTCGGGACTCATCAGCACCGTGAGATCGACAACGTTGACGACACGCATTTTCATCTCCGGCACGTATTTTTGCAGAAGCCAGGAAGCGGCGACGGTCTCAAGCGTTGGCACGTCGCCGACACAGGCCAGGATCACGTCCGGATCACCGCCCTGGTCGTGGCCGCGATCGTTGCTTGCGAAATCCCACCGCGATGCGCCGCGGGAGCAATGCTCGATAGCGGCATCCATGCGCAGCCACTGAAGCTGCTCTTGCTTTCCGCAGGTCACCAGGTTGATGTAATTGCGAGTGCGCAGGCAATGATCGAAGGTGCTCAGCAGGGTATTGGCGTCGGGTGGATAGTAGATGCGAATAATCGTGCTGCGCCGCGCCAGTGCGCTATCCACAAATCCTGGTGCCTGATGGCTGAAGCCGTTGTGGTCATTGCGCCAGCAATGGCTTGTGAGGAACACGTTCAAGGAAGCGATTGGCCGGCGCCACGGCAATTCTCCGCACTGCTCAAGCCATTTGCCGTGCTGGGTGAGCATGGAATCCACCACCTGCGCAAACCCTTCGTAGGTGGCCCAAACGCCGTGGCGCCCGGTGAGCAGGTAGCCTTCCAGCCACCCTTCACAGCAATGTTCGCTGAGCACTTCGAGTACGCGGCCCTGGGGACCGACGTGATCGTCGATGGCCACGGTCTGCTCGACCAGGCAGCGATCGGTCGCCTCGAAGACGGCGTTCAGGCGATTGGAATTGGTTTCGTCTGGGCAGAAGAGCCGGAAGTTTTCCGGATTGAATTTGATGACGTCGCGAAAAAATTCGCCAAGTTTGCGCGGCGGTTCGGCAAGAACGCAACCCGGAGCGGGAACTTCCAGCGCATAGTTGGAGAAATCGGGCAGGGAAAGCGCATTTAGGACTCGGCCCCCGTTGGCGCTGGGAATGGCACCCATGCGAAGCTCGCCGCCCGGTGCCAGCGCCTGCAGTTCGGGAATCAGTTTCCCTTCGGTGTCAAAGAGCCTTTCCGGGTGATAGCTTTTCATCCAATCCTCGAGCAATTGCAGCTGCTGCGGACTTTCCCGGACCGTGGCGAGCGGGACTTGATGCGCGCGAAAGGTTCCCTCGATGGGAATCCCGTCCACTTCCTTCGGTCCGGTCCATCCTTTGGGTGATCGCAGGATGATCATGGGCCAAGCGGGGGCTTCGGCCGCGCCCCGCTCGTGCGCGACGGCTTGGATGGCTCGGATTTCTTCATAGCAGCGGTCCAGGGCGGCCGCAAAATTCTGGTGCATCGAGGGGGGATCATCACCGGCGACGAAATAAGGCTGGTATCCGTGCCCGGCATACAGCTTTGTCAGTTGGTCGTCGTGGGTGCGGGCTTCGACGGTGGGCCCGGAAATCTTGTAGCCGTTGAGGTGCAGGATGGGCAGAACCGCACCGTCGCGCGCGGGATTCAAGAAGCGATTCGATTTCCAGCTTCCTGCCAGAGGGCACGTCTCTGCCTCGCCGTCGCCCACCACGCAGGCCACAATGAGATCGGGATTATCAAAAGCCGCTCCAAAGGCGTGCAAGAGCGCGTAGCCCAGCTCTCCGCCTTCGTGGATCGAGCTCGGCAAATGGGGCCCGCAATGGCTGGGGACGCCGCCGGGGGTGGAAAACTCGCGGAAGAAAAACCGGATGCCCGCGACATCCTGGGTAATTTCCGGATGCACCGCCGAATAGGTTCCCTCCAGATAGGAATTCGCATTGAGCGCAGGCCCGCCGTGCCCGGGTCCGGCAATGTAAAGGATGCGGGCATTCCTTTCGCGGATCAGCCGGTTCAGATGCACGTAAATGAAGTTGAGCCCGGAGGAGGTGCCCCAGTGCCCCAGCAGCCGCGGCTTGATATGTTCTTTCCGCAGAGGCTCGCGCAGCAGCGCATTTTCCTGCAGATAAATCTGGCCGACCGTCAGATAGTTCGCCGCCTGCCAGTAGCGATGCATCTTGTCCAGAAATTCAGGCGCCAGCGGTCCGACCGCGGGAATGGGGAGACTCGCCGGTCGCGGCGGAGAGTTCACAACGGTCGACAAATTCGGGTCGAATACGAACATGGTAGGCCCCTTCCGATAACTCTTAACTCTTGGTTAAGCCCGGCGAAGGACGCCGAGAACGTGCCGGACGATGGTTAGGTCTTCGTTGGTTTCGATGATGCGTACTTTCACGCGGCTATGGGAACTTGAAATTACCGAATCGCGGCTGCGATTGCGCAGCGGATCGATTTGAATGCCCAGAAATTGCAATCCCTCGCAAATCTTCTGCCGCACCGGGGCGGCTTTTTCCCCGATGCCTCCGGTAAAGACTAGCAGATCGAGCCCGCCCATTGCAGCGGCATACGCCCCGAGGTATTTTTTCGCTCGATAGCAGAACAAGTCGACCGCTTCGGCGGCCCGGGTGTCCTGGGAAGCCTTTGCGAGCAGATCACGCATGTCCCCGCTCGAGCCTGAAACGCCCAGCAGGCCGGATTCCTTGTTTAAGCAGGTGTCCAAATCAGCAGCCGACATTTTTCCGTGTTCGCGCAGATAGAAAAGCGCTCCCGGATCGACGTCCCCCGAGCGCGTGCCCATCACCAAGCCCTCGAGCGGCGTAAAGCCCATAGAGGTGTCCACGCTTTTTCCCTGGTGAAGCGCCACCATGCTCGCGCCGTTGCCCAGATGCGCCACAATCACCCGGCCTTCTAGGAGCCGAGCATCGAGCCTTTGAAGTTCATGGACGACATACTCGTAGGAAAGGCCGTGGAAGCCGAACCGCATCAGGCCACCTTCAAAGAACCGCCGCGGAAGCGCATACATCCGCGCCACTTTTGGCATCGAGGCGTGAAAGGCGGTGTCGAAGCAGGCGATTTGCGGAAGCTCGGGCAATCTCTGGGCCACGAAACGGACCGCGGCGAGAGCCGTTGGAAGATGATCCGGATCCAGGGGCACCAATTCCTCGAGTTTCGCCAAAACCTCAGGGGTGATCCTCTGCGGCAGCTGGAATTGAGCGCCGCCATGGACGAGCCTGTGGCCGGTCGCAATCAGGCTCTGCAGATATTTATGTTCGCTCAGCCAATCGAAGATTGTTTCAAGGGCCGCGCGAGAAGGAGCCTTCGCGACGCTGTCCGCCGCGGAGTCGAAGCGAAGGTTTCCAGAGGCGTCCTGAATGGTGACCTGGGCGCCCGATGAATCCGCCCGGTCAACCTTGATAGAGAGTACCAGCTCTTCGACTTCATAGAGCGCCACCTTCAGCGTTGATGAGCCGCGGTTCATCGTCAGGATGCGGCCATGACCCGAGGCTCGCCCGTTAGCATTCACCAGATCATCCTAGCAGACGGGCTAGCAGACGGCCGTTCAGCGGCTGATCCCGCTTGCGTCAGCACGGGCAAGAAAACGAGCGCGCCGTCTTTACGCCAGAATGAACGCAGCAGACATTGTTCTGAAAACAAGAGGGACAGAGTTTTGTTGCCATTGGCGCGCTTGGGTAGACCAAGCCGGCGCTTGCGGGCCGCGCCTTATTCTGCATTGCCACAAACAGTCGCGATTTGCTACTTTCTAGCCGTTATTCGAGGTGGGATGAGAGGCGGACGGTGCGAAATTTCGCGTTCTTGATGTGCCTGCTGCTGATGGCAGCCATGGCTGCGAGCTCCAACTTGAAAGCGCAGGTTTCGGGCGCCGCGGTCTATGAAAAATATTGCGCGGCCTGCCACGACCACCCGGCAGAGCGCGTTCCGTCGCGTGCAACCATCGAAAAATTATCGCGAGCCCGTATTATGCGCACGCTCGACTTCGGCCTGATGATGAGCGTGGCCTACCCCCTGCGCCGGGAGGAGCGGGAAGCGGTGGCCGACTATCTGGGAACGACCGGCGCAGAGGCTAAGCCTCCGGCCAGCGCCTTCTGCCCGGCAGGACATGCGCCACTTACAGGCTCCGCAGCTGGCACATGGAACGGCTGGAGTCCGTCGGGCAGCAACACGCGGTATCAGACTCCCGACCAGGCCGGGCTCAGCATCGGCCAGGTGCCGCGCATGAAATTGAGGTGGGCGTTTGGATTTGCCGATGACGTAACCGCCTTTGCCGAGCCAGCCGTGCTGAAGGGGACCATTTTCGTGGGCAGCGCGAACGGCGCGGTGCAGGCGCTCGATGCCAGGACCGGGTGCCTGTATTGGACCTTCCAAGCCAATGGCCCGGTCCGTTCCGGAATTCTCGCGGTGGCCAACAAAGCGAGCTACTCGCTGCTATTCGGCGATCAGATCGGTTGGTTCTACGCCCTCGACGCGAAAACCGGGCATCAGTTTTGGAGGCAGCGGGTGGATCAGCATGAAGCGACACGGCTCACGGCAACGCCTGTTGAACATGACGGACTCGTCTTCGTGCCGGCTGCTTCCTGGGAAGAAACGCGTTCGATTGATCCCAGCTATCAGTGCTGTACGTTTCGAGGTAGCGTTACAGCGCTGCGTGTGAAAGACGGGACGGTCGCCTGGAGGAGCTACCTGGTTGATCCTCCGATGCGAACCGGGACCAACAGCGTGGGCACCCCGCAATTTGGCCCCTCCGGAGCGGGCGTGTGGTCTGCACCGACAATCGATCCGCAGCGCGGCGTCATGTACATCACGACCGGCGACAATTATTCCTTTCCTGATTCCGCTACCAGCGACGCCATTGTGGCCCTGGATTTAAAAACCGGGCACATCGCCTGGATCAAGCAAACTCTCCCGAAAGATGTGTTCACTTCCGCCTGCCGCAATGGCGGGCCGAACTGTCCGCCAAACAAGGGGCCGGATTACGATTTCGGCTCCTCCGCGCTCCTGTTGCACACGCCGGCCGGGAAGGATGTGCTGGTAGCCGGGCAGAAATCGGGGATGGTGTATGCGCTCGATCCCGACAAGAAAGGTGAAATTGTCTGGCAAACGCGGGTCGGACAGGGCAGCACCAACGGAGGGGTCCAGTGGGGAATGGCAAGCGACGGGCAACTGCTCTACGCAGCGGTTTCCGACGCCGCGCCCGAGCCTGGAAAACTGGGCACGGCGGCGCCCGTTGGCAACGTGAATTTCATTCAGACCAAGGGCGGGGGAATTACGGCCCTGCGCATAACCGATGGCTCGAAGGCTTGGTTTGCTGCTCCTCACCCGTGCGACCCTCCAAAACCCGGATGCAGTCCCGCGCAGCCCGGGGCGCTCACGGCGATTCCGGGCGTTATTTTCTCCGGCGCTATGGATGGACACCTCAGAGCCTTTGCCGCCGAGGATGGCCAAGTCCTCTGGGATTTCGACACGGCCACGAACTACAGCACAGTGAACGGAGTGCCCGCGCACGGAGGTTCTCTTGATGGCGCCGGCCCGGTCGTCGCGGGTGGAATGGTCTATGTAAACTCCGGATATCCGCGCAACGGCGGGATGCCGGGCAATGTGCTCCTGGCGTTTGGGCCCGACGACGGCTCGAAATAGTGCATGCCGGTTGGCGGTGACCGGAAACCGAGGAAGCGGCGGCCGATCTATCGCGCTGTCGGCTTAGCCAATTGAAACACGATCGTAATTTGGCGTTGCGTTTGAATCGGCTGGCCATTGAGCCGCGTAGGACTGTAATGCCACTGACGAACGGCGTCCAGGGCGGCTGGAATTAGCACGCTTGGTCCGCTCAAGGCCTGAACCCGCTTGATATTTCCATCCTCGCCAATCACCGCATATATTTTCACGGTGCCTTCGACTCGCTGCTCCATCGCCGCAGAAGGATAGAGGGGCTCGACCTTCTGAATCAACTCGCCGGCCTGCAGACCGTCGTTCGAATTTCCCGCCGCAGGCGGCGGAACGACAATAGCCCCGCGAGCCTCACCCGGTTCAGAGGGCGGCAAAACGTTCTCCGGCTCGCTCGCGGAAGGCGTCAGAACCGGAGGATTGGCTTTGGGTTGGGCGCTTGCATTTTGCGGGTGTGAGGGTGGAGACAGTGTCCATTCGCGGAAATTCATCGCGCTTTGCCTGGAACGGGAATTGGAGCCCTCGAATTGGCGCGAATTTTGTGACTCAATCGGACCCTGCAGGGGAATCGTCCAGTGCTGGTTATTCAGGTCCACTATTTCGATTTTCGAGGCAGTGGCCGAATTGACGGGGCGCGCCAGCGCGTTTTCCGCGGCCACCTTGCCGTCCACCGCGTTTCCCGCTACCTTTTGAAACATCCCCCGCAAGGCTCCGTGCCCGGCTAGCCACCCGGCGGCGAGCGAAACGAGCACAAAAACTCCGGCCCCCGAGGTAAGCTTCCACCTATCTCGATCCTCGCGCAAACGAACAGTGCTCACCGCAGGTTGCGGCTGGGCAGCAGCTTTGAACCCAAAGCGATCCGCCGGAAGTTCCGCACTGTCGCGCAGCGAACGGGCCGGCGCGGTGGGCGCCACAGCAGCGTCTGCCTCCGCCGTCGGACTGCTTGGATTCACTGCCGGCGGCGCCATAAACGACGATGCCGGGGGCTCTGACGCCGAGGACCAGGTAGAAGATGACGACGCTGTAGAAGATGCCGTGACCGACGGCTCAGCCGCCGCTGGCGCGGCAGGGGGCCACATCTCCGGCGGGCATGCAGGCCCTGGCAGCGTGTCCGGTACACTCGATGGCCGTGGTCGCAGGCCCGCCGCTTCCAGAGCGGAGAAGTGAGCCGGGCTCTGAGGGGCCGCAACCGGCCTGCCTCTGTCAACCCGATCCGGCAGGGGCAACTCTTCGACCACCGGTTTTGCAGGCTCGAGAAGTTCTTCGGTCGCGGCCGCTTCCTCGGTGCTCGTTCCCGGCGATGGATCGGCCTCGTGCGCCAGTGTTTCCAGCGAAACCCATTCCCGAATCTGCGCCCGGGTTTCCTCGGTCAAGTCCACAAATTCGACTCCCGCCAGTTTTCGAAGCTCCCCGGTCCAGGCGATCCGTCCCTTCGCTTGAATCTGTTTTTTCGAATGCGCCAGCTGTACGCGCAACTGCGGCAGCTCATTTCCCGACAGGCTCATTACCGCCTGGATCGCCATGCCCCCTTCGCTTACGTTGAGAACGATGCCCCCGTTGCCCTTGCCCAGTTCGACATAGGCGAGCGAACGGATTTGTTTGCGAGCGAACGTGCGTCGATCCGGGGGATGGGTGTGGCGCTCGAAGTGGGATGCGGCCGGTGACATTTGTTTCGCCTTCGACTTTCCTTTACCCGCGGCGAGAGGTGTCCACAGGCTAACCCTTAACTGACGAGAAGTATATTTTTACCTTTCAATAACTTCAATCCTGGATATGGCTCCTTGTCGGAAATCGCAACCAGGCCGCCCCGGGTTCCAGGCAAGCATAGGCACGCTCAACGGCGCCGCGGCGATAGTTGCGCTGGTTCGATTTCCGGCCATGAGCCCGGAAGATCGATCTGAAAGCGATGGGCTTCATCAAAGAGAGCGAACCCCTGCAGGTCGGCGACTTCCTGGGCCACGAGCTGCCGGAAGCGGGCCTCGGCTGAAGCGTCGGCTCGCGCGGGCCAGTCAAACCGCTCGGTGATTTCCAGAGCGATCCGCGTGCGATTGTTCACCGGTACAAAGGCCGAGGCGCTCAGGTTCACTGCCTTCTCGGAGCTGAAGCTGCCCGCCGACTTTAGCCGGCTCATGACCACCACGCCTGGCCCTTTTGCCAGTTCATAGTCGCTGCCGGTTTTGTTGTCGAGATCGTAGAGAAATACCACCGCGGCGTTGGAGGCATCGATTTCCCGCACGCGCACGCCCGCATAGGCGGCTTCCACGGCGTGCGAATTCCACGGCGTTGCAGGCTTTGCTGATGTTTCGGAACGCTGCGACCTGCCCATCAGCAAAACCAGAAGCGCCAGAAAGAGGACCGTAGCTACCCCGATGACGGCGACTTTCTGCCATGGCCAAGTTCGCATAGAGTTGAGATCTACCATTTCCTGCCCTTGCGACGCCCCACTACCCACCCAGCCGCCCGAACCCGGGCCGGGCAGCGCACTTCTGAAAACGCCCTCCGCTCACCTATAGTGTAACCTAAGCACATGAGCGACAAGATTCGCAAGAGCGACAAGCAGTGGCGGTCTCAGCTGACCGACGAGCAATACCAGGTCACCCGGAACAAAGGCACCGAGCCGCCCTTCTCCGGGGAGTACGAAAACACCGAAACTCCCGGAACCTACCTGTGTGTGTGCTGCGCACAGCCGCTATTCACCTCGGATGCGAAGTATCATTCCGGTTCCGGCTGGCCAAGCTACTGGCAGCCTATCGCCGCGGAAAATGTGAAAATGGAAACGGATTCAACCCACGGCATGACGCGGACCGAAGTTCTTTGCAGCCGCTGCGAAGCCCATCTGGGCCACGTGTTTGACGACGGCCCCGACCCCACCGGACTGCGGTTTTGCATTAATTCAGCGGCGCTCAAACTGAGAGAGAAGGAGCCGGGCGAAAAGGACGGATCGAAGTAGTTTCCGGGCTTGCGTTATCGTTCGGCGCCGGCCGAGGTATCGCGCCAGAAACCGGCGGCACCAGAATCAAATCCCGGCCGCAAGGTTGGATTTTGAGCTTCTGGCGCAGACCGGTCAGGGCGCGCTGTGAGTTTGGAAGTCCGCGATGCCCGCTTTGATCACCGTTACAGGCTTGCCCGCCGGTGTGCCGCGCGTCCGCCCGATGGTTTCGGTCCATGCGCCATAAACGAGCCCGTTCCAGGCCGCAATTCCGGTGTAGTCCCCGATGAACGCATCTCCCGGGTCAAAGGACGACTCTGACCAAGCATAATTGGTGAAAGACTGTCCGCCGTCGGTTGAGCGGGCCAGCACAACGATGGCCTTGCGATTTTCTGGATCGTCGCGGCGATCATAGAACAGCACATTCGCCGAGCCGTTTGATGGATCGACAGCCAGCCACTGAAAAAACTGATCGGCGCCATCGTGCGGGGCATCGTTGTTCACTCGCACCGCACGGCTCCAGCTGCGTCCCCGGTCAGTCGACGTCGCGCAGAACACATCCACATCGCCATTCCGATAGTCGGCCCAGGTAACGAATATCCGTCCACTACGAGGGTCCACGGCGATCTGCGGAAAGCCGTCTGATCGCTCGACGCCCTCGACGGTGAAATATGACGGCGCCGTATCGAGAATTTTCCGCGAAGGCACGAAGGTAATTCCTCCGTCGCGCGAGGTGGTGAATGCGATGGAATCTCCGTCGGCCCAAACCGCATACAGCAATCCGTTTGGAGCGGCGGCGGCTGAAAATCCTTCGACCGCGCCGGTGTCATCCCTGGGAAGCCCTTCGTGGCTGCTGATCTCGAAAGGAGCCGACCAGCTGATGCCTCCGTTATTCGACCTGGAAAACAGGATGATGGACTTGGTGAGGCTGAACTCGGTCCATCCCACATAGAGGCTTCCCGCGTAAGGCGAGTTGGTGTTGTTGTCGGCGACCAGATACGGCTTGTCCTCGAAGGGCATCTCGGGACGGGTCACCTGCTCGTCTACGGCCACGGCGTTTGCTTCCCAGGTTTTGCCGCCGTCAAAGGAGCGGCGCACGAAAACACCATTTCGGGTGGCGTTGTGCGCCCAGTATTGAGAGCTGCCCAGCTTGTCAAAGGCGATGTAGCAGAGGATGGCGTGGCCCAGAATGTCATAGGTAACCGAAACGTCCCCAGAGACCTTATAGTTTTCGGGCGCGATTCCCATCGCGAGCTGCCAGCTGTCTCCTGAATCTTCAGAATACGCCACACCTGCGGGAGCCTGAAATGCCGCGAGAATCTGGCTAGGCTTCTGAGGATTTACGGCAATCGAGGGCTCGGTCTGGTTTCCAGCGCGCCGCGGCAAACTGATCACCTTGCCGCCGGGAGCCGCAGGCAGAGTCCCGGTCGTTTGCGGTCCTCGGGGTAGAGCCGCAACTGTGGTGACCGCGAGAAGGGTCACCACGCCGAGCGCCCGAAAGCCAAACTTAGTGGTCAAAGAAAAATACCTCGGGATGGCCATTGCCAGGGTTCGAATCGGCGGAAATGGCGCGGAACTGCGCCGGCGAGACCATGTACAGAATGAGGTTTGCCGGGAAACCCGCTAAGGGAAGATTCGTCGTCACCGTGCCGCGACCGCTCGTCGTGGTTACACCGTAGGAGCCGCCGCTAAGCGATTGATCCAGGTGAGCAACACCCTCGGTGTGGCCCGAGGAAGGCGGATCAATCTCGTCAACCACCCCGTTGAGGTTTCCGACAAAGAAGGTCGGGGGGGTTGAGAGGGCCATGTTTACCGAAGCCTGCACCTGACCCAATATCTGCGTGTCGTTGGTTTCCACAGGCAGGGAGGTTGACGTGGTGTAGCCTCCTTGGAGCGGCGAGGTGGTCAGAGTCGAGATTCCTGTCTGCTGCTCAAGAAGCCCTGTCGTCACGTTGGCATCACTGCCGAGCAGGAAGCCTTGCCCCGGTCCGGTAAGGTAAGCCACGGCGGCGCGGGAGCCGAACCCGGTGAAGGCCACCCGCCCATTTGTTCCGACCACATAGGTCCCGGCAAAAGAGGGCGACGGAGAGGTGATGGTTCCAGCGCTGTTTTCATCGTATGCCAGGGTCGCCGTTCCCGGAGTGGCCAGGGGGGAATTCAGAAGTCCAGCCAACACGCTTGAATTGTTTCCACTGAGCGCGCTTCCGGTTGCCACGCTGGTTCCCGTCAGGGAGGTAGCGGAAAACGCGCTTGCCGACGATTGCGCGACCATCTCGCCGCTCAAGCGATAGAAGATGGGCGACAACTCGGTCTGAGTCGAATCAAGCTCAATGAAGTAGAGGTCCGATGCTGATACGAAGTAGAACGCAAACTGCAAAGTGCTCTGCGATTTTCCCGGGATTTCAAACAGGAGTGACGCGGTCCCGCGATTGTTTGATCCCGGCGCCGTATAGAATCCTGAAATGTTCTGCGAGGTGAAGGTGCCGTTGTCGTTGAGGTCGCTACTGACGCCGCCCGAAGCGGGAATCAAGGCGCTTGTGCCGTCGGCGTGAATGGTTCCGCCAAGCGCGGTAGGCTTCGCGCTCATGTCCAGCCCGGAAAACAGGAACGAATAATTCCCGTTGAAATTCGCCGCCGAAGCGGTGCCCGTGACCGGCTTGAGAATTCCTTCGCCATGGGTGCCGAATGTATCGGTATTAACGCCAGGCGTGGTGATGTCGTTATTCTCGATGAAATGGATCACCCCGCCCGAGTCGACAACGATCTGGTAGTCGGTAGTCAAGGTGACCGTGGTGCTCGGATTGGTGGCCACAAGCCGCAGGGTGCCGCGTCCATCCGAGCCAAGCGAATAGCTCCCCGTGAGCGAGATACCGGTCACGACGCCGGATGCGCCGGAGATGTTTGAGACGCGATTGCTGTCCTCGAGGCCGCTGGTGATGGTGCCGTTCCCGTCCGCGGTGATCGACCCGGCGATCAGCACCGATCCGTTCGCATCAAACCCGTTGAACAAGAACGAATAGGGCCCGGTGATCAGAGAGTTTCCGTTTGTGGTTCCCGCGCCGATCGTAAGACTCAGCTGCTCAGAAACGGGAACCGGAGGCGGAACCGCCTCGGAATCGGTCACCTGCACCGTGAATGAATCAGGCTGCGAGAAAGTGGTCAGCACGGGCACCCCAGAAAGAGTCCCGTTGGGTGCCAGCGCGAGCCCGGAAGGCAATTGCCCGCTCGTGAGCGTCCAAGTGTAGGGCGGAATGCCGCCGCTGGCTTGCAGGGGAATGCTATAGGGAGTCCCGGTGGTGCCTGAAGGGAGCACCGTCGTCGTGATGGTGAGGGCCGGAGGCGTTTGTACGTTGATTGACAGCGCCTTCTGCACGATCTGTCCGTTCGGCAGGGAAGAATCCTGCACCTGGACCGTGAACGGATAACTGGTCGCCGTCGTGCCAGCCGGAATGATGCCGGTGATTTGTCCCGAGGTTGGACTGAGTGCCAGCCCGGGAGGCAAACTGCCGCTCCCCGAAGCAAGGCTCCAGCTGAGCGGCAGGACGCCGCCGGTGGTGGCAATTCCCGGCGCCGTATATTTCGAATTGGTAAGCCCGGCCGGCAGCGACGTGGTGATGATGGAAAGCGCGGGCGCAGCCGACACCGAAATGCTGAACGCCTGGGAGACCGCAAAGGGCGTATTGCCGGAATTGGCGAAGTCGGTAACCACCACCGTGAAATTCACCGGATTGGCCTGATTCGGAGCAGGACCAGAGGGCCTACCCACGATCGTCCCGGTCGAAGTCAAACTGAGTCCCGCAGGCAAGCTGCTGCCCGATTGCAGAGAGAACGTCAGGGGTGCCACACCGCCGGTAACCACGATGGTCTGGTTGTATGGCACTCCGTTTGCCGCGTTCGGCAGCGTAATCGTGGTAAAGGTTACGGGCAGGACCACGCTGATGGTCGCGGTGGCTGTCGCGCTGGGCTGAGAAATAGACGCGGCCGTCAGCGTGATCGAGGCTCCGGCCGTGAGACCGGTCGGCGCCACATAGGTTACCGAGGAATTCGTGGCATTCTTGAGCGTGCCGCAGCCCGTGCCGGAACACACCGTGGTGCTGGTTTGCGCCAAGCTCCAGGAGACGCCTTTATTGAGCGTGTCGTTCGCAACGGTTGCCATGAAGTTCAACGATTGCCCTTCATCGATCGATATCGACGCGTTCGGCTGGATTTGAATTGTAATCGCCGGAGCGCTGCTGTGGCATCCTGCGGCAACTAGAATTGCCAAGCACAGCGCCGCGAGCGTCATCCAAGACCGACCGGCGGAGAGCCCCCCGCCGGAAATCGAGCGCCCCGCGGCGTCGCTGCAAGTTCCTGGCGCCCCCGCCCGGTTAGGGTAATTTCTATTCGCGCGGGCATACGTCGTCGAAGTCGTCATATCGCCTTTGGATTGCTTTTGATAAGCCCAGGCCGCCGCTGGATTTCCCTGGTGAACCGTCAACCCCGCTCAATAAACAAACGAGTTAAATAACAAAACGGCCAGAGGGTGTCAACGCACATCTCCACCGTTTTCAGGCGAGCCGCGATCCAGCACTCAGAGAGTCTCACACCCTCGGGCTAACTACATAATTTCTCGCATGTGGATGCAGCCCCGGCGAGCCTCGTTGCCTACCATTTCCCGGCGACCTGCGTCTATACATCCCTGTGGAGTGAAGTAAGGGTAATCCCGCGGCACTTCCGCGCTATTTTTCGACCGTGTTACTCGGCGATACCAATTTCGACAGATTTTTAGTATAACGGTCGGCTCGGTAGCGTCTATGGCTTCCATCGGTTTACCTGTTTGGAGGGATCGCATTGATTGAGGTTCAGGATCTGACAAAGTCCTACGGAGGCGCCGTAGCCGCTGTGGACCACGTATCGTTCACCGTGAACAAGGGCGAGATTTTGGGTTTCCTTGGCCCCAACGGCGCCGGAAAAACCACCACCATGCGGATTTTGACCGGGTACATGCCGGCCACCTCCGGAACCGCACGGATTGCCGGATACGACGTCTTCACCGATTCGCTCGAAGTGCGCCGGCACATCGGCTATTTACCGGAGGCGCCTCCGGTGTATCCCGATATGTCGGTTTGCACCTATTTGGATTTCGTGGCGCGCATCAAGAACGTCCCCGCCGAGCGGCGGGATGAGCTCGTCGCCGATGCCATGCGCAAGACCAACATCAGCGACAAGCGCGATGAACTCATCAAGCGCCTCTCGCGCGGCTACAAGCAGCGCGTGGGCTTGGCGCAGGCGCTCGTGCACGATCCCGACGTCATCATCCTGGACGAACCAACCGTAGGTCTCGACCCCAAGCAAATCATCGAAGTCCGCAACCTGATCAAGGGGCTGGCCGGAAGCCACACCATCATTCTTTCCACGCACATCCTGCCCGAAGTGAGCATGACCTGCGATCGGGTCGTGATTATCAACCGCGGCAGGATCGCGGCGGTGGACACCCCGCAGAATCTGACCCAGCAGCTCAAAGGCGGCCAGAAGATTCGCGTCGAGGTCCAAGCGCCGGAAAAGCCCTTGCACGAATTGCTCGCGCAGATCCCCGGTGCGAGCCGCGTCCAGATCGAAACCGCTCACTCCAACGGACACGTGGCCGCCACGGTCGAGGCCGCCGCGGGCCAAGATATTCGTAGCCAAATCGCCGCGGGAGTCGTCCAAAAAGGCTGGCAGCTCTATGAGCTGCGCGGCGTGAGCCTGAGCCTCGAGGATATCTTCCTGCAGTTGACCACCGAAGACGCGGCGCATGCGCAGGCAGCCAGCTAAAGGAGCCCAGGTCTACCAATGAAGAGTCTTTATGCGATCTATCGGAAGGAGATGGGCCATTACTTCGTATCGCCTGTGGCCTACGTGGTGGTCGGCGTGTTTCTGGCCCTGAGCGCCTTTTTCTTCAACTATTTTCTTTCGGCGGTGATGCAGCAGGCGCTCCAGATGCAAATGCAGGAGATGGAAATGGGCATGCACCCGAACATCGACGTCACCATGGAGGTGATGCGCGCCTTCTTCGGCCTGCTTTCTACGCTCGTGCTTTTCCTTACGCCCATGCTGACCATGGGCGTGTTCGCGGAGGAACGCAAGCGCGGCACCATGGAACTGCTGATGACCTCGCCGGTCACTGAAATGCAGATCGTGCTCGGCAAATATTTGGCCTCGCTCACTTTGTTCGCCATCATGCTGCTGCCCACAGCGGGTTACCTGATCTTCACCTACGTCCGCAGTGAGCCCGTCCCGCCCTGGCGGATGCTGATCGCGGGCTATATCGGCATACTTCTGCTGGGTGGCTGCCTGCTGGCGCTTGGTTCGTTCATCTCCTCGCTCACTGAAAATCAGCTGATTGCGGCGGTGCTCACTTTCGCGGCATTTCTGGTGGTATGGGTGATCGATTTGGGACGCAATGCCGGGGGCGGCGCCGGAGACGTGCTGCAGTATCTCTCGGTGATCCGTCACTACGACGACTTCACGCGGGGAATTATCGACACCTCCAGTCTGATTTATTACCTAAGCTTCATCGGACTTTTTGTGTTTCTCACGGTGCGGTCGGTGGACTCGATTCGTTGGCGCCGCGCCTGATATTTCTGGGAGCCTACCGCTCGGGAAGGGATTCATAAATGAAGTGGGATCGCAAGGAAGTTGGAAAGTTTCTGGCCAGCATCGGCGCAGCCCTGCTGGTCGCGGGCTACCTGCGCTATTCGATTCAGTCCGAACTCCAGCTGATGAGCAAGATTCTGCTCCTCGCCGGAGCAGTCATCCTGCTGGCCGGAATCGTCATCGGGTTTGAAGGCCTCATCGCATTCTTCTCCAAGCGTTCGTCGAAGCTGGGTACGAACACTACGGTGTTGTCGCTCGGGGTGCTGGTCATCCTGGCGATCCTGAACGTGCTCGGCTTTCAGCATCACAAGCGCTTTGATCTAACCACGCAGAAACTGTTCACGCTTTCTGACCAAACCAAGAAGATCGTCAGCGGACTGAAGAGCGATATCGCGATCGTGCGGTTCTCGAAGACACCCGATTCCGCCTTGGATGATCTGATGGCCGAATACCACAATCAAAGCTCGCACGTAAAATTCCAGAATATCGACCCCCAGGAAAAGCCAGAAGTTGCCAAGGAATACGGCGCCACCCATATCGGGGACATCATTCTCGCCTCCGGGTCGCGGAAGCAGACCATTGCTCCCAATCCGACCGGACCTACCTCGGAAACCGATCTCACGAGCGCCATCCTGAAGCTCACTCGCGACAAGGTGAAAACCGTTTGTTTCGTGACCGGCCATGGCGAGAAGGCGATTGCCGACAATCAGGCCAGCGGATACAGTGCGATCGATCAGGGCCTAAAGAAAGAAGGCTATGATGACAAGTCTGTGAACCTGGTGCAACAAAACGGCGTTCCCACCGATTGCGATGTTCTGGTGATCGCCGGACCGACCCAGGCCTATTTCCCGCAAGAAGCCGACATGGTGAAAAAATACCTCGATGGCGGAGGCAAGGCCCTGATCGAGATCGATCCTCAGACCGACCCGAAGCTCGATGACATCCTACAGGCCTGGAATGTGACGGAGGGAAAGAACGTTGTTGTGGACGCCAGCGGCGTGGGCCGCATGTTCGGCACTGGCCCGGCGGTACCGCTGGTTGTGGACTACGGCGACAACCCCATCACCAAGAATCTAAAAGGCGGCATGACCTTTTTCCCCTTGGCTCGAACCATGACGATCACCGACAAGAACAAGGCCGATACCAACGATACCGAACTGCTGAAAACGTCGGCGCAAAGCTTCACCATCCCGAATCTGGACCAAAAACAAGTAAAGTTCGATCCCAAGACCGACACAGCCGGCCCCCTTTCCCTGGGCGTGGCTGGCGATAAAAAGAACGGCGACAAGGATTCCCGCCTGGTGGTCGTCGGCGATTCCGATTTCGCCTCCAACCAGTGGTCCGGGCTGCAGCACAATGGCGATCTGTTCTTCAATACGATCGACTGGCTCGCCCAGGACGAAGACCTGATTTCGATTCGTCCCAAGGAGGCGACCGATCGCCATCTCTCGCTCACCGAGGGACAAGCGGCGGGGCTGCGCTGGGTTGACTTAATCTTCGTTCCCGGCATCGTGATTTTCTCCGGCATCGCGATCTGGTGGAAACGCCGTTAGGCGTCCGAGACAGCGAAATGATCAAGAAACCTACTTTGTTTGTGCTCGTTTGCGCGGTGGCCTTGGGCGGCGTCTATTATCTGGTTGGCCAGAGGAGCCAGAAGGCGGAAAAGGCTGCGGCCGAGCCTTACAAGGCAGCCTTTGCGGTTCAATCTGCAGACATCACCGCGCTGACGGTGACACGTCCGGCGAAGCCGGAACAGGCCCCGGTCCACATCGATAAGAACGGCGGCAGCTGGAAGATCACGCAGCCCATCGACACCGCGGCCGACGGCTCAGTCGTAGATACGTCGCTTGACAATCTGACCTCGGCGCGCATCACTCAAACCGAGCCCTATGCGCCGGATCGGCTGAAGGCCTTCGGGCTGGATCCGGCGAAGATCGCGGCGGAATTCCAGCTGAAAAACGGGACCAGGCACGGGCTGCTGATTGGCGACAAGGTATTCGATGGAAGTTCTGTTTACGCCATCGTCGACGGCGCGAAAAGCGTCTCGGTTCTGCCCGATTCCGTGCTGAGCAGCACGGACAAAAGTCTTGACGACTGGCGCGATCATACCGTCCTGCACATCACCAGCAGTCAGCTGCCATCGTTTAGCTTGAAAAATTCCTCCGGCGAGATGGCCCTTGCCAAAACCAAAGAGCAATGGAGCTTTACGAAACCACTGGGAACCCGCGCGGACCAGGATTCCGTCGAGGGCCTGCTGACCGCCGTCCAAAACGCGAAATTTACAAACGTCGCCAGCGAAAAACCCGGAGATCTGGGTACCTATGGTCTGGCGAGCCCCGTCATCAGCATCACCACGTCTGACGACACCGGCAAAAAGTTGACGCTCGCCATCGGCAAGAAGGATGGAAACGACTACTTCGCGCGCGACACTTCGCGGCCGATGATTTTCCACGTGAATTCCGATCTTTACACCCAGCTGAGCAAGGCTTTTGCCGATCTGCGCGACAAGAAGGTGCTGCACTTTGATGCGGCGAACCTCACGCGAGTGGAAATCCACGACGATCACGGCACCCTGGCCGCCAGCAGCAAGGCCGATGTCTGGACCATCGAGTCGCCCGACGCGCAAAAGGGAAAGAACGCTGCGTCGGCCAAGATTTTCGATCCCCTTACCGGATTGCGCGCCGACCAGGTGATCGACCATCCCGGCGCGGAGCTGAGCTCCAAACTCTCCAAGCCAGCTATCGAAATCACGCTGACCGACAAGGACAAGAAAACCACGACCTTGCGAATCTCCAAGCCCGCCGGGGATGCCGTGTACGCGCAGGCCAGCGATTCTCCCTACGTCTTCAAGCTCAAGAAACAAGACTTCGATAACCTGGACTTCGAACCGGCCTCCGTAGTGGAGTAGGATCGCCCTGCAGGTTTAGCCCTGGCCGATCGGGACGGTCCCCCTGATGCCGCCGTGTCATGAATGCTGACTGGCAAGGTGCATTGAAAGTAATACATATTGGGAAGGTTAACCCTCAAGTTGCTACTTGCGCCCGGTTATCAAACTTGCGATAGTCGCACTGGAATTAAGGACTTGGGAATCGTGAAGAAAAAAAAGGCCAAACTGCCCACGCCCCGCGTGAAGCGCGACCGGCGGCGCAAACACAAGCATTGGCAAGTCACCGTGTATTATCACGACGGTGAAAAGTTTGCCCGCGTCTACATTGATCGCGAACGCGCCGAGCGGTTTGCCGAACGGCAGAAGAAATCCCCGGTCGTGAAGTCCGCGCGGATCCTAGAAGTCGACTGACGGACGCGGCTTACAAATCCTTCGCAGGTTGGGCGCAGGTTCTCCGCGCCGAAAAACTGTTCCTATCGCTTTGACCGAACGAGCCATTATTTGCTATAGCCCATTGCCGGCGGCGGCACGTAATCCTGTCCGTACTTGTTCTTGTGCGCCAGCGTGAAATCTGGATTGTTGATTACCCGGATGGTTTCCAGACTTCGAATCGTTGGGGAAATCGTAACCACCCGTTCCAGGGCTTTCAAATCTTCGGGCAGGCTCCGCTCATACCAGACATGCAACTGATACCGTCCGTCGGGCACATTCAGGATGCTCACCCGTCCGGAACGATCGGAAAGTCCGAAGTAGGGGCTGTCGACCGCCACGATCACCGCGCTCATCTCTTCGTGAATATTGCAGAACAGGAAGCTCACTCCGATCCGATCGAAGCGCACCGATTTGCTCGACCCGGCCTCATAGAGACCCAGATCGAATCGCTTTCCGTTGAAGAGCGAGAAAACGTTGTGGAAGAACGGATCCTTGTTGGGAAACTGCACCATGGTGCCGGCTTGCACCACGAGAACGTGCGGCTCAAAGGCCTTGTTGCGCTGCACGAGTTGCGGCAGGTGCCCGGAATCAGCGGAAGCAAGCCCGGCGGGGGCATCGAGCGCTGAAAGCCACACCACCGCATCCGAGCCGTCCCCGGCGTTCCCCGCGACAGTCTGTGCGGAGCCCCGTTTCGAGATTTCCACTTGCGCCGTCACCGGCGGTGGGGGCCCGGAACTGGCAATGGCGGCCGCACCCAAACTCATCGCGGTCAACCATACGAGGGCACGCAGAAGTCTTTGCGGAATGGAAATTCCCACTAGAATATGTACCCCAGGCTGACGTTGATGTGATTGGCGGAATAGGCGCCGTCGTCGAGCTCGTAGGTCTTCAGATAACGGTATTCGACCGAGAACAGCACATCGGATCGCACTTGGTAAATGAAATTCACAAACGGGCTCACATTCCTGGCGATCGAAATCCCGTAGTAAGAGGCCGCCCCCGGAAAGCGACTCAGTTCGGAGGCGAACGGGTTGTCGATTCCTAACGCTCCGTTCACCTCGAATTTCGGCGCCGGTTTGAATTTGAGCTGCGTCCAGCCGCCCACCGAGTCGAGACCCAGAATTTGTGCGGGACTGAGGAAAGCGTTGGCGGCCATTACCACGTCCTGTCCCACGGCTCCCCCCAACCCCCCGACGGCCCGCCCGCGGTAGAACTGTGCCGTCAAGCCAAAATACTTTCCGAGAGGGAGAGTCAGGTCGGCGGTCCCGGCCCATCCATCCACATGCCTTCGGAATCCCCAATACTGGCGCCCATAGTATCCGCCCGACCCGAGCGTCACGTTCTGCCCCAGTATGCGCTGCGTCCAGGCCACGCGCGTCGCATAGGCCGGCTGGCCCGATTCTTCTCCCCACGACGGGTACCGGTCGTAGGTCGAATAGGGCAGGTCGCCCGAAAGTGAATCGAGAATTCCTCCGGCGAGCATCAAGCTTGAGCGATCCGAGAAGTGCAGGCGGTGTTCGAGGCGCACCTGCGGCGTCCAAGCCCACAGATTCCCCGCATAGGACAGCGCCGGAATGGCGAATTGCGCAAGCGAAGTCGGCGCCAAAGGCGAGAAGAACAAAAAGTCCTGCCCGGCCACGACCGAGGTATTGGCCCAGTCGAGCCGCAGCGTGCCGGTGCGCAGCCGCACCAGACCCATCACCGTTCCGTTCGGCGTGTTCGGGAATCCGCCGGCAAAGTCAAACTTGATGTCGGCGCTCGTGCGTGCCCCGGCCAGGTCCGGGCCAAAGACCTGCAACCCAATCTGCGATTGGCGCAGCGAGCCCGCAAAGGTTCCGGCCGAATCAAGCGGACCGGCTGGAAGGGCGATCTCCGGAGCATCCGCGTTATCGACGACCCCACGATTTTCGAAGGTGTTCAGCAGGATCAGGCCCGAAAGCCGCAGCCGGTATTTCGACCCGCTCTCCACTTTTGTTTGGTCCTGGTCGGCAAGCCGGGCATCGGTCAAATCCTGGTCGTCCTCGAGTTGCGACAGCCGTTGCGCCAAGGTTTGTCCGGTGGCGGCCGACTTGGTGGCATTGTTGGCAACCGGAGCGGCGGGATGGCCCGCTGGGAGCGTCAGATAAGGATCGTTGCTGGCGTCCGCAGCAGCCATCATGGGCGCGCGCGCGGCAGGGGGAACGGCGGTGGCGTCGGTTCTCTGGTTCTCTTCCTTGGCGCGCAGTTGGTTCAGCTGAGAAGTCAAGGACTGCACCTGGGCCTGCAATTCGCGCACTGTCTCTGAGAGAGTGTGAACTTCGCTTGCGAGCTCGGCGGATGCCGTATTGGTCGAGTTTTCTTGTCCGCGGACGCTTGCGGCGCTCAGCAATAATGCGCACCCCGCGGCGTAGGCCACCAAGGTGAGCCGGCCGTCCCGATTGCCTACCATGAAGGCCTCCTGCTGAAGCTGTCTGGCCCGCCTCTAGCTGACATGAACATCGGCGGCGCTCGCCTGAGCCACGGGCTTTTCCGACAGGACCTCGCGAATTTTTCCCACCAAAGAGGAAATGGAAAATGGTTTTTGCAGAATGGGAGTCGGCGACCGGAGAGAGGCTGCTCCGATGCTCGCATATTCGGAGTAACCGGACATGAATAGGATCCTCGTGTCCGGCCTTGCGGTTCTTATGCGTTCGGCGAGTTCGGCGCCGCCCATTCGGGGCATTACCACATCGATCAGCGCCAGATGAACGGCGCCAGCGTGCCGCGCTGCGACTTCGAGCGCCTCGATCCCGTCTTTCGCTTCCAGCACGGCGTAGCCGCTGACTTTCAGGAATTCCCGGGTGAGTTCGCGCACGCCGGACTCGTCCTCAACCACGAGAATGGTTTCACTTCCACGGGGAATCGCCGCCGGCTTTGCTTCGCCATCCGAGGGCCGGACCGGTTCGGCCACTTGCGGCAGATAAATCTCAAAGCTCGTGCCCTTTCCAAGCGCGCTGTCCACCCAGATAAATCCGCCGCTCTGCTTCACCACGCCATAAACGGTCGCAAGGCCGAGCCCCGTGCCCTTGCCTACTTCTTTCGTCGTGAAAAAGGGCTCGAAGATATGTGTTTTGGTACCCTCGTCCATGCCGTGTCCGGTGTCGGAGACCGATAGCAGGATGTACTGGCCGGCCGGCATCGGCGGCCGCCGGGCGGCCTCGCGCGCGTCCATCTCGACGTTCGAAGTGCGAACCGTGATCTTTCCGCCATCCGGCATGGCGTCGCGCGAATTCACAACCAGATTCAAAATCACCTGTTCGATTTGTCCCGGGTCGGCCTTCACCGGCGACAGTTTGGGCTCGGGCAGGAATGCGTATTCGATGTGCTCTCCAATCAGCCGTGGCAGCATCTTGCCCAGGTCCGCCACCACCGCGTTGAGATCGAGCACCCGCGGCTGCAGTACCTGCATGCGGCTGAAGGCAAGCAACTGGCGGGTCATCGAAACCGCCCGACCCGCCGCCTTCTGAATCTGCTCGACGCTATTACGATTGGATTCTGTACCGCCTATCCGATCAAGCAACAGATCGCTGTGGCCGCGGATGATGGTCAGCAGATTGTTGAAGTCATGCGCCACCCCTCCGGCCAGGCGCCCCACGGCTTCCATCTTATGCGCCTGGCGAAGCCGTTCCTCGAGTTGCTTTTGCTCCTTCTGCGTCTTCTGCAAGCTGCCGCGCATACGGTCGAAGGCTCCGGTCACTTCCGCCACTTCGTCGCCGCCGCTGCTCTCCAACGGATAGGCGAAGTCTCCACCTTCCAGGGCGCGGACGCCCGCAACCAGGTTCGCGAGCGGTCGCGTAAAGGTATGCGAAATCAAAAATACGAGCGCGCTCCCCGCCAGCACGCTCAGAACTCCCAGCCCCACCAGCATGTGATTGAGCTCGCGAAGGAACTGTGTCGCCTTGTCGAGAGATTTCAATACGCTTAAGGAAACAGCGGGTCCGCCATCGGGAGACAAGCTGACGCTGCTCGCCAGATAGCGTTCGTTGCCCAGTTTCATTTCGTTCGCCATTGCGGCTGAACCGCTCAAAGCTCCACGCGAGGCGCTGCGAAACTGCCTGGCAAGCTCGGCCTGCTGATCGGCTGGAAGCGTGGTGGCAACCAGGGTGTCGCCGGAATAAAAGGCCACCTCGCTTGCGGCGATATTGCTGAAATCTCGCGCGGCTTCCTCGTCGATTTCATGACCAACCACGAGGAATCCAGTCGTCGTATTCTCTGAAGGCGCTCCGAAGTAGATGGTTTGAATCCAAATCTGGTACAGGTGACCGCCCCCGAACCACCAATCCTTGGCCTCCTGTTTGGCGAGCGATCGGCGCAGGAAAGCCTGCGCCAGCTCGCGCTTCAGGCCGGTCGTGCTGGTTTGCAGCCCGAGTACTTCCCCGGAGCGGTTGGCCATGATCAGCAAATCGCTTCCACTTTGCCGCCACACATCCCCGGAGCCATCCTGGATGGTGGCTTCATCCCCGGTGCTCATCAGTGCCCGGACGTTCGCTAGACTGGCCAATAATTCGGCCGAGCGGGTCAGGGTCTCCTGCCGCTGCCGCTCGAAGCTTTGATAGGTATTTACTGAATTCCGCAGCTCTTGCTGGATTCCGGCGCGCACCCGCTTCTGAACACTGTAACGGACGATCAGAAGCGTAGCCGTAGTGAGTCCAGCCGAGATTGCCAGAAGGGAGAGCAGAAATTTCGTTCGCAGCCGAATCGACCCCATGCCCAAACCAACCCTTTAGAGGAGACTCGCCCGTGAAGGAAGAACAGCCTCAACGAGAGGACGGACGACCCACCTGAATCGAATGTAGCACCCTAGACAGATGCCTGAGCCGATTGCACATAGGGTGTGTCGAAAGATGTATTGCAGATCACAAACCCTGCCTTTGGCGGCGCCCGGGCCTGCGCTTTGATGCTCTGCCTATGGCCCTGGCGGATTTCGTCGCGGGAGAGCTCAAATGGCTGGAATTAAAATCGAAAAGCACTTAGAATTTCCTGCCGCTCGTGGAGAGTGCCCCCAGCTTTGGGTTTTCCTGTTCAGTAGGCTGAACAGCCGGTTCTGTGCGGTATTGCGCCGGCGTTAAAATTGCGGCAATAAAATCTATCAATCAAGCAGCTTCATCTTGAGGAGAGGTATAACACCGACCATGGATACACGATTCATCGGCTCACCGCACGAGTGGGATCCGCGCCGCGTTTACAGCCAGACCGGTGTCGACTGGCAATATCGGGTTGATTTCGACCGTCTTCGCAAAGACCGCCTCGCGCGCGTACGCGCGGAGATGACCAAGCGCGACCTCGGCGCGCTTGTGCTGTTCGCCGGGGCGAACGTCCGCTACGTGACCGGCTCTTATCAGGGCAACTGGAAGTACAACATCAACATCCGCTACGCGGTTGTTCCCAACGGCGGCGAGCCCATCCTGTTTGAGACCGCCGGGTCGGACCTGCATTGCGCTGAAATCGACCTGCCCTGGATGGAAGGCCGCATTCGTCCCGCTATCACCTGGCAGTGGGCCGAAGGCGCTGTTCCGCACATGGCCGAACGAATGGTGGCCAGCATCGTCGAAGTGCTCGGCGAGCACAATCTGAAGAAGGAAAAAATCGCCGTCGACAACTTTGATATGGCCGCCTACAAGGCCTTTACCGCCGCCGGCGTGAACGTTGTGGACGCTTGGCCGTGCATGTCGGCCGCCCGCGTTGTAAAAACCCGCGACGAGATCGAGTTGCTGAAAATGTCGGCGAGCATCGGCGACGCGGCCATGTGGAAAATCAAGTACGAATGGCTGAAGCCGGGCGTTCGCGAGCGGGAAATCGATTCCAAAGTGCACGAGTTCATGCTCGAGCGTGGCTGCGAGATCATTTACGACATCATCGTGGCCTCAGGCGGAAACACCAGCCCCTACCGCCGCTGGGCGACCGACAAGATCATCCGCCAGGGCGACCTCGTGATCGTCGACATCAACGCCGTCGGACCTTCCGGTTACTTCATCGATTTCGTGCGCTGTTTCAAGTGCGCGGGCAAGATGACCCAGAAGGAAATCGACCTCTACCGCGAAGTGTACGACTCCATGTACGCGGGCCTGGAGCAACTGAAGCCGGGCAACACCACGGCGGACGTGGCCTCTAAATTCCCTGAGTACGACGACGACAAGTACGGCACGGTGACTCTGCAGCAGTTCGCGCACAGCATCGGCCTGACCTTGTATGAAGGCATGTGGATCTCCCGCGCCTATTCGCTCAAGTACCCTGCGGAAATCAAAGAGGGGATGTACTTCGCCATCGAGACTTTTGCCGGGCACCCGGGCTTGCAGCAGACCGCCCGTCTCGAAGAAAACGTGCTTGTTTCCGGCAAGGGCCCGGTCGTGTTCACCATGATGGAGCATATGGAAGAAGCCTTTAAGAAATAAAATGGCTCGTAAACTGGTTGCGGTCACCGACTCGGTTTTCCCGAACCTGGATCCAGCGCGCGAGGTGCTCTCGAAGATTGACGCAGACTTGCGTCTGGCCTCGGACCCCCAGCCGGAGGCCATCCTGGAGGTCGCCAAAGATGCCGACGCGATCCTGACCACCTATGCCAAAGTCACCGCCGACATGATCCCGCAGCTCACTCGCTGCCGGATCATCGGCCGCTTCGGCATCGGCGTCGACAACGTCGACATTGCTGCCGCGACGGGGAAGGGCATCGTGGTCACCCGCGTGCCCGACTATTGCCTCGATGAGGTGTCCGATCACGCCATGGCCCTGCTGCTCTCGGTCGTCCGCAAGATTCCCTTCCTGAGCGCCCGGGCGCATGGCGGGACGTGGGAAATGAAAGCGGCCGTGCCCATTCACCGCCTTCGCGGCACCGTCCTTGGACTGGTGGCTTTCGGACAAATCCCGCAACTGATGGCGCCCAAAGCAAAATCATTCGGGATGCGCGTGGTCACCTACGATCCCTATGTTTCAGAAGAGGTGTTGAAAAAGGCCGGCGTGGAACGCGTTGAATTCGACGAGCTCGTGAAAATTTCCGACTACATTTCCATTCACACGCCGCTGATGCCCGCCACGCATCATCTGTTCAATGCGGAGGTGTTCAAGCGCATGAAACCAACGTCCTATGTGATCAACACCGCTCGCGGACCGATTATCGATGAAACCGCTCTGGCCGAGGCGCTCGACCAGAAGGAAATCGCTGGCGCCGCTCTGGACGTGATGGAAAAGGAACCGACCACTCGTTCGCCGTTGTTCGGCCGCGACAACGTGATCATCACGCCGCACAGCAGTTTCTATTCCGAGGAGTCCCTTGTAGACTTGCAGACCAAGGCGGCCGAGGAAGTGGTTCGTGTTCTGACCGGGCAGGCGCCTCGCAATCCGGTGAATCCCGAAGCCCTCCAGGTCGCACGCAGTAATTAGAACTTTTCATATCAGGAGGAAAACACGATGGCACAGGAACCCTGGAAGACAGATAAGTGGTTTGTAAGCCCCTGGAACTTCAGCGAGGCGGCTCGGGAGCAACTCCATTTCCCCAAGCAGATCAAGTTTCACGACGTCACGCTGCGCGACGGCGAGCAGCAAACCGGCGTGATTTTTACCATGGACGACAAAATCCGCATCGCCGAAGCTCTGGCCGAAGCGGGCGTTCACCGCATCGAGGCCGGGATGCCGGTGGTTTCGCCAAGCGACACTGCTGCCATCAAGGAAATTGTGAAGCGCAACCTCGGCCCGCAAATTTTCGCTTTTTCGCGCTGCATGGTTGACGACGTAAAGCGCGCTGTCGATTGCGGCGTCAAGGGCATCGTGATGGAGGTTCCTTCCAGCACGCACATCATTCAATACGCCTATAAGTGGCAGCTCGAGAAGGCCATCGATCTCTCGATTGAGTCCACAGCCTATGCGCATTCCCAGGGTCTCGAAGTGGTCTTCTTCCCCATCGATTTCAGCCGCGCGGAGATGAAGTGGGTTCTCGACCTGATCACTCGCGTCGCCAACGAAGGCCACATGGACGCGCTCGCTCTGGTCGATACCTTCGGCGTGCTCGCGCCGCACGCGATCCAGTATCTGGTCCGCGAAGCAAAGAAGCGCATCAACAAACGCCTCGAAGCTCATTTCCACATGGATTTCGGCATGGGGGTCGCCAATACCGTGATGGCTCTTGCCGAGGGCGTCGAAGTTGTGCACTCGACGGTGCTGGGCCTGGGCGAACGCGCCGGCAACGTGCCCCTGGAAGAGTGCTCGATGGCCTTGCTCGCCCTCTACGGCATCGACACCGGCATCAAGTACGACAAGCTCTACAAACTATCGCATCTGGTGAAGGAGCTCTCCGGCCACGCCGTCCCGTCCAACCGACCGGTCGTCGGCGAGCAGCTCTTCCAAATCGAATCCGGCATTATTGCCAGTTGGTGGCAGAACTGCGGCGACCAATACACCACTGAGCTGTTCCCGTACCGTCCGGAAGTAGTCGGCCAAGCGCCGCCGAAGGTCGTGCTCGGGAAGGGCAGCGGCATCGACTCGATCAAGAATGCCCTGGCGAAGCTCGGCGTGCAGGCCAGCGAAGAAGACGCCATGAAGGTGGTCATGGCCGTCAAGGAGTTCTCGCTCAAACACAAGCGCTTGCTCACCGACGCCGAGTTCCGCACCATCGTCGACAACACCTTGCCCCAAGTCGGCGCCGGCAAGCAATCCTCTCGCGCCTAATCGCGGCGGAGAACCCATTTGTTTCTAAGGGGCGGAGCGTCAGCTCCGCCCTGGTCATGGTGTGCCGAGCATGATCGACAGCCTGGAGGGGAGAGTCCTGTTGAATCTTGCAGACTCCGGTCTGTAGGGTTGGAAGCAATGGAAGCGCGGACCAGACGCGATTCAAAGAACTTCGAAAACGGGGCGTGAGCAAAGACTGGACGGCGCAAAGCGCTAGGATTGCGCACGGCCGGTGGCGAATCGCACACTCGCCGGCACGGGCCCTTGCGCGACCCAATGGCTATCCCTTGGACTCCGGGTTGTCCGGTCGTAGCTCAACTCGCCGAACCGCCGGATGCCGATGTCCGGTGTGGCAGGGGAGCAGAGGTGACTCTCCCCCCCTGTGACGATTAAGGTCTTAAATTTCTTGCCGTGGTTATAGGAAGATTCACCGCATGAAAGCCATGGTCCTAAGGGCCCCGCGTAGCCTGGGCCTGGAAGAAGTCGAACGTCCTAAACCCGGGCCGGGCGAGGTTCTGGTCCGCGTCACCAACACCGGTGTCTGCGGCACCGACCTTAAGATTTTCGATGGCGCCGTCCCGGTGAAATATCCCCTGATCATGGGCCACGAAATGGTGGGCGAGGTAGTCGAAGGCGGCAACGACCGCGTCCGCAACGGCGACCGCGTGATCATCGATCCCTGCCTCTATTGTGGTATGTGCGTCAATTGCCGCGCCGGCCAGACCAGCCTCTGTCGCAACGGCGGTCTGGTCGGCCGCGATTCCAATGGCGGCTTCGCCGAATATCTGCTGGCACCGATCACCCACGCCTACCACTTGCCCGATCGAGTCGATAGCGGTAAAGCTCCGCTGATCCAGATCCTTACAACCTGCGTTCACGCCCAGCGCTTCGTCAATATTTTCGCCGCCCAATCTGTCGTGGTGCTCGGTCTCGGTGTCGCCGGTCAGCTTCACGTGCAGCTAGCCAAGGCCCGCGGAGCAAACCCGGTCATCGGAATCACCCGCAGCGCCTTCAAGCGCAAACTAGCCGAACAACTGGGCGCAGACCTCACATTTCCGAGCGGTCCCGAAGCTTTAAAAGGCGTTCTCGATGCGACCAACGGCGACGGCGCCGAGGTAGTCATCGAATCTACCGGCAAGCTGCCCGTGATCACCGAAGCCATCTCGATGGTTCGCCCCGGCGGTTCGATCCTTCTCTTCGGCGTCTCCACCGCGACCGAAGGCAAGCTTCCCTTCTACCAGCTCTACTACAAGGAACTCACCCTCTATAACTCCCGGGCCGCAAAAGGTGAGGATTTTCCGGCCTCAATCGACCTGGTCGCCAAAGCAATGGTCAAGCTCGACCCCCTGGTCACGCACCAGCTCCCACTCTCCGACCTCGGCCAAGCCATCCAAATGCTCGACGCCGACGAAGACGCCCGCATGAAAATCATCCTGAACCACGGTTAACCCCCCTCCAGCCGACAAATGGACTGGCAGGCAGAGGAGATTTTCCACTCCGACCTGAACCTGCTATAGTTGAATATCGGTTTTTGCTGGAATCGCGCAACTAATTCAGAAGACGCGTGTCCGCATCTTGTCCCCGGCCGGCTCCGCCTTCTTGAGGTTTTCATGGCTGCAAAGAAAGACTGTTTGTCTCCTGCAGTAGACCGCGCCTTAAGCATTCTCGAGGCGATATCGGAAGGCAATTCCGGCCTTACCAACGCATACTTGGCCCGGCGCCTGGGCATCCCGAAAAGCTCGGCCAGCTCCATCCTCAACGTCCTGCAGGAGCGCGGGTATCTCTGCCGCTTCCTTGAGAACGGCCGCTACAAGCTCGGCTTTAAGGTGCTCACGCTTGGACGAAAGCTGCTCGAAACGTCGGTGATTCGCGACCTGGCACTCCCATTCATGCGCGAACTGGTCGATCGCGTCGATCTCACCTGCCACTTGGCTGTTCTTGGCCACCACGAAGCGGTGCACTTTGAAAAAATCCTAGCGCGCCGCTACTTTAAGCAGGACAAAACCCGTTCCATCGGCGAGCGCGTCCCGCTGCACTCCTCAAGCGTTGGCAAGGCGCTACTCGCCTGGCAAGCGCCACCCGCGCTCGATGCGCACCTGCTCTCCGGGGGTCTTGCCAAATCCTCGCCGCGCACCATCACCAACCGCGCAAACCTGCTTACCAAGCTCGACGAGGTGCGCCAGCAGGGCTACGCGCTCGACGATCAAGAGTGTCGTGCCGGATGGCGTTGCGTAGGCGCTCCGATCTTCGACCAATGGGGCACCACCCGTGTCGCCATCTGCCTTACCGGCACCATCGCCGAGCTCGACGATTCAAAGCTAATCCCCGCCGCCTCCGCCGTAAAAGAAACCGCCCAGAAAATCTCCCGCCGCCTCTCTAGCGAACACGTCGAATTCGCCACCTACTGACCTGGGCTGTCTTCCTCGAGGGCTCTTTGTGCGATGGCTCCGCGCCTGCGGGAAAAAAGGGGCCTAGAATCGGCGAAGAACGAACCTGAAAATCCTGCTGACTGTGAGGATTAGAAATCTTCCGAGGCCGCTGTCGACGCCATCTGTTCACCTGATGTGGCCCCAGCACGCCGAACGGTGCGTTTTGCACGGCATCGAACCGTGGCTAGCGTTTGACTATGACCCGGGGCGAGCTTCGCCAACTCGAGGCTTCGCAAAGCGCGGGGTTAAAGCCGAATAACAGAATTGTTACAAGCAAGGATTCAAAGTAACCACAGCGGTCAAGAAGGCTGACCCGAGGTTCGCCATTGGGGACTACGCCGTCCAGTAAAAGCGATCTGCTCATCGTCGGCTCGCTTGGCCGCAAGGCCCTCGGTCGACTTCTTCTGGGAAGTGTCGCCGAACACCTAGCTTGTCACCGCACCTGTTCTGTCTTGATCGTGCGTGTCCCCCTGGGCTGGGGGTAGCAGCACTTCGGTCGAACGAAGGTGGATTTTCTTCAAAAGCGCTTTGCCTTCGGTCTCATTGAGGATGTTTTTCTGAACGAGCATGAGAATGAGATAGGTCAACGGACTCGCTCCGCGTGTCTCGTCATGGTTCTTTGCGTGCCAAACTGCTTGCTGCTCAGACGGTTCGACTGAATCCGCTGTTGAGGAGTTCGGGGCTGCCGTGGCGTCGAGTCCCGCAATCCACCGCTCGAGAATCCGCGATTGTTCTGCTTCCGCGTTGGCAAATGCTAATCCCATGCCGTTTCCGTGTTGTACGTAGACGACCTCGGCGCGAGTCCTGAATGACCGGTTTTCCTTGTGGAGTTGCAACGTCACAGGGGTTCCTACCCGAAGCGGATTGATCGTATCGATGTAGCAACCGCCTCGATCGAGATCCATGGTACGCGCAGACAGCCGCGAATTCGATTGTAGGTCCACCAATTCCGCGCTGGCAATAAAAGGGCAGCGCCCGTTATTTCGTCGCTCCGTGGTCGAATCCTGAACGACTTTCTTCCATCCTTCTTCTTTGGCCATCGGTTGTCCGCCCCCTGGTGTCTAGAACCAATTGGGAAGGGCACGCCGGCTACCAACGGCTTGTTTTGCATGTCCTTAAGTATGTGCTAATTGAAGGTGTGTCAGATTCGCCCATGTCCGGCAGGGGACATATTCTTGCGCAGATGAAGTAACTCGTTTCCGCCTTTGGCCGGTAGGGCTGATGTGATGGACCAGCTCCAATGGAATTTGTGAGTCTTTCTGACCCGGAGTCCGTTGCGGGGGTGAAGGGTCTTCGAGCCACCCAGCCTAGGGAAGCAAACCGAACACCGCGACGCTATTCGTCGTGGCCGCAAACACCTTTCCATCGGCGATCATCGGCGTGATGAACTTATTGCCGGCGCCGAACCGATCGCGTCCATTTGCTGCCTGGTTGCTGTTGTAGAGTTCATGGGTCAGATCGCTTGCCAGGAAGGCGTGCAGCACCGCCGTGGCGGTGTTCTCGATGGCCCAGATGACGCCGTTGGCGCTTCCGTTCGCGGAAATGCTGGGGAGTACTCCGGGGTAGGTGAATGAGGAGGTCGTTTGTGTGGGCGTCACGGAAAGCTTTCCGTTGCCGACGGCGAAAGATTTCAGAGTCGCATTCACGTCGCAGAAGTACACCGATCCGTTGAAATATGCGGGAACGCCAAACACACCGTTCGGAACCGCGCCAGCTAATTCCTGATACACACTGTTCGAAGAAGGATTGAACTTGCCCATATTCGTTTGGTCCACAACGTAGATATTTCCATCCTTCCCCGCGCCCACTGCGAGATGCACGGTTCCGCCCGAACCATTTGGTAGATCGGGCAGTACCATCGGGCCGCCCGAACCGAGGTCCACGTCCCCATTCGATTCGCTCATCGTGTTGAACATGTCGAAGTAGTCGGCCACCTGCAATAGGTTCCCGCTCGTCGAGATTCTGACGAAAGCATTGCCATAGTCGTGGTTGGCGGGGAAGCCATTGGCGTCCACAGAGCCGTCGAAGGTGCCGTTCGCCACCAACGCATAGATGCTCCCCTGCGCATCTGCCGCAAGGCCACCGCCGCTCTGCCAGATGGAACCATCGCTTCCGTTCGGAACCAGATTCAGTACGCTCATCTGCGACAAGTTTGTCGCGCTGTAGCCCATGATCCAGCCCGTGTATAGACCACCGTCGCAGTGCGAGGTCCAGCCTGTATAAATCACGCCGTTCAGAAGCAGCAAACCCGCCCGCTCTTTGTACTGTTTGGGATCGAATATGACTTGTCCGCCCGAACTGTTGGCGCCGGTTCCAGGATAAGTCGCCTGAATCGTAACCGGCCCCCCGAGCAGCTCCGCCCCGGTCGTGACATCCAAAGCGTGAAGCCGCTGGAAATACGTCGAGCCGTTCTTGGACATCGCGACCAGATAGATGATTCCGTGCTGTCCTGCAAGGCGATCGATCACTGGCGTCGCGGTGATGCCAATCTCCGGCGTCACTTGCCCGCAACCGCGAATGTCGCTGGTCGTTTCGCCGCTGCCCAGCATGGACACCTTCCACATTTGCGCTCCGGTATCGGAATCGAACCCGTAAACCGAGTCGTGTTCGGTTGCGATGAATACGACGTTGTGTGTGTTTCCCGCGATGGAAAGCCCAGATAGATAGAGGGGTTCAGCGTCCACCTTGCCGTCCACTGCAAGGTTTCGCAGCAGCCCGAAGGTTTGTGAGTTCACGTTCGCGGTGGTAAGAATCGTTTCGGTCAGATTCTGCCCGGTGCGCGCGACATCGTTGTGATAGGTCGTTACGTCGGTTCCCGCGGAGATCATCGGATTCGGATTCACGGTAAGCGCTGCG
The DNA here is from genome assembly GCA_963718485.1 of uncultured Acidobacteriota bacterium. Lineage (GTDB taxonomy): Bacteria > Acidobacteriota > Terriglobia > Acidiferrales > UBA7541 > Palsa-295. Next base: position 60,063 of record CAVQZU010000064.1, read on the forward strand.
GCACTGCTGGTCGCACTTCCCAGCGAATTGCTCACCACCACACGGAAGGCCGTGCCACTATCGGCGGTCGAGGTCGCTGGCGTGGTGTAGCTGGCCGAAGTCGCGCCGCTGATATTGGCTTGATTCTTCTGCCACTGGTAAGTCAGGGGCGCGGTTCCCGTCGCCACTGCGGAAAAGGTCGCCGTCTGGCCCGCACCGACTGTCTGAGCCGTTGGCTGTACCGTGATCGCTGGTGCCGCTGCGACGGGCTGGGTTTGCGAGGCCGATCCGTTGCATGCGCATAGTGTCAGTATCAATACACCCACCAAGCCCGCCCCAGCATCGATCACCCGCTTTGGGAATGGGGAGGCCTTACAACCGTCCGATGGATGATGATCAGAGATTTTGTCTCCCGCGAATCTAAGTTCTACCGGGGTCTGGGTTCAGCTGTCAATGTGAACCGTTTGGGCCACTGTTTCCGCCCGCCTATAGGGCCAATGGGCCCAGCCCAAATTGGCCGGCAAAAAACCGAAGTCGCGAAACGAAGTCGCCCATTTTGTATCATCTGAGGGGCCCTGTCCTCGCCCCTGTGTCGAAAGTGATAAACTCGCAGCGCTACTTGAGAGGGACACGATCATGGAACAGGCCGCGGCACTTTTGGTACAGACGTTATTCAGCTCGGACGAGCGGATGCTATCGCTTTTGAAAGGGCAAACTGCTTTGAGTCCTCAAGCAGTGGCTGAATTCCTTCGGCCTTGGTATCAGGCGATGCTCGTGATGATCAAAAGCGCGGAGGCCTTCGACCAAGGCCCCAGCCCGCGTCCGCCGGTTGTGTGATTCGAACATTGTGTGGCGCCCCGCAGAGCGGTGAGAAGTTCGATTCCGGTGCTTCCGGTTTCAAGGCCTGCATCATGCCTCGTAGAAAAACGGCCCGATTCTGGCGTATACTCCCTGCCGAACGATCTCCTGCAGGGTTCTCAGACGTCCGCTGGCTTACTTGCGCCCCTATGTTGGTTTGCTGAGGCCAAGAGAGGGACCACAACAATGCACGCCGACCTGACAACCGCCCAACCCGTAGCCGCCGCCAAGCAATCGACCATGCGCGGAGTAGCCATCGCCATGTACTGCATCTTGCTTGCTTCCTACGTGTTGATGGCCGCCGACCGCTACCTGTTCCCGGTGCTTGCCCCTGACGTGCGCCGGGCCTTCCATTTTTCGCTTGCCGATACCGGCCTGCTTTCCACCATCTTTACTCTCGGCTTGGGCATGGGCGGTCTACCGACCGGTTTCCTGCTTTCACACTTCTCGCGCAAGACGGTGATGCTGCTGGGCATCTCCATCTTTTCGACGGGGACTGCGCTAACCACCGTCGCGACTGGCTTTTGGACCATGCTCTTCTGCTTGGCCGCGACCGGCATCGGCATGGCCATGCTGGCGACGAGCATGTTTGCCCTCGCCGCTTCTTATTTCGCGCGCAACCGGGCCGCCGCGATTGGCTCGGTAAACTTCTGCTACGGCATCGGCGGCTTTCTTGGTCCGATCATCGCGACATCGCTTCTTGCTGCCTACTCAACCTGGCATGCACCGATGCTTGGCTTCGGGGCATTCGGTTTGCTGCTGGTTCTGATCATTGCGCTCACGGTGCGCCGCTGGTTCAGCGAAACTCACAACGCCGCCGCCGCTCGTACCGATTCACGCGGCGCCTCTTCGCTGCTCAACCGCAATTCCATCCTGCTGACGGTGCTCAGCATCATCCAGGGCCTCAGCATGTATGGATTTCTCGGCATGTATCCCACCTTCCTGCGGGAAAGCCTCCACTACACGCCCAAGGCCGCCGGATTCGTCATGAGCTTTTTCGGCGTGGGCGCCCTGACGTCGATCGCCGGAGGATGGATTGGCGACCGTTGTTCGCCGCGCTGGGTGCTGAGCGGATCCTATCTGGGCATCGCCGTTCTGGGTTACCTGTTCTTCTTGCAATCGCCGTCCATGCTGACGCGCGAAATCCTGACCTGCATCTACGGCATCGTGGGCAGCGCTATCCTCTATGTAAATCTCGCCGGCTGCCACGTGAAATCATTGCAGGGCAGCCTGGCGAACCGCGGGTCGGGTTTGTTTGTGACCAGCCTCTATGCCGCAGCCGCCTTCGCCGGATATGCCATCGGCGCCCTAGCCAGCCGTGGCGGATGGATGTTTGCATCGGAGCTGCAGATGTCTGCTCTTTGTACCATGGGCGCGATCCTCTCGCTCGCCATCAAGCCCGAGGAAATGTCGCTCTGATTCTAGAGCGGTCTGTGTTGTTGTCCGTTTCTAGCGGCGTTCAGTTTTTTTCGTTCACTTCAGGAGGATAGGGAAACATGTCATCGGCTCGTCGATGGGTTCGCGGCGCGGCGATAGCCGCGCTTGGGTTGGTAATGTGCGTCGTGACTGCGCGTGCCCAGGGGCACTGGGAAAAGGCTGCTCCATTCCCGGAGCCGGAAGAAGAACTCTACGGATCGGCCGCGAACGGCAAGATGTATGTGATGGGCGGATACGGTGAAGGGGGCAAGCCGGTCGGCATGGTCTGGGAATACGATCCGGCCACCGACAAATGGAACAAGAAGAAAACGATGGCCCTGCCGGCCCATCACGCCGCTATGTGCGCCTACCAAGGCAAGATTTACCTGTTCGGCGGATTCACGCTTCTTATGGACGGAGAGAAAGTAGGCTGGAAGCCGATCGACAACGCCTGGGAATACGACCCGGTAACCGATACCTGGCGAGCGCTCGCCCCCATGCCCACTAAACGTGGCTCGCCGATCGCCGAAGAAGTCGGCGGCAAGATTTACGTGATTGGCGGCGCGGCGATGCATCCAGGGTCAAAAGTGCCTGCCGTATTTGCGAACGAGCCTGCGCGTTCGGTGACGACCAACGAAGTCTATGATCCTGAGACCAATCAGTGGGCGGAACGCAGCCCGTTGCCGACCGCAAGAAATCACGCCTTTGCGGGGGCTGTCAACGGCAAGATCTACGTACTGGGCGGCCGCATTGGCAGCCCCTTTATCACCGTTTCCTCAAACGTCGATGTCGTTGAGGAGTATGATCCTGCGACTGACATGTGGGGCGCCCTTAAATCGCGGATGCCAACGCCACGCAGTGGCGGCGGCTGGGCCACCTACAACGGGAAGATTTACACCACCGGCGGCGAGTTGCAGACTCCGCAGTACCTCGGTGCGTTCCGGGCCTTCGAGGCCTACGATCCGCTGAAAAACGTCTGGGAAATCCTTCCGCCGCTCCCGAGTCCGCGCCATGGAGTCGCCGGCGCCGTCATCGGCAACAAGATCCACTTCGTGAGCGGGAAGATCACATCGGGCGGATACGAGGAAGGCCTGAAGCTTTCAACGCCTTCGCACGACGTCTTCGTTTTTGATAGGTAGGGCGACCCCAGCTTCGGGAAATATCACGCCTGCTGCACGCCGCTCAACACTTGGAAGGGCCGGGGGCGTTTCTTCGGGGGAGCTCTGTTCCTTGACGACTCCGATCGAATCATTTTTTCTCAATGTCCAGGGCAGGGAACTCGAAGTGCAACGCCTCGGGGAAGCAAACGCCCGCAAACCGGCGATCGTTTTCCTCCACGACGGCCTGGGTTCCATATCCATGTGGCGCGATTTTCCCCGTAATCTCGCGCAGAGAACGGGGTGCCCGGCCATCGTCTATTCCCGCCACGGATACGGAAACTCCGAACTTTTTCCAGGAGAGCGCCAACCGAACTACCTGCACGACGAAGCCTTGCGCGTTCTACCTGAGCTGCTCGATACACTGGGCCTAGGAACTCCCATCCTCTTCGGCCACAGCGACGGTGCATCCATAGCCCTGATCTATGCGGGCGCAAATCACTCCGCGAAGGCGCTCATTCTGCTGGCTCCCCACGTTTTCGTCGAGGACTTGACGGTCAAGAATATTGCCGCCGCGAAGCTCGCTTTCGAAACAACCGATATGCCTGAAAAGCTCGCCCGGCATCACAAGAATCCGCAATCCGTCTTCTGGAACTGGAACAGCACCTGGATGCACTCGGAGTTTCGCAGTTGGAACATTGAAGAGTTCCTGCCGCAAATTACTTGCCCGGTGCTGGCTATCCAGGGGTTCGATGATCCCTACGGCACCCTTGCTCAGCTCGATGCCATCGAGCGGCGAGTGCCTGCGCGGGTCGACCGTGTGCATCTTAAGAATTGCCGCCATTCTCCCCACCGTGACCATCCGGAGCGAGTACTAGAATTGAGCGCGGCTTTTGTGCACCGTTTCTGAAAGCGCAGCGCTGGCTTTTCTATAGGAATTCTTGCGGGGTGACTAGGTACAACTACGGATTGCGCACGGGACGGGGTTCGCGCCATCCTCGCCTGCTCAGGTTGTAAGACCGGCTTGGAGGAGGTCGGCATGACCGATCAGTGGTCGGTGATGGTTGTATCCTCGGATGTTGAAAATCGCCGCGCGGTCACGAAAATACTGTTCAATCAGGGCTTCGATCCGGTTTCCGCCTCAACTGTTAAACAATGCCGGCGAATGTTGGAAAAACAGCAAGCAGCTTTGATCTTCTGCGAACGGCAGCTCACCGACGGGAATTATCAAGATATTCTGAAATGCGCGATTGGCGACTCCCTGAAGAAGAAGGCGCGCGTTATCTTGATGTCCGGCCTAATGAAGCCCGAGGAATACTACCAAGCGCGGCAATCCGGGGTGTTCGACATCATCGGTCTTCCATGCCGTCCCACCAATGTCGAATGGGCGATTATTCTTGCGAAGCGCGATGAACGAAACCGCGCCAAACAGTTGATCGGTATTTCCTCGGTGAGCCAATCGCGCCGAATGTCTGCCACTGTTGGCGCGTCATAACCGGCTGAGTCCTGGAAGGATTCCCTCCCATGTGGACTCCTCTCACCCATCAACACGTCGACTTACAGCAACGCAACAGCTAGGGCAACTGGCTTGATTTCACGTAGCCCACAATTCTCGACTGAATCTGACGGCATCCCATTCATCGAGGAGAAACCAGCCCGCAAGCTCGGCCACCAGCAATCATCAATATCCTATTTTGTCGGGGCGCCACGCAGCCCGGCTCCGCGCCAGTCTTGGGCCGACGCCAGTGACGGTCGCAACAAGCGCCGCAAGACCTCATTCAGTTCGAGGGCCCGCCAGGAAGCCGATATGTTTCGCAGGTCTTCGAAGTCCAGGCTTTCAGTGCCGAACGCGACCAATATGAATGTCCGCCCGTTCGCTTTGGGCCTTCCATACTTTCAGCCCGAGAGCTGCGTAAGAGCCTTGGTTTCCCACGGGGCAGTCTCCTCGCGTAATCCCTTTCATGGGAAATTGTCCGACGCACGCCTCACGAGTCAGTGTGCCGCTACAAGTAGCGCGCCTTTGGCGGCATTTTCGATCAGGGTCGCCACCGCTTGCGGCTGCGATAGAAATACCGAGTGGCTGCTCTTGACCTCGACGATCATCGCGCCCGCGCGCTTCGCCATCTGCCGCTGCTCCTCGGGCGGAATCATCTTGTCCTCGGTGGTAAGCAGGTACCAGCTAGGTTTCGTTTTCCATGCCGGCTCGCTGATCGAGCCGTTGAGCGCGTTCACACTCCATGGCACTTGCGAGTCGGCCATGAATGCGGCCTTCTCGGGGCTCACGTCTCCGGCAAAGAACGCGGGGAACTTGGCCTTGTCGAAGAGCAAGTAGCCATTCACGGGCGGCATGATCGGTAGCACCGGCGTGCCAGGAGGCGGGTCTTTGATCAGCGTCGCTACGGACTCACCCTTGTCGGGCGCAAAGGCCGCGATATACACCAGTCCAGCAACCTTGGGATCATTGCCGGCTTCGGTGATGACAGCGCCACCGTACGAGTGGCCGACTAGAATCACCGGACCGTTCTGCTCAGCAATCGCGCGCTTAGTGGTGGCGACGTCGTCGGCGAACGATGCCGTCGCCTCCTGAACGACAGTCACCGCGTATCCGCTCTTCTTCAAGGCGTTGTAGACGCCTTCCTATCCGGATCCGTCCACGAAGCCGCCGTGGACCAGCACAACATTCCGCACGTTCTGTCCCTGATTCGTTTGTGCCATAAGTCCCTCCGTCGAGATGAAAAACAACATCGCAACCAAAAAGATTCTTACGAGTACTGTCATGCGTGACTTCTCGTTTCCATGCGACCTGCCCAAGGGGGCGGTGCATTCAAGCATGAGTTCCTTCTCCTTTTTCCGGGCATCTGTGAATAGACAACGGACCACCTCAAGCCAATGTGCTCGCTCGGGCGGAGTTCAGACTTGAGCAAAGCCGCCATCCACAAACAATTCCGTTCCCGTGACGTAGCTGCTATCGTCGCAGGCGAGAAACAGCACGGCTTTGGCAGTCTCATCGGGCGTTCCGAACCTTCCGAGCGGAACGCTTTCGGTGATCATCTTCTTGCGTTTCTCGCCCACCTCAGAGGAAGCCAACAAATCACGCGCACCGGGTGTGTCGATTGTGCCTGGACTCACTGCGTTTACTCGAATGCGGCGTTCCTTTAAGTCGGTCGTCCAGGTACGCGCGAAGGAGCGGACGGCGGCCTTGGTGGCGCTGTAGACGCTATTCGTAGCAAACCCTTTGCTCGCGACGATGGATGCATTCAGGATGATCGAGGCGCCATTCGGCAAGAGCGGAAGCGCCTTCTGAACCGTGAAGAGCAGACCTTTTACGTTGGTGTCGAAAATCGAATCAAAAAACTCCTCGCTGATGCCGCCCAAAGCGGCATAGCGGGCAACTCCGGCGTTGGCGAAGACGATATCGAGCTGGCCCTTCTCACGCTTGATTTGGGCGAAGAGGCGATCGAGGTCGGCGAGCTGCGACACGTCTCCTTGCACAGCGGTGACATTTCTTCCGATTTCCTTTACGGCTGCGGCCAATTCCGCTTCGCGGCGCCCGGTGATGAAGACGTACGCGCCTTCGCGGACAAACTGCTTCGCCGTCGCGAGACCGATGCCGCTGTTGCCGCCCGTAACGAGGGCGATTTTTCCGTCAAGCTTGCCCATGTATTCCTCCTTCGTGTGACCGAGTGAGATTCTCGCCTGCAAACGGCCGGAACCAGCACCCCCCAGGCGGTGAGCCTAAGCGGTGACCGTTTTCCCGTGATATGCAGGCGCAAAGACGTCCTGTACGAATGTTTCAAACGAAGTCGGTGTGGTGTTCTCCGGCGAACGAGGCTCCTGCGCAGCGAGGACTCCTGTGTTGATGGCGGTGAACATCTCGATGTACACCGCGGCTTTTTTTGCCGGCATGCCCATTTGCTCCAACGCCTGCTGCATCTGATCATAAGGAAACTGCACGTAACGCAGATCGGGTTTGCCAATGGCGCGCGCAATCACCGCGGTAGCTTCTGTCATGGATAAGTCGCGCTCGCCGAGCAGCTCGCGGGTCTGTTTGCCGGTGAAATCCAGGTTGAGGAGGCGCCGGGCGGCGTAGTAGCCGGCATCGCGGGTCGCGATCATGGGCATCTTCAGGTCGGGTAGCAGCGCATGCCCGAATATTCCCATGCCCTGAATCATTCCGATTGCCGCCAGGTTGTTTTCCATGAAATATGCTGCGCGCAGGTGCAGAACGTTCAAACCGGCGATAGCGTTGAGTTTTTGCTCCGAAGTATGCAGCCCCGTGACTGGCCCGGTGCCTTCCGGGACATGCGCGCCGTAGCTGCTCAAGTGCACCGTGTAGTGCAGACCGGACTCCGTCACGGCCTTCGCGATCGCATCGCTCTCTCGCTCTTGGTCTTCCCGGGAGGTAATCGGCGGCAACATCAAGTATGCTGCGCGCGCGCCTCTGAAGGCTTTGGTGAGCGCAACCGCATCGCTTACGTCGCCCGTGAACGCCTCCGCGCCTTTACGCACAAAGCGCTGCAGTCGTCCTGCGTCGCGACCTACGACGCGCACCTTGGTGCGCCTTGATAGCAGGGTATCGGCGATGATCGAACCAGTGTTCCCGCTCGCCCCCAAGATCACATACATGGCATCGGTTGAGACCGCGACCTTGTCTTTAAGGTTCACACTCGTACCTCCTTTTTGTTTAAGTTCACTGATCGGCTCCGCTTGTAGGGCGCTATGCGTGTCGCCAATATATGATGATAATCAGCACATATTGATGCAAAAAAATTCACTCTCTCGATCGACGGATTTCCCCTACCACATCGGCGAGGGTTATTCGATCGAGAGCATTCTCGAAGCTGTTCTGCGCTTTTTTTAGCACCGACGACATACACCCCTTAATGTTGGAGCTAATCGGGCATCTCTTCTCCACAGGATAGTTATGAATCGCGAATGTCGGTGGTGCCGCGCTGGCCCGATAAATATCCAAAAGCGTTATTTGTTCAGGGGAACGCGCAAGGGCGCTCGCGCCGTTCTTACCGCGGGTTGTGACGATCAGGCCTGCCTTAGAGAGTTTCGAGAGCGATTTCCTCACGAAGGTTGGGTCTGCGTTCACGCTTTCAGCGAGGGTTGCCGAAGAGATTTCCTTGGCGTGAAAAAAACCAAGCGCTGCCATAAGGTGCGCTGCAACCGTGAATTGAACGCTCGTCGCGGGCATCAGAATTCCCCAGAGTGTGATGTTTAACAGCACAATTAAGATGCAAGCTTTTTTCACCCGGTCCGGGCCGACCAACCTGACCAGTTCAAGCAGCTGATAGCCGATTGGTTCAACACCCCTAGCCCAAAGACCAGCTAACCCATGAGCGATAGATCCGATTTTCTATCGCTCATAATGGCCATTAATATGAGCGATAGCAAGTGTCTCTATCGCTCACAATATTCGGCACGCTCGGTAAGATAAACAAATATCAGCAACTTGGGCTTCGAGAGCTGAGACAAATGCTTGAGCAAGTCTAGCAAGTGAAAGGCTCTGTTCCATTCTTTATTGAAGGCCTTCATGACTTCAACCTTTCGCAAGTACTCTTCTCGTTGAAGCCGCTGTTCTTCTTCTCGCCGCCGCTCTTCTTCCCGTTCTCGTTCGCGTCGCTGGCATTCTTCACGGTCCAGCTTTAGAACTTTGGCCAGGATCCCGAGATTCAGGATGAAATCTCCTAAACAATCTTCAAGCCGCTGTTTCTTTGCATCAGACCACATCCTCCGCACAGATTCGGCGCGCTGATGGGATAAGGCCCTCTCACCCGTGGGTTGAAAAGTAGGAACCTATCCACATCTCTAGAGTGCCGTCGTGCCAGCTTTCTCTCGTCATCAGGTTTGGGCGTAATTCTTTTTCGTATCGGTCCCGCAGGATCTTGGGATCCAGCGGCACTGCTTTTGCGAGATATTCAACATCACCTTGATCCTTTGGGCTGTTCCGCTCGAGTTTGGACAACACCAGATCGTAGGGATCAGGTGCAAGAATCTTTAGCCTTTTGAAGCGTCCAGGAAACATTTCTATCAACCGTGACTCATAGTCTTCCGGCATGGTTGCCACGGTGACATGCTGTAGGTGAACCTTGTGCTTTGCGGCGAGTTTTGATCCTCTCCCTGCGAGCTGTTCCAATTCTTCTATACGATAGCGCGGAATCGCGGCAACATAATCAACGTCACCAGTGGGCCGCGGAAGACCATAGAGGATGCTGACAACAAAGCCACCTATACAATGAAGTTCGATAGGCTCTGATATAGCCTGATCTAGTTCATCGAGAAATGCGCTCCACGGCAAAGGAGGATCTTGTTCAGTGTTAGAGGACATATTGAAGATGTTCTGGTCGCCAATTCGTCAGTAGATTCCAGTGCTTTGCTTCCTCCGACCGATTTTTTCTCAACCATTCCCGTTCAACGTCAGTGTTCACCCTTTTAACGAACGTGTCCTCGCGCACCAGTCGACTTTCTTCTAGCAGGTTGCCAAGCTCTTCAAGTGCGCGATCTCGACCTTCATTCGTTGGCGTCGGTCGCTTAGAAACCTGTTCTGCCAAGCTCGCGACAAAACCTAGGCGATTCTGCAGATTATTCAGTTTAGCCTGACTAACCAGCCATGCTTGATCCATGTCCCAGTAATGCAGCAAGAGCCAAGGAAGAGCCTCGACTACACGGGGCTCGAGATTGTCCTGCTTCAATGCTTCAAGAAGAACCTCGGCTGGATTTCTCTCTCGCGTTCGGGACTTCATATAGGCAAAACCCGGATAGCCCAATGCGGATACCATACTCGCAAACTCCTCACCGCTGACATCCATGCGAGGATGAAACAAATCGGGAGTTGGCAATGCTGTCGGGCTCAGTCCGTAAACAGCTTTGAACTTACGCGCGAGGGAAGGCGTCACTCTTCTCTGCCCAGCTTCCAGCATCGCCAGATAAGACTGCGACATCCCCAGGTGCTGGGCAGCTTGCGTTTCTGTCCATGCGCGCCGATTTCTAGCGACTCTCAGTGTCTTTGGCTGCATTTGCTGATCTCCTATAACGCTTCGATTATATCACATTGTTTGTGATAATAGAACTTGTCTATCTGACTGATTATAGGACGGCTAGCTTATGAGCTGCCCAAATTCGACTGGTGTGAGGCGACGATACACGCTGTGCAGCGAGATCCAGAGTTGAAACGGTTTTACCGGCGCAAACTGATGCAGAAAGGACTGGGGAAGGCGAGAGTTGCTGCCGCTCGCAAACTCGGAATCCGTCTCTGGATCATGTTGCGCGACCAGATTGACTACGAAGAGTTCTGCCGTCGCGGACAGATGCGGCAGAAGAGCGGTGATGCCCGTGCGGGAATGCCTGAGTGAGACAGTGGTTCTGGAATGCAGTGACCGGAGCAACTGAATAGGCTACCCCGCCTCCCTGAGTTGCAGGGAGTTCGAATACATCATCATGGTCCACAGTGACCGCAGAGATGTCTGGTGGGCAACACCGAGTTGATGAAGTGACACGGGAACAGCACGTTAGGTTCGACAGAGAAGAAAACTCGACGATCGGCAGCGGCGTCATCCCGCCTAAACGAAAGGCGTGAATGCAGGCGCCCGCAAAAGGATCCTGGCGTCCGGACGAAGCTCCGCTTCGTCCGGACGCGATTGTGGCGAGCCGTCCGCGGCGTCAAGGGTCTGGCGATGAACGGTCCGACAGAAACCGTCGGCCCGCCCTTGACACCGCTCCCGGCCCCGCAAAACTACGGGTGTCTCGTGAGAAACTCGTGAAGCGGCAAACGAAATAGAGAACCGAAAAAAAGCTCTTGACACAGGCCGCCCTCGTTAGAGATGTCTCAAAATAGGGGTTCACTCCACGCATCCACATTGGCTGCGTGACACAATAGTCGTTTATGGTCTTTTCCGGAACTCTTTGCGACTTGCTTGCGGGTCACGCAGACTTCACCGGCAATTTACTCCGCCGCGACAGCTGTTTCCGTGCCCCGCGCGGGTATCACCCGGCGGGCAATCGCGAGTAGATCGCGAGCCTGGACATTTTTTGATTCATCTGCCAGCGCGGAAACCCGCTTGTAGCACTCATCGAGTTCTTCGGGCGTGGGTGTGTAGCCGATTTCGACTAGCGCCGTGCGCAGCGCATTGCGGCCCGAATGTTTTCCCAGTACCAATTGCCGCTTGGGAACGCCAACTTCTTCGGGTGAGATAATTTCGTACGTGAGGGGATTCTTGAGGATGCCGTCCTGATGGATACCTGCCTCGTGCGCGAAGGCGTTTGACCCTACTACTGCTTTGTTGGGCGCAACAGCTACACCGGTAATCTCCGACAGCAGTTGGCTCGTGGCATACAGTTTGTCGAGATGTAGATTCGTGGTCACGCCCAGGGTGGCCTGCCGCACCCGCAGCGCGACAGCGACTTCCTCAAGTGACGCATTGCCCGCGCGTTCACCAATTCCATTGATAGTCAATTCAAGTTGGCGTGCGCCGCCGCGAATCGCGGCCAGGGAATTAGCCACGCCCAGACCGAGGTCATTATGGCCATGCGCGCTCAATATAATTCCAGGTGCGCCGTCTAGAAAATCGATGACCCGGCGGAACATGGCCTCGTATTCATCAGGCAGGGCATAGCCAACTGTATCAGGCAGATTGATAATAGTTGCTCCCACCTCGACGGCGAGCTTCGCAGCCCTGCACAGGAAGTCGATATCGGTGCGGCTCGCGTCCTCGGCGGAGAACTCAACTTCCGCACAATGCTGCCGCGCGTAGCGCACGGTCGTGGAGATCGCTTCGAGAGCCTGCTCGCGCGTCATGCGTAGTTTGTATTGAAGATGCAAATCAGAAGTTGCGAGAACAATGTGTACGCGCGGATGCGCCGCATCCTTAAGGCCATCGAGGACTACATCGATATCGTCGCGCTTAGCGCGTGCCAGCGCCGCCACCGTGCAATTGTGGATTTCGCACGCTACGGCACGCACGCCTTCCAAATCTCCACGCGAAGCGATAGGGAAACCTGCCTCAATGACATCCACGCCGAGTGACTCCAACTGCCGAGCTATGCGCATTTTTTCCGGTGCGGACATTGAAAATCCGGGTGCCTGCTCGCCGTCCCTCAGCGTGGTATCGAAGATGCGTATAAGGTCCATAGGTCTGTACACTCTCCTAAGCTATGCATTTCATCTCATTACGGCGGTCGAATCAAATTTATAATATTTTCAAGCGTCATAACTTCCTGTTATATGGCGACCAAGGCGGTGGCACGTATTTCTGTCCCCCTACTAAAGCTGGAGGCGATCCCACATGCCGCCATACCTAATTGAACGAACCATTTCTCTCTCGTAAATACTCTGGGGGAATTCGGGGTCGATTCGGCCTGCTCCGTCGAGGGATTTCAATTGTTCGGCGGAGAGTTCCACATCCAAACTGGCGAGATTGTCCTGGAGTTGAGATACCTTCCGCGCTCCCATGATCGGGATTACTGGCACCGTTTGATCGCGCAGCCAGGCGAGCGCGACTTGCGCCATGCTGCGACCCACTTGTTCGGAGACTGCCTTCACCGCCGAGATGATCCGCGTTGCGCGTTGTTCCTCGGGAAGGAATTCCTTCATTCCCTCTTTGGTCATCCGCCCGCCATCAGCCTTACCCTCGCCGTGATACTTCCCGCTCAGCACACCACGCGCCAGGGGAGACCAGGCCACAACTCCCACGCTCAAAGCTTTGGCCATGGGAATCAGTTCGCGCTCGACCGTCCGCTCAATGAGGCTGTATTCGATCTGCAGCCCGATGAACTTTGTCCAGCCTCGAAGCTCCGCGAGAGCATTTGCCTGGGCGATCCACCAAGCGGGAGCGTCCGATATGCCGACGTAAAGAACCTTGCCTTGGCGAACGAGATCGTCCAGCCCGCGCATGACTTCTTCCGCAGGTGTGATCCCATCCCAGACGTGCACCCAATACAGGTCGATGTAGTCGGTTTGCAATCGTTTCAAACTAGCTTCCACCGCTTGTATCATGCTTTTGCGGTGATTGCCCGCTGCATTCGGATCGTTGCCGGACACGGCAAGGGAGTATTTCGTGGCCAAAACGACGCTCTCGCGATGTCCCTGCATGAACTCACCCAGGAATTTCTCGCTCGTGCCATTGGTGTAGAAATTCGCCCTGTCTATGAAGTTTCCGCCTGCCTCGCGGTAGGTCTCATAGACTTTCTGCGCTTCAGCCTTTGGTGATCCCCATCCCCACTCGTCGCCGAAAGTCATGGTGCCTAGCGCCGCTTCGGAGACCCGCAGTCCGCTTTTGCCAAGTAATCTGTATTTCATATTTGTCCTCCTTTCATGCAACTCAGGAATTGATTCCGCTCTTTTCCATATACAATCGGCTGTCGAAGCGACCATCTTCAAAAACCGTTGAGACAGTGAGATGTCGCCATTTCTCGGCCTCCATTGCGCGGGCGGCCTCCGCTCGTTGCACTCTCTGTTCCGCATCGACGCCGAGGATCAGCCGCACCGGGACCTCATCGCTATTCGCCAGTTGTACAATTACGTCCGCGATTTTCCGCGGATCGCCTTCCGCGCGACCTTCCAGGTCTCGCAATATCTTCAGGAACGAACCGACCGTGTCCTCATATTCCGGCAGCAGTTTCGGCGAATGCTGACCGGCGCGCCGCGCCCAGTTCGTCCGAATACCTCCCGGCTCTAGCGTGCAGATCTTGACCCCGAAAGGCGCGACTTCCATCGCCAGCGAGTCGCTAAAACCGCCGACAGCCCACTTAGCCGCATGATACGGCGTATTGCCGGGAACGACGCGGCGACCGCCGGTCGAAGACACTTGAAAGATGTGACCGCCTTTCTGCTTACGCATCACAGGCACAGCGGCGCGCGTGGTGTACACAACGCCGTAAAAGCACGTGTCCACGACGGCCTGGAAATCCTCCGCGCTCATCTGCTCGAACGGCGCAAACTGCCCATAGCCTGCGTTATTCACAAGAACGTCCAGCCGCCCGAATGTATCCACTGCCAACTGCACGGCCGCTTTTGCGGCGGCTTCGTCACGTACTTCCAGCGTCACGGGCTTCACACGCTCGCCATATTGCGCCACCAGAGGAGCCAGCTCTTCCGTCCGACGCGCTCCGGCTACCACGCTGTCACCTGCGGCCAGCGCCGCCTCGGCGATGTCCCGCCCCAATCCGTTCCCACTTCCCGTTATCAACCAGACCTTAGACATGAAAATCCTCCATTCTGCTTCTTAGATGGGCTATAGGCGCCTAGACTCGGGCGACCCGTTCGAGCGAGTCCAAAAGGTCGGGTCACTTCTTTGCCTTTAGCATCGCGTGTGATTACTCACTCATTTATATGATGCAGCGAGTCGTCACTTGGTTACGCCGGACCAAAACATTTGAAAGCCGCTATCCCGGTAGTTTTTTGCTTTGGACGGGTTCAACGCCGTAAGGTCTATCGTCGCCTCCACCAAAGCTGCTAACGACTTCGAGATAAGTTCCACCGGGAGATCGTTCCGAAAGATACGCTGCTCAATCGCGTCACGAATCATGGTTTGGAACTCGACGAACGGCGCGCTACCGGCGTCTCTGGACTTTTTCGTGAGTACCTCTGACACCTGTAGTTGGGCGAGCACCTTGCGCTGTTCAGGATTCGCAATGCCCCAATTCACATAGCGTTCCCAAACATGTCGCAACCTGGTACGAACATTCTTCTTCCGAGGGAAATCCGACATCATGGCGTCAGCGAGTTCCAGCTTGATCTCCCGGTAAAAGGGCATTGATCAGATCATCCTTAGTCTTGAAGTACGTAAACAGAGTTCCCTCCGCGACGCCAGCTTGTTTTGATATCTCTGAAGTTGGGGCAGCGGTAAGACCGCGCTCCGCAAATAGGCGGGTCGCGGCGTCGAGGATTGCATTTCTCTTGTCTTCGCTTTTAGGACGAGCCACTGAGCCCTCTATTAACTGAGTGCATACTCAATAATACATAAGAAGTGTGCTGATGGCAACCGGGATGGCGGCCCGAAACAGAATTAAGGACACCCCGAGTCCCGGATGGTTGGCAAGCCGGAAGTAATCCGCGCTCCCCAAGGTGTGCACGACAAAACTGTCTCACTTTAGCAAAGGGCCACCCCTTCGGGGTGGTTTCGCGAACCAGAAACTCGGCCAGAGAGCTCGGTGCTTGTGGAGCGCTTCGGTCAAGTTAAAATCTGAGCCACAACCTAGCTCGGCAGTTAAGGCCGTTTACCCACTGGAGCATTCTTGCCCGAACTTTAGCATGGCCCCGGTATTGGCGATTGCGTAGATGGTGGCGGCTTTTGTCCTGGAGAAGGACAAGGACCTGACCCCGCTGGAGAGATTGTGTGAGTTTCGTCACCCGGGCCGAGCTACGTTGAATCCAACGTTCGACAGGATAGCGATGAAGCCCCACAAACAGGAGCAACAGGAGAAAGCATCAGGCCGCCCGGCGCCGGGTGGCTGGCAACAGATGAACCGAAAGCAGCGACGGGAATGGACGCGAAAAATGCAGGCCGAAGAGGTCAGCTTGCAGGTAATCCATCCCGACGCTGCGGGGATTGACATTGGCAACGAAGCACACTACGTGGCGGTGCCCCCAGTCCGGGACAGTCAACCCGTGCGGCGCTTCGGGTGCACCACGGCGGAGCTGAAGGACATGGCGGTTTGGCTGAAGCAGTGCAGAATTCGCACCGTAGCCATGCAATCTACGGGAGTGTACTGGATCGCTGTCTACGATCTTCTGGAAGAGGCCGGCTTCGAAGTGTATTTGGTGAATGCGCGGGAGACGAAGAATCTGCCGGGGCGCAAGAGCGACGTGCAGGAGAGTCAATGGCTGATGAAGCTGCACACCTACGGGCTGCTGCGGAACTCATTTCGGCCGTCGCAGGAGATTCGAACGATGAGGACATACTGGCGGCAGCGGAATGACGTGGTCCGTTCGGCGGGCCGGCACATCCAGCGGATACAGAAGGCACTGACGCAGATGAATCTCCAGTTGGCAAACGTGTTGAGCGATGTGAGTGGAGTAACCGGGCAGGCGATCATCAAGGCGATTCTGGCAGGAGAGCGAAATCCGCGGAAGCTGGCCGGATTTCGGGATAACCGGGTGAAGGCGAGCGCAGAAGAGATCGCGCGTAGTCTGGAGGGACACTGGCAAGAAGATCTGCTGTTCCAGCTGAAGCAGGAACAGGATGGCTATGAGTTTTGCCTCAAACAGATGGCCGAATGCGATGAACAGCTGCAGCAGTATCTCAAACAGAGGGAAGATCGGAGCGCAGGAGCCAGTCTGCCGGAAGAGAAGCGCAAGGAACGGCTCCGGAAGAAGAAGGAGAACAAGCCGCAGTTCGACCTGCGGGCGGAACTATTTCGCATGACGGGGACGGACCTGACGCGGATCGACGGGATCGATGTCAGGACCGCGGCGACGGTGATCAGCGAAGCGGGATGGGACATGAGCAAGTGGCGGACCGAGGACCATTTTGTTTCCTGGTTGCGCCTGTGTCCGGACAACAGAATTAGCGGGGACAAGGTTATCGGGAAAGGGCGGTTGCCGACGAATAACCGGTTAACCGTAGCACTCAAGATGGCCGCCAGCTGCTTACGCCAAAGCGATAGCTATCTTGGCGCACAGTTCCGGCGATTGAGGACAAGGCTAGGAGCTCCAGTCGCAATCAAGGCCATGGCGGCAAAGCTTGCGCGGCTCGTCTATCGAATGCTCCGTTATGGAATGCAGTTCGTCGATCAGGGCGCGGAGTTCTACCAGGCGCGACATCGCCAGCGGGAGATCAACTCCCTCAAGCGCAAAGCCGCCTACCTAGGCTTCCAAATCACCCAGGCCACCGCCGCTTGAGAGAGAGTTTCTGGAGAGGGGTTCACTCCACAGATTGGGAAGAAAAATGCGGAAGACGCTTCATCGCTATGCCTGTTTCAAATATAAAACTTGAACGGCAACGGCGATGAGTTTGGTTGAACAGGTCCTGCGGTTAGGATTTCACCCACAGCATCAGCGAATCTTAGCGTTACTGGTGATCCGTCTCCATACTGGCAGGTGTTGTAATTGAGCTTCGTGAGTGCCAGGATATCTTTCAAAACCTGTTCGATCGGCGCCCGACCTCGACACACGTTGACGAAAAGCGGATTCGGCACTTCCTTGCCGAGAAACGTCTGCAACCGCGGTACAAATCCGATGGTCCACAGATATGCTTGTCGCTCATTTTGGATGTGTGCCATGCCGCGGAGCATCGGGTATTCCAAGTTGGAGTAGACCTTCAAATCGCCTCGATTCCTGATCTGCACGCCAATGAGTTTGGTTGTTCGATCGACTGCCGACTTGAATCCGTCCCACTCTTCATCAGTGAATCCGATGCGTCCGTGTATGAACAACTCCTTCGGAGGGCGTTTGTTCGGACTTTTCTCCATGTAGGTCTGGACGGCAGTTCTAACCACCTCTTTTGCGGCATCACTGCTCAAGTGAAATTCCTTGCTGGTCGGCGAATACCACGGTCCGATTGCACCTTTGAAGACAACGCCATCACCTGAGTCCAGAAACATCTGGGCCGCACAGCAAGCGTTCGTCGAGTCAACGGATCGTTCGTCGCGTTTGAACACCAATCCCAGGTAGCAGACTCCGGGTCTCACGCGGGCAAGTTTCCACGGTCTGCCGCTCGCCTTGTAGAATGCAGTCGTGCAGATGTTCCAAGCAATCACGGATGGTTTATCGACTTTCCTGAGGGGAAAACCGTTCGCTTTTAGAAAGTCTAGTGGTGCAATCGTAGTCTCACGAATGATTTGAATCGGAGCGGAGTTCAAAAGTAGCCGCGCCTTCAATTGGTTGTGGAAGTCAGGTTCATAGTAAAACGGCTGCGCGGCCTCAACCATCTCGGGGTAAAGCGGCGGCTCCTTCACAAATTGCTTCGCTTGTGATTCCGAAACGATTGAATCGACTTCGACACGTATAGCGGATTCAACGGTCGATAACGGCCTGCAGTATTTTTCAACGTCTTCCGTAACAATCACGAACCAGACATCGACTTGCACATCCTCCTTACGTTTTGCTTCGTTGATCGCGTCGGCGAACAAGCTCACAGTTTGAAAAACGCGCTGGTGGGAATTCCCGATTCTAATTCGTTTGGACAGTTCGCCAAGATCAATTGGGATTTCAATCTGAGGAGTGGGACTCCATCGGACGCCAAACACCGTTTGGAAGCCTGGGAAAAACGGTCTGTAGAGCGATTCCGCGTCGGTGGTTGCAGAAATGATCGGTCCCTGGATGCTCTGAACCCATCGCTTAAAACGCGCGATTCCTGCCTCGGTGCCAATTACACCTGAGCGAATGCCATATATCTGTGCAGAGTCCAGTGGGCCGAAAAGCGTGAGGCCATCGCGCGGGTCTTCGAGCGATTGATCGTACCGAAACAGAAGCTTCGGTTCCGGGAGCTGGATCAATTGCTTCATGCCTGAGTATTACCCGGCTCGTCACCCTTTCCGGGCTCTTCCCCCGGCTCATCATCGTCCTCGTCCTCGATTTCCTCATCCGCGCGGTCCTTTTCCAGAACAGCAGTTGCGGATTTAGAAATTACGTTGAACGTGACGGGAGAATTAAATGTCAGCGGACGAATCGAGACAACCACATTTTCATCCGCGCTCACCGGGATCGCAATCGATTTTGCACCCTCCGCTGCGAGCTTCGCCATTGAAGCGAGCAGGCGGTCGCGCCATGTATCGTTGTACCAATTCTTGCATTGCCTTCGCCGGGAGACGTGCATCCGTTTCGCGCTGGTCCAGGCGGTAGTTCCGTTATCTGAGAAAACGACGTGAGTCGAAATTCGATAGATAGGCTCGGGGCTTAGCCGCGCGTGGGCCTGGACAGCGAAGTGCCAATAGTGCTTTTGGCGCGGACCGCCCTCTTCTTTGCCCGGCCTAGTCCAGAATCCCGTAAGGGCACGCTCCGCATCCGAAGCGTCGAATGCGGTAAATGACGCATACAGTGCATCCTGCGTCGGAGGTTTCAAGAAGAACGCACATTTCGCGTTGTTTGAAAGACTATAAATACCAACGGGCTGCTTGACGATCCAGTGCTCCCAGGCGATTCTGAGCAGCCACGACAAAAGTCTTTTCAATTCCCCGCCGTCGATGGTGCAGTTATCTACCGTTCGATCCAGGATGTCGGCCACGGATACTTCTTCGGTAGAACCGACGCTGTGATCCGGCCCTAGCTGAGCGATGAAATCAGCCGCTGAAGCGAATGTGACGATCCCGTTTCCGTGTGCTATCGCGGGCCTGTCCCAATCGATTTCGGTGAGTGATTTGTCATCGTCGGAAATGCCCCAGTGGTGGATGTAGAGTTTCGACGGCAAGTGCTCAATTGGGAACCACGAGGACAGGTACGTCACCGATTTGCGCTCGACGCCCTGTGTCGGATTTCGGAACCACCGCCGCCACCAATACGTAACTGATTTCGGACTGAACTCTTGCCGGCGAGGAACCTTATGCTTTTCCAGCTTCGCCAACAGTGTCTCCAAACCGTCCGACCAACACGAGTGGAATTGCTCTACGTGGCGAGTGTGGAGGTAAATGTTGTAGTCGATGCTTGGAAGATCATCGATCGAAACAGGAATGATGAAATCAGGAATCTTGTTGACCTTCGACTGCGCGTCGGCCAAATCCAATTCTTTCCAGAATCCACGACCCTGCCCTCGATTTGAATTGCGCGACAAAACGTAGATGAACTTGATGCAGCCGGTTCGGATAAGCGTTTCGATGTTGTCCCAGAAGATTTCGCCGCCGAGAAGATGCGTAAGGTCACACCAGACGTGATAGCCGTTTCGTGCGAGTTGTAGCGCGAGCCAGCGAGTGAATTGATTGTCCTCGTAGGCGTGGCTTAGAACGATCGTATCGCGCCTAGGAGACCTAGGTTTGCGGTGCAGTTTGTTGTGCTGGTGCAAGATGAATGAATGGTATCACTTCACAATCTAATCTGTTGACGACCTAACGGACATCTACGACGCGCTTAATGCGATCCGCATGCAGAAGATCGAGAAAGGCCTTCCACGTTGCGCGCGTAATCCACCGCACTACATTCTAAATGGCGCTGGAATCGGTCTGAGATGCGCGCCAGAACCGAATAATTCCCTCGTGCCGCATCTAGACTGTGTCTGGTAGACTCCCGACACTGTGGCGTCCCCGGAAACTTAGGTTGTCTAGAACCTAAGCCGCCATATGTACCTAATATGAAGATTATTTCCGACCATGTGCGACTGTCGGCGACGGACCTCAGTAACCATCTGGCCTGCCATCACCTAACTACGCTCGACCTAAGTGTCGCTCGGGGGTCACTGAAAGCTCCTGATTGGCGGTCACCGGACCTGAGGGTTATTCAGGAATTGGGCCTGCAGCATGAAGAGGCCTACTTGCGCTATTTAGAGAAGTCGGGGCTCAATGTCGCGATTTTGAGAAGTATCACGGACGAAACGCAGACCTTAGTCGAAACCCTCTCTCATATGGCCAAGGGGACAGACGTAATTTCACAAGGTGCGCTGTCGAAGGGCCGTTGGTTTGGCCAGCCAGACGTTCTTCGAAAAGTGCATCGGAGGAGCAGGCTTGGGGACTGGTCGTATGAAGTCCACGACTGCAAGCTTGCTCGAGAAACTAAGGCGACAACGATTCTCCAGCTTGTGCTCTATTCAGAACTCTTGACAGAAATTCAGGGTGACGAACCAGAGTTCATGCATGTGGTTCCTCCCGGCGAGAGTTTCACAACTGAGCCTTACCGCCTCGCGGAGTACGCGGCTTACTACCGATATGTTAAAGCTCGGATCGAGAAGGTGTCCGAAGACAATCGGGACCAGGAAACCTATCCAGAGCCCTGTCTTCACTGCGATGTGTGCCGCTGGTTTAGCGAGTGTGATACGAGGCGAAGGGGCGACGATCATCTTTCGCTGGTAGCGGGGATTCGAACACAACAGCGCGGCCAGTTGGAGGCGTGGGACACTCGGACCATGGCACAGCTCGCTGCCGTGAGTATTCCGTTGAAGCAGAAACCAAAGCGCGGTTCAGCGGAAGGGTATGAGCGAGTTCGAGAGCAAGCACGGGTTCAGGTGCAGGGGCGCACAAGCGGCAAGCCAGTCCACGAGGTGCTACCTGTTGTGCCAGGTGCTGGTCTCTGCAAGCTACCGGAGCCCGTAGCGGGCGATATGTTCGTCGACCTAGAGGGCGACCCCTTCGCAGGGGACCGGGAAGCGGGAGGCGGGCAGGAATACTTGTTTGGATTTGTGTCACTCGGTCGAGGAAAGGACTTGAGTTACGAGAAAAAATGGGCATTTACCGCTCGGGATGAGGAGCGGGGATTTCAATGGCTGGTGGACGAGATTGTGCGAAGGTGGAAAGAATTTCCGGCAATGCATGTATATCACTTTGGAGTTTATGAGCCGGGTGCACTTAAGCGATTGATGGGACGGTACGCGACGCGAGAAGACGAAGTCGACAGTATGTTGCGGGCCGGATTGCTTGTGGATCTGCATCAGGTGTTCAAGCAGGCCGTGCGCGCGAGCGTGGAGGAATATTCCCTGAAGAAGCTGGAGGTGTTTTACGGATTCGTTCGAAAGACGGCCCTTGAGGATTCACGCGAAGCGATGCGCTATGTGGAGCATCGCATGGAATTGGGATGGGATGGAGAGTTGCCGGACAGGTTTCGCCAAGTGATGGAGGGATATAACGAGGAAGATTGCCTTTCGACTGCATCTTTGCATGCTTGGTTGGAAGGAGAGCGACAGAAGCTGTTCGCCAGCGGGACGAACATTCCCAGGCCTGCGATTGGAGATGGTGCGCCACCCGAGAAGGTAGACGAGCGGCAAAGGCGAGTCGCTGCACTGGTGGCACAACTCGTCGATGGCATTCCTCTTGATCCCGGACAGCGCTCGGACCACGAGGAGGCGCGCTGGATGTTAGCGCAGCTTCTAGATTGGCACCGGCGAGAAAACAAGGCGAGTTGGTGGGAAGGTTATCGACTTGCAGAATTAGATGAAGAGGATTTAATGGACGAGCGAGCCGGGCTGGCCGGATTGCGGTTTGTGAAACGGGTCGACTTGGAACGCAAGATTCCAGTGGACCGTTATTGGTTCGAGAAGCAAGAAACGGAAGTGCGCTCAGATAAAGACCTATATCAACGCGGAGAAAAGATCGGCAGCGTGCAGGCAATCGATTTAATAGAAAGAACGATAGATATCAAGAAAACGAAGAAAACGGCGGAGATTCATCCAACCGCGTTGTATCTGTGGGACCGACCGATGAACGTTGATGCGCATTCAGATTCGCTCCTTCGCCTTGGGGATTGGGTGAAAGAAAACGGGATCGATGCGACTGGTAAATATCGAGCGGCACGCGATCTGCTGCTTCGCAGACAACCGCGGCTTTTTGTTGGACAGGCGATTACAGCGCTTCCCGGCGAGGAGACAAAAAGTACCGCTTGTCGGATCGCCGAAGTCTTGGATCATTCGGTGTTCGCGATCCAAGGACCACCAGGAGCTGGGAAAACGTATACAGGTGCACGCATGATTTGCAGACTGGTGCGGGAGGGCAAAAAGGTTGGAATCACGGCTTTGAGTCATAAGGTAATACGGAATTTGTTGGAAGAAGTTGTTGAAGCGGCTCATGAAGACAACCTAGCCGGAATCCGATGCATGCAAAGATCGAACGAGGAAGAAGCCAGCGCCGAGATCGCCGTGGCTAAAGACAATGATGAGGCGTGGGCGGCTTTGCATTTCGGCACTGCTAATGTTGTGGGCGGCACATCGTGGCTATGGACGCCGGATGGAGCGGGCGAAGCAGTGGATGTCCTATTCATCGATGAGGCTGGGCAGATGGCACTGGCAGATGTAATCGCGGTGGCACAAGCAGGAAGAAATTTGGTGCTTATCGGTGATCCGCAGCAACTGGAACGGCCTTTGAAGGGGAGCCATCCTGCAGGGGCAGAAAAGTCAGCATTGCAACACCTGATCGGAAAACACAAGACAATCCCGCCGACGATGGGAATGCTTCTGCCTGAGACATGGAGAATGCACCCAAAGATTTGCGCGTTTACTTCAGAGATGTTCTATGAAGGACGGTTGGGTGCACGACCGATCACTGAGCCTCGCGTCTTGCAGGGCCATCCCTGGCTGGACGGAGCCGGACTATGGTTCGTGCCAGTCCGTCACATCGGGAATCGCAATTCATCAGCGGAAGAAGTGGACGTTGTGGCGCTGATTGCAGAGAGTCTGATCGATCATGGCGTCGAGTGGTTTCGTAGCACAGGAAACAGGCGCACTGTGACGTGGGATGACATTCTAATCGTGGCACCTTACAACGCGCAGGTAGCGGATTTGTCAGTTCGGCTGCCGAACGCGCGGGTTGGCACGGTGGACAAGTTTCAGGGGCAGGAGGCGGCGGTCGTGATTTATTCGCTGACGACATCATCGCCCGAGGATGCACCGCGAGGTATGGAATTTTTGTACAGCCTAAATCGGTTGAATGTGGCGACATCGCGTGCGATGTCGAATGTGATTTTGGTGGGAAGCCCCAGACTGATGGAACCGGAGTGTAAAAGTCCCCGCCAAATGCAGTTGGCGAATGCTCTGTGTCGCTACTTAGAGCGCGCAACAGTGCTCGCTAGCCGATGATCGTAATTTTATGATCGACAATTGTAAGGCCAGTTCAATACGCCAACGCAAACGATACTTGCAGATGCTGCCTGTTAGCCGATGCAAGGGATAGGGTCAGAATGAAACCCAAATCGGTGCGCCTATCGATTTTCTTGATAAAAAAAGACTGGCCCCTCGCCAATGTCCTAGACAAGAAGCAGTCTTTGGATTCTTATTCAGTCCGGGTAAACGGATCAAGCATTGGAGATCTCCACGTCAAGCAATCAAAGTAAAAAGTGCCGCCCTGGGCTATCTTATTTCAAGGTAGTACGGTTCCTCACCTTCCGAATATCCCCTCCCAAAGTGCAGCTGCGGTTTGGCTGATCCGCGTCCAGAAGCGGTTATTCGGGATTACGTTTGGGTACGGCCGCGCATTACTCGCACCGGGCTGCTCGGAAGAGGACTTTGGATTGAAAGTAACTTTGAATTGCGTAGACATTGATCGCGTTCGGAGTGTCGATCGTGTGAAGTTGGATGCCATCGCACAACACAGCCAGATTCAGGCAAGCCGCGAAGCCAGTATTGGCGACTTCGGCCTCGACGTAGAACAGGACCTCTTGAGAGCCGTTACCGGCAAACCTTTAGAATCGAAGCTTGGTCTGCGGCTTACGGGAAAAGACTCACTGCATGTCAACGTGAAAGTGAATCTAGATGGAATAGTCGCTTTATTGGCAAGATACTTAGCAGAGTATTCCAAACGAACATACCGAGAACGTTTCCCGTGGGTAGACCAAATTCATGAGTTGCAGGACCCCCTCAAAATCGAACAGCTAGAAAAGGCCATTGTTCAAAGGCTTAGGAATCAGGATTTGGAGCACATTTGGTTGACGATCCCAGAACCCATCGATTGGTCTAGAGTTTCGGGATTCAAATACAGCGGATCTCGCAATGCCAAATTGCATGAAGACATCCATTTCACCTCGTACTTTGCGGAATACGGGGATACGGATCAGATACGGATCGAAACGCTGAAGTACGTCTCCGTTCTCGCGATTTCAGGAGATGATGGAAATGTTCTTTATCACTGGCCACTTTTTCGTTGTATCTATGCCGAAATTAGATCGGGTGGTCACACTTATCTGCTGAACAATGGGAAGTGGTATCGGATCAGCCAGAGCTTTGCTCGTACTGTAGAACAGTCATATAAGCAGCTTGGTACATCACGATTGGTGCTACCGGATTATCATGACGGGTCCGAAACCGAATACAATGCGCGCGTCGCGAATGAAGACAGAACCCGTCTCGCGTTAATGGACACGAAGCTTATCGAATATCCCGGCATGGCGAGCAAGGTTGAGTTTTGCGACCTCTACTCGCGGTCACGCGAGATTATCCACGTTAAACGCTACGGCGGCTCCAGCGTATTAAGCCACTTATTTGCCCAGGGTTTTGTGTCCGGAGAACTGTTTAAGAGAGATGAGGAATTCCGTCGAATGGTGAATGCGAAACTCCCCGCTTCTCACCGCTTGGGTGCTTCTGTTAGGCGCATCGATGCTGCCCGGTTCGAGATCGTCTACGCAATCGTCAGTAAATCGACAAAAGCTCTCAATATTCCATTCTTTAGTAAAGTGAACCTTCGCAACGCCGACAGGCGTCTCAAGACCTTTGGCTACCGGGTGTCATTGCTCAAGGTGCAGGCAACGTAGGCGCTTCAACATCTTGCACCGAGCTCCCGGCAAACATGGCAACTCATTAAGAGTATTACCCTTAAGAGAGGGCAACAAAGAGAGTAGCAACCTCCGAAGCTCCCATTTCTGCCTGTTCCATAACATCGGTACTTATTGACATCTACCGAGTATTTGGTACACTTTCGTGGGGCGCATTCCGTGGAATCCAAGTCAAACCGTCTACTCAACCTGGCTACTAAGAAACAAATTATTCGCGCGAAGGACGTGTACGCCCTTGGCATCCCGCGCAACTATCTGCCCAGGCTTGTTCAGAAGGGTATTCTCAGAAAGGTTGGACGCGGCCTGTACGCTTCGAACTCGTCCCCCGTCACTGAGCATCTGTCGCTGATCGAAGCGGCGTCCACTGTTCCCAAAGGAATAGTTTGTCTCCTATCCGCCCTGCAATTTCATAAGTTCACCACACAATCCCCACACCAAGTCTGGATGGCGATTGATGTCAAAGCGTGGACTCCTCGCATGACCTCTCCACCAATTCGCTTTGTGCGCATGTCGGGAACGGCCCTGCGCTTCGGCGTGAAGGAATATCCGGTTCGCGGCGGAGCGCTCAAGGTCTACACGCCAGCAAAGACTGTGGCAGACTGCTTCAAGTTCCGTAACAAGATCGGCACGGATGTCGCCATGGAGGCCCTAAAGGAGTGTCGGCGTCTCAAGAAAGCCTCCATGGACGAACTATGGGACGCCGCCAAAGTCTGCCGCGTGGCGAACATCATGCGACCCTATCTGGAGTCACTCTAATTGCGCGATCCGAAGCTAAAGAACATCCCCGCCTCGATTCGACAGAAACTGCTCAACCTTGCGCGAGACCGGAATGACGACTTCGGACTCATACTCACCAAGTACGGCCTGGAGCGAATTCTCTTTCGACTCAGCAAGTCCAAGTATCGGGAAGTGTTCGTACTGAAGGGCGCTCTGCTCTTCGAGCTTTGGACGGCGCAGCGGTATCGCCCCACCCGTGACGCTGATTTTCTGGCGAATGGAGATAATTCCCCGGAGCGATTTGTTCGCATCTTCCAGGACATCTCAACCGTCGAGGTAGAGAATGACGGTTTGCATTTTGATCCCAAAACAGTCAAAGCGGAACGCATTAAGGAAGACGCCGAATACGAAGGCGTTCGGGTCACATTCACCGCGTTTCTGGAGAAAGCGCAAATACCGATACAGATCGACATTGGGTTTGGAGACGCAGTAACGCCCGGTCCGGTCGAAATGGAATATCCAACGCTGTTGGAGCCGCCCGGTCCTCGACTGCTCGCCTATCCTCGCGAAACCGTAATCTCGGAAAAGCTGGAAGCTATGGTGAAACTCGGCATCTCGAACAGCCGCATGAAGGACTTTCACGATCTGCACAGCCTTGCCACCACTTTTGAATTTGATGGGAAAACGCTGACTGAAGCTGTGCGAGCGACCTTCAAACGACGCGGCACGGAATTGCCAACGGGAGGTGTCCCTTTCGCGTTCACACCAGAATTCTATGAAGATGAAAACAAGATCAAACAGTGGAATGCATTCTGCAACAAGAACAAAGTGTACGTTCAACAAACGGAGTTCAGGGACATTGTCGCTCGCCTTGTATCGTTCCTCGTACCTGTCATCAAGTCAGTACAACAGCAGAGAGGCCTGGAAAGCGCGTGGACGCCCGCACACGCGTGGGACCCCGCTCCACGCTCATAGCCTCGTGGCCGCGTTCTAGTGCCGTTCGATCTCCGATTCACAAGTCTTAGGTCCCCCTTCACCGGGACCCGGAACGGGACGGTTGTGTACTTGTACAGCTAGAGTCGCTTGCTCAAATATTCTTAGTACTCGTTCGCCGAACCGGCGGCGACTGGTGTAACTTTTGGTGGTAGTATCGCCGAGACAATTCGGGCTCCGATTTCATATATCAAGCTGAAAGACAATACTTTAGGCTGGCGGCTGCGAAACTGAGACATGGATAATCACTTCTTTGAACGCCCCATTCTGAACTCGCCGTACAGCTACCCGGAGCGTCATTGGGAGCTTGATAGCGAAGGGCAACCCACCCAAAAGATTGTTGCGACTCGGCGTCGTGCAGAGTTCATCACTCCGATCCCGAAGCCAAAGAAGCAAAAGCGAAAGCCGAACCAAGACGCGCTGATTTTTGATGAAGGCAAGGGCCTCTCTACCCAAAAGCAACAGTACGACCCAACTTCAATTATTAACGATCTTCGTTTTCAGGTGGACCAGTGGCGGAAGCTTCCGAATCCGACTGACTGGCTTGTGACGCCCGAGACCGAACGACTTCTTCAACACTGGCGTCACCACACTTTCAACACCTTTCGACCCTTCTTCTGCCAAGTTGAAGCCGTCGAGACAGCTATTTGGCTGATCGAGGTTGCTCCGAAGCTTGGGAAAACTGGTAAGCGGTTTATCGAACACTTGGCAGACGCGAACCGAGACGCAAATCTCGAACTGTTGCGCTTCGCTCTGAAGCTGGCAACGGGCGCAGGCAAGACCACGGTCATGGCAATGCTCATCGCGTGGCAGACCATAAACGCAGTACGTCGGCCCAATAGTTCGCATTTCACTCGCGGGTTTCTGGTCGTTGCACCTGGTCTCACGATTCGCGCTAGGCTGCGCGTTTTGCAGCCGAACGACCCCGACAGCTACTACCGCAACCTGGAGTTGATACCAGAGGAAATGTTGGGCGATCTCGAACGAGCAAAGATTGTGATCACCAACTACCATGCGTTTAAGTTGCGAGACCGGATGGAACTTTCCAAAGGAGGCCGATCACTTCTTCAGGGAAGAGGGCCAGAATTGGAAACTCTCGAAACCGAAGGGCAGATGATCCAACGGGTCATGCCCGATCTCATGGGTTTGAAAAATATCATGGTTCTGAATGATGAGGCCCATCACTGTTATCGCGAAAAACCGGGGGAAGCTGATGAACCCGACCTCACTGCCGAGGATAAGCAGGAAGCAGAGAAAAACAGTGAAGCGGCACGTCTGTGGATTAACGGCCTTGAGGCTGTCAAACGTAAGCTCGGAATAACACAGATCGTCGATCTTTCCGCGACACCGTTTTTCCTTAGTGGCTCCGGCTATGCCGAGGGAACCCTGTTTCCCTGGACCGTGAGCGATTTTTCGCTGATGGATGCCATCGAATGCGGCATCGTGAAGCTTCCTCGCGTCCCAGTCGCTGACAATATCCCCGGTGAAGAACTGCCCGTATTCCGAAATCTCTGGGAGCATATCCGAACGAAAATGCCGAGGACTTGCAGCGTGCCATGGTCAGAGAGTTCGCCGGTGATCCGGCAGCAACAGATTCTACACGCGTCCTCCGATTGCCCGGTTTCGCAAACAAAAAATATGATCAAGATTTCTACGTCCAGGCTCGTTCGGAATCGACGCAGACATACCACATTCGGGATTTCAAGGTCCCGATTGATTCACAGGATGCCCCACGGCTCCACAATGAAGAAGCTGCTCGCAGCCATCGCGCTCCCGGTAACACACTGAGCCAATCGGAGCATGATTGGGCCTACGCTAAACGCGCACTAGCTCGTGGTGACGAGCCAGACGAAATCATTCGGAGAATTGCTGATTTCCGCTCTGAGGATAAACCATCCCCCGAATACTATGCCCGACACACCGTAATGAACGCCCAGGCGGAGCTACAAAGCAAAGCGGCCAGCACCGAAGTCGCTTTCGCAGAACTGACACCTGGAAATGACCTCACTCAGGACCGGAGCGAAACGCCATGAGTCATCAGACCTTCGTCGAACCTCATGGAGGATCTTCCTCTGTCCTCGAAGAATGCCCGCTAACAGTGAGGGAAGCAGCCAAATATCTTGGCGTGAGCCCACAGACGGTATATCTTTGGGTTGAGCGAAAGCAGATTCCCCATCTCCGCGTAATGGGTCGCAATATCCGGTTCCTCAAATCGGATCTCGAAACATTTCGCGCGTCCTTCAAACAGGAGATGGAGAATGCCTAGAGCACGCAAGTACGACGGAGTGGTCTATCAGCGAGCTGGCACCGAAATCTGGTGGATTCGCTATCGGGATCGCAAGGGCGTTGCCCGAAGAGAGTCAAGCCAAACCGCTGATTGGCAGGAAGCAAATAAAAAGCTGAGAGAAAGACTTCAGGCGAGAGATGCCAATCTCCTTGAGGTTGTTCGAAAGGGCGAGAGCTTGGCTTACGAACAATGGGCGGATTTCTTCTTGGAGAACTATTCCAAGCCGCCTGTGCGTGCTGAGAAGACACACGAAGCGAACGAAAGGTGCATAAAACACCTCAAGGCTGCTTTTGGTATAAGCCGACTGGTGGACATCACCGCAGATTCGATCGAGCTGTACCTTCGTGAACGTCTTCGGCAGCGAGTTCGTGTCAAGGTCAAGCTCGGCTACAAACTACTAGGGGCGATCAAGTCCACCACAATACATCAAGAGTTCAGAGTACTCCGACGTATGCTCAACGTGGCGGTTCGCAAGAAACTCCTAGTAGCGAATCCGTGTTCAGGCGTTGAATTCCCGGTTGCTGTAAAAGGGTTGTTCAGGCCTCACTACGTCGCATGGTCTGAGCAGCAAAGGATCGAATCTCATGGTCCGCAGCATTTGCGGAACATCATTCGCATCATTACGGAGACCGGATTGCGGGTCTACAAGGAACTGACTCCGATGAAAAAGGACCAAGTGGACCTGCACAATGCGGTTGTCTGGATACCGGATTCAAAGACGCCGAACGGTATCGCCGAGGTTCCCCTCACTTCGCTCGCCATCGAAGCATTCAAGAGCCAGATGGCGATTTCTGGTGATGGGCCGTTTCTGTTTCCGAGTAATCGGAATCCGAGCGGGCACCAAACGGCACTCAAGACTGTTTGGCAAAAAACTCTCCGACGGGCAAAGGTTCCCTACTTTCGGATCTACGATCTTCGTTCCACGTATGCCACACGGCTAAGTGCCGGGGGCGTAGCCGATGAATGGGTAACCCAAATGCTCCGCCAAAGCGACGCGCAAGTCTTCAAGAAGTATTCCCAAATGAAGTTGATGATGAAGCGCGAGGCTCTGGAAAAGCTTAACCGTCGAGCCAACGAAATGGCACCTGTCGCCGCTGACGTTCTGGTGGCTCCATTGTGCACAGTCACGGTGCAATAGCCTCATTCGTGCACAGTTCGTGCACAGTCGGGGGTAAAAAGCATGGGACGGATTAGGAGCAAAGTTGGAAAGTGCTTTAGAATGAATCTCGCACTTCATGTCGGGGCGTAGCGCAGCCTGGTAGCGCGCCTGCCTTGGGCGCAGGAGGCCTCGCGGTTCAAATCCGGACGCCCCGACCATTTACTTCTTTGTTTTCAATTCACTCTGCCTGACGCTGTTTGCGTCGGAGCCTGAACTTGGGTCCATTTGGGTCCAAATACGAGCCTCTCGACACTTTCCACCGCGCGACGCTGCTCTTCCGGGATCGCGTGCAAATAAATCTCGCGCGTGATGTCCGGTGTGGAATGCCCTAGAAGCGATTGCATCGTTCCTATCGGCGTGCCCACAGAGTCGAGCATCGTTGCGTGGCTATGCCTCAGAAGATGCCACGTGACACCAGGAAGCCCTAGCTTCTTTGCGGCAGGCTTCAGGTGCTTGCGCAAGAGATTCCAGCGATCTAGCGGCAATCCCTCGCGTGTGGCGAATACCAGGGCCTTTGCATCAACAGCGGCAGGACGGATGCCGGCGAGAATTTCTGCCGTCTCCGTCCCAATCGGGATGGTTCGCGCACTGCGTTTCGTTTTGGGTTGATCGAAGTGCCCGTCATACACCGTCTCGACTACGCGGAGCAAACGAGCCTTCAAATCAATACTCCCCCAGCGAAGTGCAAGCAACTCCCCTACACGCAATCCCGTCAGCACCAGCAACAACGTGACCGAGCGTGCGGGTTCATTCAGCGCCGCAGCTATGTCTCGCACCTGGATCGGAGTGAGGACAACTCGCTCCGTTCCATGCTGCCGTCGCGGGAGTTTCGTTTTCTGAGCTACGTTCTCGGTTATGTAGCCCCATTCCTCTGCTGCTCCGAGAATCTTGCTCATACCACACTTGAAGTGGTGAACGGTTTCCCACGATAACCCGTTGCTGAGTTTTCGGCTGAGAAAGCTTTGTAACTCTTCTCGCGTAAGTTCCCGAAGCTGTCTCTGGCCGAAAGCTGGATTGAGATGCACGTCGAGCATGTACCGATAGTGCTTCTGGGTTGCGTATTTGAGTGTGGGCAAAACTACAGGCGTCCAATCGTCCTTGACGAAATCGCCAAATGTACGGACGGACTGCGGTCGTGCCTTGCCGTTGTTGATCGACCCTAACCTCTGAGACAGAACCTGCATAGCCAGGCGGCGCGTCGGAAATTCGGCGACGGTCCCGATCACTTCGGACCGCCTCAGTCTGCCGAGCGTGCCGTCTGCTTGAATTACATCCTCCCACCAGCGTGCCACCCAAAGCTTTCTCCGAGTGCCGCGCTGGAAAAGCGATCCTTGCTGGAAACCTCTTCGAGCCATCGTTTCTCCCTTCCTTGGGATCTCGATGGCCCGCCCAGCTTGTTCTTCGTCGCCTTTCAGTGTAGTCCGCATGTCAAGCCGCTTCGCGATCTCTCCTCTGGCGCTGCACCCAGGCCATTACTTCGTCTGCACGGAAACGCCAGTACTTCCCAAGGCGATATCCCGGCAGGCGATCTATCGAGCGTTTTCTGGTGTGCCCGTACACCCAAGAAACCGGCACCTTCAGAAGCCTGGCGATCTCATGCACGGTCAAAAGCTCAGTGTTGTTTTCATCTCCGTTGTTCATCACTGTGGCCCCCTGCTGTGGAATGCTGCGCGGACAAAACACTCTGCGCGGTCACCGCGCAGTTGGGCTGGAGCGACCCCACGAATTACTTTGGGCACGGAAACGTGCACAAAAGTGGGGTCGCTCCAGCCCAATCCGGTGTTTTGTCCGCGCCCAAATTGATCGTCGTGACCTGCACAACTTCTTCTGCTCTCGGACTCTTCCGAAAATCCTGAGGGTGAACCGAAAGGTGACGGATGGGGTGAACTGTGTCTTTCATGCACCGTTCACCCTCGGAAGAAGAATCCCGGCGGATGTTTAGAAAAGCTGCATGAGAATGGGGTGCTTCTGGCGCGATGATTTCGCGTGCATGCTGCGAGGCCGCAAAACACACTCCATTTCTGCTGTCGGAATTGGGGCCACGAAACGCGGCCACAGAAGAAGAGCTGAGAAACGCCAGAGAAAAAATGTGCCCGAACCTCATGCCGAAAAATGGGCCGCGAGGTGCACGCATTTCTGAATGGGAAAAATCGGGAGTAGATTCAAGCTTCATTTCTAGGGGCTGATCTTGGCACACAATTTCAAAGCGAAAGAAAGCCCGGCGACTCCTGACATCAGGCAACCCAGCCGTGTCTGCCAAACCACGCATCGACAAAGCTCTCCTACTATATAGAGGGGGAAAATCCGCCAAACCTCACCGGAAAAATTCAAAGAGACCGACGAGAGGGTTCCCTACTTATAAAGAGGCACAAAAGAGGCAAAATGTGAGGAGGAAAATTCCATTTTCTTTGCCTTAAAGAAGTATATCGGCTCTCCTCATGCTTCTATTCGACTCGACGGAAAAGCGCTTTCCGATCCGACGACTGAGGTAAGCCCTATAGCTACCGCTACTGTCTCCACGAAACATAGACATCCTCAGCTTGAGCCCCGTTTGTGAGTCTGATTAGCCGCGACGTCTCGAATGAGTATTGCCAGAGGTTCCACGATACCTCTTGACCGTCTCTTACCCCGGTCACGATTACCGACCTTCCGTCAGGTGATAACGCCACGGAATCTCTTAGCCAAAGTCCATCGATCCCTCGCCTTCTAAGCTCCCCCGATTGAACGTTGATTTCCCACAATTCTCCACGCATGGAATCCCGCTTGCCAATGAACAACAAATGTTCTTCATCCAGCCAAACGGACTGGGAAACATAGCTGAATTCATGAGGAACGATTTGTTGAACTGAGAGAACTTTGTCACCAACATGGGCAATGAGCATTTCCTTGAAGTCACGAGTGAGTAATGCAGCCCTTTTCCCTGAAGGACTGAGCGAAATCATTTGAAGAATCATCGGGGAGGGTACATCACCCGATCGAAGTTGTTGGTCCTCAAGCCCCGTTACTGGGAGCACGATTCTATGCTTACCGAATGCATCCCACCGTTCGACTGCTCTCCCCAGCGCATAGTTGATGGCGTAGACATATTTTCCATCCGGACTCCATATTGGCCGACCGCCGATTTGCCGACGGCCCTGCTGATTAATTGCCCGTTGCTGTTAAGGAAGACCAGTCCACCTCGACTCTCCGTTACGATTCGATTCCCGTGGGGCTGCCAAGAGGCCTCCTCATATCTCTTGCCTCCGATGCAGTGAGGCTTCGCTCCAGACTCGGGCGAAATGCTACAAAGGCCCTCCCAGGTGTTGTAAAGGACCGGCCCTAACTCCTGCGCAGCGCCGCTTGACGCGGCCACCAGAATAAGAATAGCCACCCGGACGCACCGAACGAGAGACAGTACGGGGTTTCCCAAGGGACTTGTTCTCCTAATTTCAGGGTTTCGCGTTCCAAGAATCAAACAATAGGTTATCAGCGAATAAGATGTGGATGGCCTATTTTGCACCTCTGATGCCCAATTGATTCCTCCGGCGCGAGCGTTCAGATGATTTACTACCGTGAACATTGCAATTTGCATCCGGTAAATGTAGTCAGCTTGCTACCCGTCCTGATCTTTCCAACACTTGCTTGTCCTTATGTACCGCATATGGTACACTGCTTCTGTGGCCAAGAAACACAAATCCCCGACCCGAGTAGGTACCCAGCCTGAGGGGCTCGAACGGCAGGGCAAAAGGGTTCCGGCGATCTTCTATCGCACGGAGGCGGGCGGCGAGCCGGTGCGAGACTGGCTGAAAGAGCTTTCGCCGGAAGATCGGAAGCGCATCGGCGAGGACATTAAGACGGTCGAGTTCGGCTGGCCAATAGGAATGCCCGTTTGTCGACCATTGGGCGAGGGTATTTACGAAGTCCGGACAAGCTTGGCCCAGAACCGAATCGCACGCGTGCTTTTCTATATCGACAAGAAGGGCCGGATGGTCTTGCTCCACGGATTCATCAAGAAAACGCAGAAGACGCCAGACGAGGATTTGGAGCTGGCGCGCCGCAACAAGAATAAGCATCAAAGGGGACTGCAATGAATGTGAAGAAAAATCGCAAGAAAATGGATCACAGTGGGTCAACTTTCGATAGCTTCCTCGAAAAGGAAGGAATCCGAGAGGAAGTCGAGGCGGTCGCAATCAAGCGGGTGCTGGCGTGGCAACTGGAACAGGCCATGCAAGAACAGCAAAAAACGAAACAAGCCATGGCAAAACAGCTTCACACGAGCAGATCACAACTGGATCGCCTACTGGACCCCAGAAACGTTTCCGTGACTCTGGATACGATCACTCGGGCGGCACAGGGCGCTTGGCAAGCGCGTGATCATTCGCGTAGCCGATGTGAAGGCCAAACGAGCGTAGTTCATTGACTTGCGGAAATACCACTTCCGGTCAACTTGATTCTTCTCCAGAAAAGCGCAAGAAGGAATCCGCAGATTCCTGTGAGAACTGCAAGAGGAGGCCCCACAACTGCTCCGATGAATCCGCCTACGATTGTCCCAATAAATCCAGGCAAGATGGATTTTTGAAATCCGATTTTTCGGATTAAGAACGGATACGCAAGTGGACCCACGAAAGCGCCGAAAAATCCGCCATAGAGCAGACCCAGCCAAATGACGTCAACGTTCCAATATCCAAAATACTCTGTGCCTGTCGTCCCGCTTCTGCCTATTAGCCCACCGAAAACCAGAATCGCAGCGCCACAGAGGCCGCCCCCAATAATTCCGAGGAGCAGTGATAGAAACAGCCTACCGATTGCTTCGCCTACGTTTTTGGGGAAATTATTTTCTCGCCCATTGCCTATTCCTGTCGGGGTACTATGAAAAGAATTCCGGTCACAGCTATTTCTGACGAATGTAGCGAACGCGCTTCCGAAATATGAGGAAGATCGCGGCCAGCACCGCCAAGAGGATGAACTGGATCGCGATTGAATGGCCCGTGTACCAGTCAACCATCTCTGGAGCGTGCTGCGGAACAATGTACTTGCGCCCGAATTCCAGCAACAGCATTAGAGCCGTATTTGCAAACAGCAGCGCGGCAACTATGCATAAGGCCAACGGTTCGTTGCCCACGAACTCGAATTTGTGTTGTCCTCCTGGCATGGCTCCTCAGGACGCGATTGTTTCCGGGGCGGCCCGTCTGGGTCTTGAAGTGGCCCACGCACAGTAGAGCGCACCAAAACAGATAGTCCAGAATAGAATTGCAGAAGCGATAATCAAAAGCACCCCCGCCGCCGCTCCACCGTCCGGGACCAACCAGTACGTCAACTTTGACGAACAATTGGTCCCAGAACTGAACCATCAATCTCGCTGGCATGATGTATACACCTACCGCGTCGAAGAAAGGTGAGAGTGCAAACGCAACTGCGCCGAACGCCACAGCGGCGATGATTCCGACACCAACCGATGAAAAGAACAACTTCAAGGGAGTTGGAAATTTCACAAGCATGTCCTCTGCCGCGATCGGAACGGAACGCCACCAGCCGCGGTTCAATTTTACTGTGCTTGCCCATTCAGTTGAGGTCGAATTATGACGAAGTTCTATCCTGTAAACTCGCCAAGCGGAAACCGACCACCTAGGCCGCGCCTGCCTGCCGTCTGCCTACTTGCTCAACAAAAGTTGGGTCCAACTTGGGTCCAACAACTGCCGAATTAGGTCCAAAACCGTGTACCATGACGTAGAACAAAGCTAGACGGACCAACAAGATAGATTTTTTGCAAC